>VBKE01000425.1:0-461 GCA_005879605.1 Deltaproteobacteria bacterium
AAGCCGAATGTCGATGATGACCGCGAATCGCCCAGTTATGTCTTGATGAACTTGCTCGGTGAACGCGGCGCGGAAGCGGATTACTACGATCCGTATGTGCCGCTTATCAAGCCAACACGCGAGAATTCGCAGTTTGCGGGGAAAAAATCTATTGAGTGGACCAAACGGTAATCGAAGGCTTCGATCTCGTGCTTATCGCCACAAATCACGCTTGCGTGAACTACCAGGAGTTGGGCGATTGGGCCCAATGCATCGTGGACACGCGAAACGCAATGTCCGGGAAACACGTACGACCTGGCAAAGTTTGGAAAGCATAGATATCTCGCGCGGGCAAACAGCTGCCTTACCAGCTTGCCGCTAAATTAAACTTAAACGACCGGTCGGACTGGGACCGAATGAGCGACACGACAGATTCGCACCGCTTGCTGTGGACTGGATTTCTGCGGTCCTGTGAGCAGTTT
>VBKE01000425.1:531-5029 GCA_005879605.1 Deltaproteobacteria bacterium
GCGATGCCCGGCGCAGTTCCGTTGACGGCAGTGTTCGCTTACCGTTCTGAGACGGCGTACGCTGCGGTGCTCGGAGCTTTGATGGCCGGTCATGGATACGTACCCCTGAACCGGACGTTCCCAGTAGTTCGAACGCGGCTGATGCTGGAGAGGTCCATGTGTCGATCGATGATCGTCGATGCTTGCTCCGAACCGCAGTTGCAGGAATTACTATGCGGCATGGCCATTCCATTGGTCATCGTCTGTCCAGACCGCGCCGACGTCACTGAATTGGCGGCGAAGTTTCCCGCGCATCGGATTATAGGAGCGAATGAGCTGGCTGACGCCGAGCAATGGCGTCCAGTAAATGTCGCCGTCGATTCGATTGCTTATCTGCTCTTCACTTCGGGCAGCACGGGGCAACCGAAAGGCGTGATGGTGTCCCACGCCAACGTGCTTCATTACCTAGACTACGTCACGAAGCGCTACCGCTTCACGAGCAACGATCGCGTCTCGCAAACGTTCGACCTTACATTCGATTTGTCAGCACATGACATGTTTGTGGCGTGGGAACATGGGGCGTGCTTGTGTTGCCCGACTCAGAAACAGTTGATCAAGCCGGGCGCATTTATAAATGACGCGCGATTGACGGTCTGGTTTTCGGTCCCTTCCACCGCGGTGTTTATGCGCCGATTCGGAGTTCTCAAACCGGGCATGTACCCGGGGTTGCGATTGAGTTTGTTTTGCGGCGAGGCCTTGCCTGTGGAAATCGTGCGTCACTGGGCGCTCGCAGCACCGAATTCGGTGATTGAGAATATTTACGGCCCCACGGAGTTGACCATCGCTTGCACCGCCTACAGATGGAACAACACAACGTCACCCGACGAATGCGAGCAAGGAATCGTGCCGATCGGCCAACCGTTCGATGGCATGCGGGCGCTAATCGTCGATGAGCAGTTGCGCGAAGTGGAACACGGGAGGGACGGTGAGCTGCTCATGACTGGTCCGCAGCTGGGCCTGGGTTACTGGCAGGATGGGGAGAAGACTCGACAGGCATTTGTTTCCGTTGCCGGCAAGAACGGCACCTACTATAGAACGGGAGATGGCGTCCGCCGGCCTTGGCCGGGTGAAGCACTCGTATATTTGGGACGACTTGACAATCAGATCAAAGTGCTCGGCCACAGGGTAGAGCTAGGTGAGGTGGAGGCCGCTGTAAGGCAGGTATCCGGACTAGAAGGAGTCGTTGCCCTAGGGTGGCCTACGACAGAAAGCGGTGCAGATGGAATCGAAGTTTTCTTAGAAACCGACAGTTTCGACACCGATGCGTTGATTGGTCGGCTCAAAGAAAAGCTGCCAGCTTACATGTTGCCTCGCAATGTCCTGCTTCTACGCCGGTTCCCGCTAAACGCAAACGGCAAATACGATCGAAAAGCATTGCAACTGATGCTTGAAAACACTTTTGGATCACATCCCCCTAGAGCAGCGATGCCACATCCTGCTGACCGCCCATCCTAAACTGGGTTCCAGCCTAGAAATCAACAAGCCGAAGCTCGCATTGCTTGTAGCCGGAGCAGAAGGCAAGTACCGCTCAACTCATCGCTTCATTGAACGTGCGCTGTTGAACAGAGTTTATCGGAAATTTGGGAACTGGCGATCATATAGCAATTTATGATCGAAAAAGAAGAGAGAGAGTCGTTGAAACAAGGAATTGGACATTCACCGTACAGATTATCAGCCCCGTCTCTCGGCGGCTCAGAACGTCGGAATTGCTAACCCTGGAAGATTTAGATGTATTCAATTGATAATCAGGAACTTAGATGATTTGTATAGGATCGACTGTCGGAAATCCTTACGTTTCTTTATTTTTCGTCCCAATCTGGACAATTCGCAATTTGCTAATCACCACTTACTTACATCAACTCAATTATCGTTGGCATCCAGTGTGCTCGTACGCCTGTTTGCGACGGTTACACGATTAATACATGCCACCTATGATCGGCTGGGAGTCACTTCCTCTTGATCCTCCGACGAAGTGTTGCTCGCGCGCTTCCGAGCGGCTAAAACTTCGATTAGTCGCATTGCATTGCTTTGCAGTAGCGCATTTGATTGCAGTCTCCTCTGCGAGCGGCCAGGACCCTGCTACCGTCGGGCAGTTTTCATCGGTGATGACGTGGCCATACATAGCAGTCCATGCTCACGCGCTGCCGACGGGCAAGGTGCTTTGGTGGCCGCCGTTCGGCCAAGGCTATTACCCGCAACGTTGGGATCCCTCGACGAGCACGAATACTTCGGCTCCGCAATCCGGATCCAATCTTTTCTGTTCAGGCCATGCCTTTCTGGCTAATGGACAGCTCCTCGTGGCCGGTGGAAACGTGGACAACTTTATCGGGCTGCCCAACGCGTACACGTATGACCCCTCGTATAACACCTGGACCCGCCTGCCTGATATGAATAACAGTCGATGGTACCCGACGAATACCACGCTGCCGAATGGAGACATGCTCGTGATCAGTGGCACGATCGATTCGAGCAATAATATCAATGTCGAACCTCAGGTGTGGCAGACGGCAACGGCATCCTGGCGCTACTTGACCACAGCGGACCTGGCACTGCCTTTTTATCCATACATGTTTGTTGCGCCTAACGCCAAGGTGTTCTGTGCTGGGCCCAGCCAGACGACCCGGTACCTTGATGTTACTGGCAGTGGGGCTTGGAGCACCGTAGGAAATAGCAATTACGGGACTCGTAATTGGGGATCAGCAGTGATGTATGACGATGGCAAAGTGCTGCTCATGGGCGGAAGCCCCTGCGGATTTTACGCTGGCAATTGCCCCTATCCAACGAACACCGCAGAGGTCATCGATCTGAACCGTCCGACTCCCGTTTGGACGTACACTGGATCGATGGTGACGGGAGGACGGAAACTTTTTAACGCTACTATACTCGCAGACGGCAAAGTCCTGGTGAGCGGCGGAAGCAGGGGGACTGAGGACCCGAACACTCAACCAAGCAACCCAGCATACGAAAGTGAGCTTTGGGATCCGGCAACCGGGACGTGGACAACCATGGCGAGCCTGACCACGATTCGAAGTTACCACTCCATCGCCCTGCTGCTGCCGGATGGACGCGTTTTGTCAGCAGGAGGATCGTTTGGCGGAGCCTCAGCAGAAATATATTCACCTCCTTATCTTTTCCACGGCTCGCGGCCGACTATCACGTCGGCGCCCACGAGCGTAGTGTACGGGCAGTCGTTTTTCGTCGGCCCACCCGACGCCGCGAACATTTCCAATGTTACACTGATTGCGCTTTCTTCCGTGACCCACGGCTTTAACATGGGACAGCGCATCAGCCGGCCAAGTTTCTCGCAAGCTACGGGCGGCCTGAACGTGACGGCGCCTTCAAACCCCAACAACACTCCGCCGGGTTACTACATGCTGTTTATCCTGAACTCGAACGGCGTCCCTTCAGTGGCCAATATTATCCACATTGATACTACTCTGCCTCCACCAACGCCATCCCCAAGTCCTACACCAACCCCTACTCCATGTCAGACTCCCGTAGGCCCGTCTAATTTAACGACCACTGCTGTATCATCTAGCGAGATCGATTTACGTTGGCAAGATAATGATCCAAATGCTTTCGGATATAGAATCGATCGAAGCGTGGACGGTGCACTCTTTACAAGCATTGGTTTCCTCTCTGGCTCGACGGTAAATTTCTATGCTGATAGGAATTTAAGCCCCTCAACTCGATATTATTATGAGGTTCGTGCGTATAACCAGGTATGCGGGCTTAGTTCAAATTGGTCAAATGTGGCCAGCGCAACAACGTATGCCGGCGCGAGCCCAACTCCGACTGCCACGTCAACACCTACCCCTTCTACCCCTACACCTACCCCTACGCCGACGCCTACTGCAACTGCAACTGCGACAGCGACCGCAACGCCAACTCCCACGGCCACCAGCACGCCTACGCCTGCTCCAACAACTAGCCCAACCCCGACTGATACGCCGACCTCAACACCAACTCCCACGTACACGCCTACACCTACCGCTACGGCCACGGCTACTCCAACTGCGACGGTTACACCAACTCCTACGGTCACCGCGACGCCAGCTCCTACGCCAACACCGACTAACACGCCGACCCCAACCCCAACTCCCACAGCCACCAGCACACCTACGCCGACGCCGGCTCCAACAGCTAGCCCAACACCGACTGATACCCCGACCCCAACGCCAACTGCGACAGCGACCGCCACGCCGACTTCGACGCCAGTTCAAAGTCCTACCCCAACTGTTACTGCTACACCGACTCCGACGCCAATCGCGACGCCTCCAGCGCCTTCAAACCTTACGGCTACTGCTGTGTCAAGTAGCCAGATCAACCTGGCCTGGCAGGATAACTCCAATAATGAGGATTCGTTCTATATAGATCGGGGAACCAATGGGCACAGCTTTACGCAGATTGCTACGGTAGGCACAAACGTTACGGTATATTCAAACACCGGTCTGGCCGC
>VBKE01000426.1 GCA_005879605.1 Deltaproteobacteria bacterium
TCACCACGAAGGACACGAAGAGCACGAAGTTTATGATCAAAAATATCCGGAGCCTTTGTGGCCTTCATGATCTCCTTCGAAAATTGGGTGGGGACGTGGCAGTCCTAGATTTCGTCATTCCCGCATGCTTTTAGCGGGAATCCAGGGGAATTTCGGACTGGACCCCCGATTAAAACGTTCGGGGGTGACGAGTTGGTATGGAGTGGCATAAAGGGAGGGATATCTATTGGAGGCCAATCCAGGGTTTAGGAAGAGGGTTCCGTTTTCATCCTCTGTGGGCGAGCGTAAGATCATGAATGACTTCGTGGCGAGAATATCTTCCGTGAAGTACTGCATCTATGATGACTAGCGATCAGAAAATTTGCGACAGCTGCGAAAAATATCAAGCATAGCAGTACGGACAGCTCGCGCAATAGAATCGAATTAAGCTCATGGCCAAAGTTTCCACCGCGGATGCCATTTCTCAGCCCAGATTGCTGGCGATCGAGCCGGCGACGATTTGTATCGCCGTGCTTTTCGCCGTGGTCGCGTTCCTGGTCCTGACGCCGCTTTTGTTGCTGCTGGTAGGCAGCTTTCAACTTGCCAGGCCCGGCGAAGCTCCGGTCTATGGCCTTGCCGGCTGGCGTCGCGCCTTCAGCGACCCGTCGATTCTCGAAGCATTGTGGAACACGGTGTCGCTCGCCGTCGTGCGCCAGTCGATCGCGCTGGTGATCGGCGTGCTGCTCTCCTGGCTGATCGCCCGCACCGACCTGCCGTGGAAAAAAGCCCTGGAGTTCATGTTCTGGATTTCTTTCTTTCTGCCGCCTTTGCCGGTCGCGTTGGGCTGGATCTTACTTCTCGACGGCAAGTTCGGTTTGGTCAATCAATGGCTGCAGACGCTGCCATTTGTCGGCGGACCGATTTTCAATATTTATTCCTACTGGGGCATTGTCTGGGTGCACATGACGACCAGCCTTGGCGTCAAGGTGTTGCTCTTGGCACCGGCGTTTCGCAATCTCGATGCGAGCCTCGAAGAGAGCGCGCGCAGTTGCGGCGCCAATCCGGTCGTTACCTTGATTCGCATCGTCATTCCACTCATGATGCCGGCGATATTGGTGTCGACCGTGTTGGGACTGATTCGCTCCATGGAAGCGTTCGAGATCGAACTGTTGCTGGGCGTTCCCATCGGTCTGTTCGTGTATTCGACCAAAATCCGCGACCTGGTCGCCTATGAGCCGCCGGAATATGCGCCGGCAACGGCCTTGGGAAGTATTTTTCTAGTGCTCCTAATGGTCATGGTCGCGCTGCAGCGCAGCTACCTTGGCCAGCGTCTTTATCGGACGGTGACCGGACGAGGGTTCAGCACCAATCCCACCAGTCTCGGACGCTGGCGCTGGCCGATATTCTCGGTGGTCGCTTTGATTGCATTCTCCGTGACGGTCGTGCCTCTGATGGTGCTCCTGATGGGGACGTTCATGCGCGCCTTTGGCTACTTCAATATTCCCCGACCTTGGACGATCGAAAATTGGCAGCGAGTGCTTGCCGATCCGAGCCTGATCAAGTCCCTGTGGAACACGCTGATCGTCGGGCTCGGCACCGCGATTAGCGGGGCGGCTATCTATGCCCTCATCGCGTACGTGGTTGTGCGACGGCAATTCAAGGGAAAGGCGGTTCTGGATTTTATCTCGTGGCTACCGTGGGCGATTCCGGGCATCTTGATGGGACTCGCGCTTCTGTGGACCGTATTCGAAACCAGAGTTCTCTTGCCTCTGTACGGCTCGGTTTACCTGTTGATCATCGCTCTCTTCATTAAGAGCATGCCGTTCGGTGTCCAGATCGCCAAGGGTGTGCTGGTCCAACTTGGACCCGAGCTCGAAGAGGCGGCTCGAATATCCGGCGGTTCCTGGCTGCAATGCTACCGCCGGGTGCTGATCCCGCTCCTGACGCCCACGTTCATCGTCGTCGGGTTGCTCGGCTTTATCTCGGCGGCGCGCGATATCAGCACCGTGGTATTATTGGGTTCCAGCCAATCGCGGACGATGGCGCTGCTGGCGCTCGATTATGCCTTCGGCGGTCAATTCGAACGCGGCGCCGTGGTCGCCTTTCTTACGTCGCTCGTCGTCATCGTCATCGCTTTGATCGCTCATGTCGTCGGCAGCAAGGTCGGCATCGGCGGTCATCGTTAGAATGAATTGTTTGATTTCTTCGGGGTAATTCCGTTTAGTTATGGTCGACAGCGTTGTCGGTGTCCGTCATTCCCGCATGCTTCTAGCGATGGTTCGACTAGGCTCACCACAGGCGAATTCCGGACTGGACCCCCGATTAAAACGTTCGGGGGTGACAAGTTGGGGACGAACTATTGAAGGATGTCCTGACGGCCCCAGCTTTGTTCGGGCAATTAATTTTTCGGTAAAGGATCACTCATGACCACTGAACGCGTCACCGACTTGAGGAGTTATTTAACCGTCTTGGAACAGGCCGGCGAGCTTTCGCGGGTCAAGGTTCCGGTCAGTTTAGACCAGGAAATCGGCGCCATTTGCTTGCGCAATTTGCGCACCGGCGGTCCCGGTTTGTTGTTCGAACGGCCCGGCGATCGCGCCATGCCTCTGGCCGTCGACCTGCTGGCGTCGCGCCGGCGCTATGCGCTAGCGCTCGGTATCGAGCCCGATCAATTGGCGACAGAGTGGAATCGGCGCACCACCAAGCCGCTCGCGCCGGTGCTTGTCAAGCGCGGGGCGTGCCAGCAGAACGTGATGGTCGGTCAGGACGTCGATCTGTCCAAGCTTCCGGCGCCGATCTGGAACGAGCTGGATGGAGGGCCCTATCTTACGCTGTCTTGCCATGTGACCAAGGACCCGGTCACCAAAACGCGCAACGTGGGCCTCTATCGCAACCAGGTCCATGACCGCGAGACCCTCGGCATCCTTGCGGCCCCTTACACTCATCTCAATCTCCAGCGCAACAAGGCTCCGAACGAGCCGTTTCCAGTGGCTCTGGTGCTCGGGCCCGATCCAACGGTAGTCATGACCGCCCCAGCACCGATTCCCTTTGGCACCGACGAGCTGGCGATTGCGGGCGCGCTGCGTGGCAAGTCGCTGGAGCTTGTGCCGTGCAAAACGATTCCACTGGAAGTGCCCGCCATGGCTGAAATCGTGATCGAAGGCGAGATCCGGCCTGGCGAACTGCGAGAAGAAGGTCCCTTTGGCGAGTTCACCGGTCACTATGGCGGCCACAAAGCGCCGCGCCCGGTCATCCATGTTAAGGCGATTACCTATCGAAACGATCCGATTCTCCAGGCCAGCTACGAAGGAATGCAACCGAACGAATCGGGTTTTTTGACCGGTGTGCCGCGGGAAGCGGAAATAATGCGGCAAGTTTCTCTGCCCGGAATAAAAAAGGTCAATGTGACCGTGCCGGCGGGGGGTGCCTTACACGCGGTGGTAGCGGTGGAAAAACCTTACGAGGGATTCGGCAAGTACGTGGGGCTTGCGGTGCTCGGCACTGTCGCCGGGCGTTACCTCAAGCAAGTTATCGTCGTCGATGCCGACATCGATCCCTTCGATCCGATTCAAGTCGAGTGGGCGGTTGCCACGCGGGTGCAGGCCAATCGCGATATCGAGATTCTGAAACAGCTCACGGGGATTATTCTCGATCCGTCATTGCCCAAGGAAGAGCAATGGGCCACCTCGCGGACCTCGAAAATGATCATCGACGCGACTCGCTACGATGCGAGGAATTTTCCGCCTATCTGTTCGCCGGCAAGCGAAACCATGGCCAAAGTGGAAAAGGAATGGGCGCGCTACGGCATTTTGCTGCCGGGCAAGTGATGAAAAGAGTTATAGCCCGGATTATTCACGCGAGAGAAAAGTCGGTACACACCGTAATCGACAGCGAGCTTGCCCCCATCCTGACTCTTCGACAGGCTCTTTCCCGAGAGACTGTGTCGCATATCAAATGAAGTACGGCATGTTACTGTTTC
>VBKE01000427.1 GCA_005879605.1 Deltaproteobacteria bacterium
CCTACCTTTCCCCGGTTTTTGCGGAACTCTTGAATAACGCCAGCGTTCCAGTCGCTCATAGTGTTCGTCAGCCGTTATTGCAGACGGAGGAGTTATTGACTATTTGCATTGAGAAACTAGCCACATCCACGGAAACACTCATTTCTGGGCAGTTCGACTTCGTTCAGAGTAATGCGTTGCACGATATGCAGAGAGAAACTACCCCACAACACGCCTAGGTGGTGGAGACAATCCCACTACCAATCGTTGCATGCCGATTATGCAAGATCGATAGGGCGCTGGTACAGAAACTTCTTTGCTCTACTAGGGCCTTTCCTTCTTGCGCTCATCCTGGCAGAGTATCTTTGGTTTAGTTATGGAGGATTCTATGTTGTGATTGCGGGTGCTACGATCATCTTGTTCATTGCTTTTTGCATCTATGAGATCGATTACCTCTTGCGCTGAACTTCTCGACGTTACGCGCGCGCGTGGAAAGACCGGAATCCCTCATGATAGGGAGAAGGTATCTATGATCGTGACGCGGTTCGCGGTGAACATAGGTTTAGTCCTCCATCTGAGATCAATACGGGCAATAATCCACGTCCAAGGTCAGTAGTCGTCATCGAGATCAATCCACTGGTTTCTCCGCAGCTCGCGTTTGCGGTTGTGAGCCGAGTATGTCCCTACTGAGTGTGCCATTTCGGAGACGTTGCATGTCGGATCAAGCACAATTAGGAATTTGGGGCCAATTCTGGCTCGAATGAACGGCTAAGTATTTGGGAAGGCTGCTTGTAGGTAGTTCCCGTGAAGACTCAAGAAAGGATCTACAGTCTAAACAAGGGCGTAGAGTCCCTGAGCAAGGAGGAGCACGGCTTGTTTTTCGATGCGATGCAGAGGCTCGGATTACCAAACGAGGTGAAGCAGGCTGCGGTTGCGCTCTATCTTGACTTCAAGAGCAGGCCGATCGGTGAATACAACGCCGATCACAAGAATCTAGAAATCTTCCTAATGGCCTCAGTATCAATCGCTGCAAAAGCCATGGGAGATCTACGAACCGACCATGAATTTGAGTCTAGGATGTTTGTGAGCAGGGAAAAGCTTGCCGATGCCGAGGAACGTATCATCAAGTCATTCGGGGTCCAAGACAGCATCCTACCTTTTCCAGGCCTTGTTTCGCAGCTCACAAAAAGGCAGATAGAAAGTATGGCCGAGGGCTTCGCCGAGCGTGGTCTAGTAAGCAGCAACGAAAGAGAGGAATTGGTCCGGCGAACCTATGACTATCTTGACGCGGCGGTTGAAAGGGGTCTAGGCCCTAAAATGAGTTACAGAGGGAGAGCCGCGGGCGTGATGCTCAAGGCAGTCAGAGACCTAGAACTGCAAATTCCAGAAATGGACATTGCAAGAGCAGCCGGCTTTGACAAAAGGACGATGGCAACTAACGCGGACGTCATTGACGCGTTGCTTAAGGATTCGAAGAGCTCGCGGAGAAAGGAGACGTAGCGCACTAATGGGCACTTTGTGAGTCCGCTGTAATTGTAATCTACGATGCCCTCGAATACACTATTGTGTAGCGCCATCAGGCGCTAAATGTATAAGATTCAAACCCAATTCTAGCAGCTATTGTTGGATAGACTGCGCCGGCGTAGCTGGTACGAGAGAATCAAGACAGGTCCAAGTCCAGACGACAACGCGCTTTTACAGTTGACAAGAGAACTTTCAGCGCAATTCCAGATGCCGTACTGGTACAGACAGATTGTCTGGGGAAGACTAGACCGCTATCACAGCACAGGCGGGATAATATCAAAACCAACAATCCTCTCTAAAGAAACTGTCACTGTTCCAGGGTCGCTCCTCGTGGCCGAACTTATGCTGCCTGAATTCCTGAAAGGAAAAATGTCACTAGATGAATGGAAGATTCTCATCGCATTGCACATGGTGAGATTCAAGGCCTACAACAAAGGAAGAATGAGCAGGCTGCTCGGAAAAATCGCCCTCGCCCCCCGCGAGCTATTCTTCCTTCTACTGTTCGAAATCCCTGCTGCCGCCTCCGGAGGATTGTCGGGTCCGGTTCTCTATTTCCCGAGTCCCATATTTCTGCTCGCTGCACTCTGGATCCGGAGATCCCTAAGAAAATCTCTGAAACGACAGGAGTTTGAACTGGACAGAAAAGTGGCCAAACAGCTCGGAACCCAGCAAGTGTTACAGGTCCTCGAAAAAATACAGAATCTAGCTCAGAGAGGAATGCCAACAAACCGCCTGTTCCCCTACGTGGCATATTGGAGCCCGAGCATCAAGGAAAGAATTGGAGAGCTGAGCAGCTCGCGCCTTGAAGACCTTCCAAGACCGTCTAGAACGCCGAAAATAGGCCTCCGCGGGCGAGTCACTATCACTATTGTCGGCTTCGCTATCTTCTGGGGCTCAGGACTGGTCGAGGGTAACATCTACGCCCGAGGTCAAACGATGGTTGTCTGCATGGACAATACCTGCGCAGCTCTTGTTGTTATCGCCGCGGTCGGATTCTGGATAGCTATCATTGGGGGCATAAGCGTCGTAGTATGGATACTCCGACGATTTCTCTAAACTAGAGATAAGAGATAGAATCTAGTTGAGCACCGTCCAAACCATGTTCGCCAAGTCAGCATCGCCCACAGGCCTCAGCTACGACTGACTAGATTTGTCTCACTGTCTACGAATGCGGTAAAGGAGTGCGGCCAACTTATTGGAGAGCAGACCGAGCGCTATGGAAGCATGGTGCTATCTTGAAGGGGAATAGCGATGACTCCTCACCATTCACGGATAGGGAGAATATGCTTTGGGGACTTCAGTTGGCTCTTGGACGCAAGTTCAACGAATCTGTTTTGTCACAGGAGTCGAGGGATGGAATGGATCATCTCATCGAGCTAAAACGTCTCGCAGAGACGAGAGGATTGGAGGGGTGGAAATATTTCTCAAGGGTACATCGGTTCTGGATCTTATGGTTCGCACTTTTGCTATTAGGTATAGCTCTGTTACCCGTCATCATAGGTGTCGTCTTTCTTGTTGGTGACGTTTTCCTTTACAGGTGGATCAGAAAACGCGAGAGAACGACCCCAAAGGCATCGCTCGAATCATTGGAAACAAGTCGCGCCTTTGCAAAGGAACTGCAAGTCTTGTACGAGAAGGTGAAGGTCGAGACATCTCATTTGCCAAAGGAGAAGGATTCGCATGGCCTCCCCGAAGGATCGGCCTTCGTTGGAAGAGCCGTATGGATAAGCGTCGATACCGACCGTTCGAGCACTGTATTCGCAGACCGTAAGGGAATTGTCGTCCGAGTCTTCAAGCACACACCCGATCGTTGTAAAGAGGCGATGGCGATAGAGCTTGCATCTCCCCCGACCACATTTTTCCCCTGGCCGAGGCGACTACGGCATATCATTGCTGAATACTACAATGAATGGGACAGCATACAGTACTCGTTCACCAAAGGTCACTCTTATGTCAGACTTGTGAGACTGAACAACAAAACTGTACTCAAGTCAGACACGTACCGGATCAAGGACACATCTCGAGTCGGAGCCGGTTCTATTACCGCGTGGCCCTCGTTCCCGACAGAAGCGTTCCTATTGAATAGACACGAAAGCGGCTAGTTCAGACAGGAAGCATGATCGCCCGTTTCCTTCTTGAGAAAAGAGATAGAATATAGTTGAACAGCGCCCAAATCATGTCCGCTAAGGCAGGGTCGCCTCAGAGCCGGTCCGGGTCCAAGGCTCTGCCTCTCTTACCGAACACGGACAAGTACGAGACGATCATTACAAGGTTCGCGCCGAATCCGGACTTTGTCCTGCACCTGGGTTCGATCCGGGCGATAATCCTCTCCCACGACTATGCGCGGATGTACAAGGGACGCTTTCTGTTGAGGTTCGATGATACTGATCCGCGGCTGAAAAAGTCGGCGCTTGAGTATTATGATCTGATCCGGGAGGATGTTCGCTGGCTGGAATGCCAGTGGGACGCCGAGTACATTGCTAGCGACAGGATACCGGTCTACTATGAGTATGCTGAGAAGGTTCTGAAATCAGGAGACGCATACATCTGCACCTGTACTCCCGACAATTTCCGCCTCTACGTCAACGCTGGTAGAGCGTGTCCCGATCGCTCTAAGACCCCGGAGCAGAATCTGATTGACTGGGCGAAGATGTTGAACGGAGGGTTTGGAGAGGGAGAGGCGGTTCTACGAGTAAAGACTGATCTGTCTCATCCGAACCCTGCGGTCAGAGACTGGCCCGCGCTTCGGATCATTGATCCTGTGAATTATCCTCATCCTATGGTGGGCTCGAAGTACCGGGTCTGGCCCCGGGAAAGGAGCACTTGACAAACGCGCCACGGACTGAGTATCTGTACAAGGCATTGGGCTGGGAGATTCAGGAGTATGTCCATTATGGCCGGCTGAAGACGACGGATATCAAGCTTAGCAAGTCGTTGATGGTCAAGGAGATCGAGGAGGGTCTCGTGGAGGGATATTCGGACCCGAGACTCCCAACGCTCGCCGCTCTTCGCAGGAGAGGGTATGTTCCGAGCGCTCTGAGGAAGATTGTCTACGAGATGGGACCCAGGCCGGTCGACGCTACCCTCAGCTGGGATAACGTGAACGCGACGAACCGGAAGGAGATCGACAAGATCGCACACAGGTACAGCTTCATCGCAAACCCGATCACAATAACAGTCTCAGGAGTCGAACGGACCTACGATGCGCATCTGCCATTACATCCAGAAAGGAAGGACCTTCCAGACAGAATCTTCAAGGTGGTCCCAAAGAACGGCACAGCCAATCTTCTGATCTCTTCATCGGACATTGATCTTCTCAGAAAGAGCAAGGTGGTCCGGCTGATGGAACTGTTCAACATTGAAGTCAAAAGCGTCGAGAACAACACGATTACCGCCGCCTTCCATAGTCAGGATTACATGAAGGCGCGAGAGGTCAAGGCGCCCCTGGTCAACTGGCTACCCGACGAAAACAACATGATCGGGGAAGTGGTGATGCCTGACGCGACGAGAACGAAGGGTCCAGTCGAGACGAATATTCGCCAGGAGAAGGTGGGGAGCATAATCCAGTTTGTGAGGTTCGGATTTGGCAGAATCGACTCCATCAACAATGAGAGAGTAACTGTCTATTACGCTCACAGGTAAACCGACGAACCTCGGCTGCGAGGATGATTCAGCTAGTTCTCGGATAGTCCCCTCGCAAGGACGCGGATGGCTGAAGAAGGCTTGATTGAAAAGGACGCGCCTGATTTCGGACCAGCTAGTGGAGAGCTTGTAGGGTGGAGCTAAGGTTTGAGGTGGGTCTCTTTTTAATAGTCAGTCCTCCAAAAACATCTAGCTAAGGGTCCAATGAAAGTCGAAGACACGATCAACGCGAATGAAAAGGAGCCTGCCGAGATCAAGGCTGCACTCTCATCGTCGCGACCACCCCGAGTTGTAAAGCTGAAGGGGCTCTGGAAGGGTCTCAAAGTGGATGAGGCTGATCTAGCGGAGGCCAAAAAGTCCCTGTTCAAACATGCCTCCGGCTAGACAGTTCCACGTCACTTATCCTGAAGCAGTTGAACAGCCCACTTTCTCTCCCCTCTCTGGTTGTTTGCTGGAGCCGACTTGAACAGCCGCGGGCTCGGAAGACTGCTAGTTATTGTCAGGGTTGCGAAGAAGCTCGGTAAATCGTGGGTGGCTAGGCACGAGAAGGACGGGCTGGATGAGTGGAAGATTGCCACTTTCGTCAGGTCCCAATACTTGCTCGGTAGCTTCGAGAGGACAGAACCGGACATTGCCATGTTCCGGTTCAGATTTCGGAAGGGAGGAGGAAAGCTGGTGCAGGCAACCTTATGGGCCAGGGAACGCAAACAAGACGGTATCGTAGAACTCGTCATATACAAGGGACACGTGGAACCAGTTGAAAGCTAAGACAGAAACGACATCCATGATCAGAGTGGATAGGAGACTCTGGACGGGCCCTGCTCTCTCCAGGCTGATCGTCTACGCGCTAGATGTGGCTCATCTCGTCCTGGCTCCAGAACCGGTTCTGGACTATGAGCGCACGGCATTGTTCAAGGAAAAGGCCCGGGTCTCGCTCGACGATGGCCAGTATCTTGTCGAGCTGCCGCGCAAGGTCTACGATTTTTACCATCTCAACGAGGCCGATTACACAGTCATGGCTT
>VBKE01000428.1 GCA_005879605.1 Deltaproteobacteria bacterium
CAGATCCCCGCTACGCGGGGTAACTTCGGTCTAGCACAGGTGTGCGAAAGCGGACAACTCATGGGGGAGTGTCCCTATTGTGCGCTGGCAGTGACACGCGGAGCTTCAATCTCCGTGTCCTTGCGTACCACATAACGATAGAAACGCGGATGGCCGCGTCTCCTCCAATAATCCTTATTGTATTCGTCCGTCCGAATTCCCCTGCGCGTTGCGCTGAAAAATTGACGTTGCCCCTCATCTACCACGAGTCCTACATGCCCCGGCCATACAATCAGGTCACCAGGTTGCGCGGTAACTACACGTTGAAACTGCGAAACACCCGCAAAGATTTCGAGCGAGGTCGCATATGGGTAAGTCAACCCGGCAGCGGTTAGTATTTGATGGACCAGATGCGAACAATCGAGCCTGCGACCCGCCACAGGATGCGCCACCGCAAGATCCACCAGCGCCTCGCCTTCCGCGCGAGTGAGCAACCGCGGACCGTCCTCGAGCGTGCCAGTATCGGAACGTTGCTCCGCAGAAACAATACTCTCACTGGCGAACAGGAGAGCGACCAGCAGTGTGGCTTTGCCGAGACTTGACATTGTTCTAGTAGAAGGGGAGCCCATTTTGTCAGTCGTCATCCCTCTTCACGCCGCACCGCTCATAGCTGCCCCCGCGCTCGCCCTCACATTCATTCTCATGCCCTTCGTGGTGCACATGTAGGTGGCGCCCCCCACGCTCATGTTTCTCTTCGTTCTCGTCGTCATCATCGTGCCCGTGACGAGGTTAGGTAAGTGCCAGACTCGTTCAACCATCCAAATTCCAGTAAGAGTACAGATGCTGTGCTTGGCACTCTGTTGGCCATATCGTGCAGTGCTCAACTGTTGGACTTAGGTGCTCGTGTCACGGCTTGAATAGCAAATTGCGTCAGTTGCATTGCGCAATAACGGTCGTGGGGCTTCAAGGCGATTGCGTGGCAAGCATCGCCCGGTGGGAACGGCGTTTGATCATCCGTGACAGGTCTGTTCTGCTCGCCAATGGGAGGGCAAGCACCTCTCCACTCCAAGACTCACACCGCCAATGAAAAGTCGAAATCCACCGGCCCAACCGATTTGCAGGGCCATGACGAGAACTACTGGCGTCCGAAATTTGACGCGGCGCGCCTGGCTGTTAAGCGCGCAGAAGACAATCACAAGCTGCAGGACCTGAGGCTCAATGGTCACGCCGGTCTGCACAACGGCACGGATGCTCCCATAAGGAGAGCGGATAGGAAGGATAAACGGGGGTGTGGCCGCGGGTCAGGCTGCGTCGGTCTCTAGAAATGCTGTTTGTGGTAACCGGCGGAGAGCGATGAGGCCGCGCACGACAAAACCATTGGCAGACCGCTTGCCTCAGAGTGGGTCGTCGCACAAGTTGCAGCGACGAACCGTGACCGCGTGACCCGACGAGGACCGCCAGAAGTCTTCGCGTTAGGCCATGTTAGGAGGGAGAAATGAGGCAAAGAAGCAGAGAGGCTTAGGAAATTATCGAGGAACTTTATTGAAATTACCTATCTACTTGATTGCTGAAGACGCGCCAACCCTCTACGGAGAATTCGATCACCGCACCCGCCTCGTCCTCCCCTCGAAAAGCTCTGGTCATCAGGAAACGTAACTCTCGAGACAACTCTAGAACGGAAAGACCAGGAGGATCTATGTTCCGATTGCCTAATTTACGCATCATGATGTTCGCGATCGCCATCACACTCGTTGTGGGTGGGCTTCCATTGCACGGGGAAAACATTCTGTATCTTCCAACACTGCAGGGAGCGAACGCCGCGGCTGTGGGACTTGCTCTAGTTAATCCCACTCGCAGCGACACCACAATGACGCTCACAGCGCGCGACTACAGTGGGAGCATTGTCCAGGGCCCAGGAATCATGAATCCAGTTACGCTGAATATTCCAGCGGTGAGCCAGAAGGCACTCATGACAACTGATGTGTTCGGACCTGGCATCGCAGGAAGGACGGGATGGGTGGAGTTGTCGAGTTCTAATGCAGCTGTCACGGGTTTCTTTCTGATTTTGGATTCGCAGCTCAGCTTAGTCGACGGCGCGGATTTGGTCGATGAGCCATCAGACCGGCTCATCTTTCCGAACCTAACGCAGTCCAGCATTCTCACATTCGTACACACGGGCTCCGAAAACGAAGACGTTTTACTATCCA
This sequence comes from Deltaproteobacteria bacterium, assembly GCA_005879605.1. Lineage (GTDB taxonomy): Bacteria > Desulfobacterota > Binatia > UBA9968 > UBA9968 > DP-1. The sequence goes on from VBKE01000428.1 coordinate 2,187, forward strand.
TGTACGCCAACGATGGTCGCCTAGTCGCGCAACGAGCGATGACATTGTTTCCACTATCCGGATTTTCGGGCACCATCGGCGATCTCTTTCCCGGCGCATCGCTCCTCGACGGTTCTTTGCTTATCGAACCTAATTCTGCTGCTGCACTGCCCACATTAGTAGGCGTAGAGACCTTCAAAAATCTATCCGATATCGCCATGGTGAAGGCATTTGCCTTATCCGAGCAGTCGCGAACGGGATATTTCGCCCATTTGGTCGCACAAGGCGGCTACGATAGCCGAGTCACGCTCGTCAACCCGGATTCTGTCCCTCAAACAGTCGTCATCACCGCAGAAGGTCTCGCGGTTCTTGGTGTCAACACCGCGGCTCAGACTCTGCCCTCGGTGACTGTTCAACGAACGATTCCACCTCATGGGAGGATGTCAGAGTCCGTTGCACAAATGTTCAATCTACCCGCCATTGGTCTGATCACCGGCCAGATCCGATATGCTGTTGATGCTAATTCGAGCGGTCTGATAGGTTATGCCGACTATGGAACAACCGATGGAGTGGTTCTCGCTTCGGTAGCCCCGCAGAGCACCGGTTATTCTGATTTTTTCTTTTCACAGCTGGCCGATGGTATGGGTTTCTATACCGGCATCGCAGTTCTGAATGTCAACAATGGACCCGCTACCATTAGTTTGGATACCTTTGACAACACGGGTCGGCATACCGGTTCGACTGTTTTCACACTGCAACCGGGAGAACGCCGTGCTCGTCTGCTCCGAGAGCTGATTCCGAATTTTAGCCAGGTGGGAGGCTACGCCCACCTCACCTCAACACGTCCCGTTCTGACCTACGAGATATTTGGTTCGGACCAATCGACGAAATTCCTCGCGAACGTGCCTGCACAAGGAAACTGGCTGAAACCACAGCCCAGTGGAGAGATAATTACCAGTGTCGACGGCGCAAACGTCTTTTCACCGGACGGGTCTTACTTAATTGTGCCGCCGTTGGCCCTGAGTACGGACACGAAGATCGATGTGTCGTCTCTGGCCACACAAAATCTGCCGCGCACATCGGCCAATGAAGTGCCGATCGGCGGCATGCAAGGTGCTCCCTCAAGAACTCCATTCGACATTCCAGCTCGCTTGACGTTTCCGTTGCGATTCCACGCTAACCCTGGCTCGCAACTTGTTCTTCTGGATTACGAAGCTACAACCGGGCAATACAGCCGCACACCATTCTTCGCCACGGTCGATGATTCCGGCAGAAATGCATCGGCGGAAATAACGCAGCTTGGGTCTTACGTCATCGCTGCTCCCGAAAGTAGTGTTGCACCGATGGGCGGTTCGAGTCCCATCAATAGTGTGACAGGACCTCCTTATGCTGATAGTGTAGCCCGAGCATCCGTGTCCACCAAGACCGCCTCTTTGGCAAATCCCAAAACCATGATTCGGAACTCCGCTAATTTTTACAAAGCGAATCCCGTCCAGCATCTTTGGAATCGCTCCTGGACAACTTCTGCTCTCTCTACGGCGGCCGGGATGGGGATTGGATCGTTTTGGATGGAGTTTGATTTTGGCGCCCTATACAACCTGACTTCGGCACGGCTTTTTGGAGATGCTAAGGGCACCTGGTGGAGTAAGAGTTGGACACTGCAATACAAGCTGAACCCGAGCGATCCCTGGTCCACAGCGTTCAGCGGCATCAATGCCTTCTTTAACAATTGGTCCACTCAACAGTTGTCCACGACTGCACGCTACGTGCGCGTGGAGGTTTTTGGCAATCCTGCGACCGGAGACACCGAAGCTCGAGAGTTACAGATCTATGGTACTCCTCTAGGCGTTAATGTGGCAGTGGGGAATACACCACCGACGGTGAACGCGGGCGCAGCTCAGACGATAACGCTGCCCTCCTCCGCAACGCTGAATGGAACCGCTGCCGACGACGGCTTGCCTGTAGGGAGTACGTTGACGGTAAGCTGGTCGAAAGTTAGCGGCCCGGGAACCGTGACATTCGGCAACGCGAACGCCCTCAGCACCACAGCCAGTTTCTCCGCCGCCGGGATCTATTCGCTCCGGTTGACGGCGAGCGACACCGCGCTATCGTCAACCAGTGATGTCACGATCACCGTCAATCCGGCTTCGGCGGTGAATCAACCAGCCACGGTCAACGCGGGCCCGAATCAAACCATTACACTGCCAGCTTCGGCCAGCTTGAACGGCACGGCCAGCGATGACGGCTTGCCGGCGGGCAGCACACTCACGACGACCTGGTCGAAAGTCAGCGGTCCGGGAACCGTGACGTTCGGCAACGTTAACGCGCTCACGACAACGGCCAGCTTCTCCGCTGCCGGTACCTATGTGCTGCGGCTGACCGCC
>VBKE01000429.1 GCA_005879605.1 Deltaproteobacteria bacterium
TGCCCTTCGCGCGCTACTCGAGCGCAACAATATTAAAGATGTCACGATCCTTCAGATGGGCGGACTGGCCGAGGCGATGGCGGGACTCTCCAAAGGTTCAGTCGATGGAGCCGTAGTCTCTCCTCCTCATACCCTCAGCTTACTAAAGCAGGGCTTTCGTGAGCTCGTCTCACCCGGAGATCTAAGAAAACTGGGGATCGGCTTTGTGACCAATGGGATTGTCGCCAGAAGATCGTTTGCCAGCAGCAACCGGAACATCGTACTGCGCGTGATCAAAGCCACTGCGGAAGGAACCAAGCTGATGACAGCGAACGAACCCTTGACGAAAAAGTTGATTTCCAAGTATCTCCACATTGACGATCCCGAGCTCCTCCATCAAAGTTACCTTTACGTAAGCGAAAATTTCGCTAGGGAGCCGTTCGTGCCGCCTGGCGCAATGCAATGGATGGCGCAACAGCTGGCGCAGATGAATTTGGTCGACGCCAAGGCGCTGCAGACAACTCCCAACTCCGCTTTCTTCGACAACAGCTTCGTTGAAGAACTAAAGCAGTCGGGTTTTTTCGAGAGTCTCTGGAAATAATCGCACACTCGGATTTACTCGAAATCGAAGCAAGCCGCTCGCTTGTCCAAGGCGGGTTTGCATTAATGTATCGCAAGAATTTTTCCGCCTCACTTTTGAAAAGCTTCGCAGTTAGCTCGACAGGACCACCTTGCCGTCTTGACATAGCATTCAACAGTAATAGGTTAAAAATATACGGACCCTACTGCGCTTCGCCAATCTTCGAATGAGTAGGAGGTGTCGATGTTACGCAACCGATGGCTGCAACTCATTGTCGGTATCGTTGGCATGGTGGCAATAGCCAACCTTCAATACGGCTGGACCCTATTCGTAAGTCCGATTGACAATCAGTTTCACTGGGGTAAAGCCGCTATCCAGGTAGGGTTCTCTCTGTTTGTCCTGGCAGAGACATGGCTTGTGCCGTTCGAAGCCTATCTGGTGGATTCCTATGGGCCGCAAGTTGTCGTGGCGGTCGGGGGGATCATGGTTGGCCTCGCCTGGATCCTAAACTCCGCTGCCGATTCGCTCGCGATGCTCTATGCCGGAGGCATTATCGGCGGCATCGGTGCGGGCATCGTATACGGCACCGCTAGCGGCGCAGCACTGAAGTGGTTTCCGGACCGTCGCGGCTTAGCTGCGGGTCTCACGGCCGCTGGATTCGGCGCCGGGTCGGCATTGACCATCATCCCGATCGCCAACCAGATCAAGGCGAGCGGATATCAGTCGGCATTCTTTACCTGGGGAATTCTCCAAGGCGCAGTCGTGTTAGCCTGCGCGTTTTTGATGCGAGCCCCACAAAAACAAGATTTTGCTGGAGTCGCCGTGCCGGTGGAGTCCCAAACGACTCAGGACTTCACTCCTCTAGAAATGCTCAAGACCCCAGCCTTCTACCTGCTGTACGTTATGATGACTATGCTTGCCATGGGCGGATTGATGGCGACAGCCCAACTCGGTCCCATCGCCAAAGACTTCCAAGTCGCTGACAACCCGGTCTCTCTGTTCGGCCTCACCATGGCCGCGCTGCCGTTCGCTTTATCATTGGATCGCATCTTGAACGGGGTGACCCGCCCCTTCTTCGGGTGGGTTTCCGATCACATCGGCCGCGAAAACACGATGTTCATCGCGTTCGGGCTGGAGGGCATTGCGATTTTGCTCCTGATCACGTTTGCTCATATCCCGGTTTTGTTCGTGATCTTCTCTGGACTAACGTTCTTCGGTTGGGGTGAGATTTATAGTTTGTTCCCCGCCACTTGCGGAGACCTCTTCGGCAAGAAGTTCGCGACCACCAACTATGGCCTACTGTACACCGCAAAGGGCACGGCGTCATTGCTGGTGCCTGTTGGCAGCTTGATTGCGGGCAGCACCGGCAACTGGTATCCGATCTTTATCCTGGCAATCGCCTTTGACTGGTTAGGAGCGTTGCTGGCATTGTTCGCCTTAAAGCCGTTGCGCACCCATTGGCTTTCCAGACAAGCGGCGATAGCTCAAGTTGCCGTGAGCTAAGTTTTACCGTCTTATAAAAAGACGCTGATATTTTTTGCGCCTAACACCGCTTGATCCAGGATAATCGTTCGTCGGGCGATTTTTATCTGACCGTTAACCCGCCGGAGGATGTCCTTTCTGGTTCCGACAAAAATATCTTGATCTTTCTCCATCCGCGTCCGATAGACGATAAAATTGGAATGGACTTCCATCTCGCTGAGGTCATCTTTCTTCACTCGGATATTCGAAATCAGGTGGCGCGTGCGCGACGGAGGCATTTCAGACCAAGCCGTCTTCGAATAGAGCCTCTCGACCCTGACTCGCAGAGTTTCCTTGGTGTCATTGAAATAGTAGCTCTCGCCCGGTTTGGACAATTCGTCCGCCAAGTCTTCGGGTCTGTCCACGGGATTGTGACGGACGGGCATCCAGTAGAGCAGGTCATCGGTGAAGAGTTCCAGCCATTCCCGCAGCCGGCGCTCATCCAAGAGCTCGGCTTCCAGGTACAAAAAGTCTTCGATTGCGTGACGCAGCTCGCTATCCATGTTTTTGCTCGATGATCTCGCTCCAGTTTTTTGCCTCGAGCACCTTCGCCCAATGCATGTACAGACTCAACTGGTTGGAGTCGCTCCACCGGCTCGCCAAGCGGCCGCGGAGATCGGAATCCACCGTCTCTTCGCTCAAGCTCATCTGGTAGTTGGCGGGATAGCGCCTGCCGATCACGCTCCGCGCGGCGCCGGTCACCTGGATCCAATTATCCATGTCGTCTTGCTCGAAGACGCCGGTGGGACTGAAACGGTATTGTGAGACGTAGCGCATCACGTCCTTGATTTTAGGCGGCGCCGCTTTATCGACGATCGCCCAGCTCCAAATCTCCATCTTATCCGGTCCCCGCGGATGCCAAACGCGGATCGTGCGCGTGAGCCAGTGAACTGAAAGATTGGGAAAGACCGTTCCCGCCGACGGCGAAACTTTCCGCGTGCGAGCGGCGCCCAGACGGCTCTCGATCTCCGCGGCATGCTCTTTCATATAATCGATCAGCTCGTCGACCGGCTGCGCAAACCAGGGACCGGCATCATCCGGCGGGGTCATCCACGCGACCAGAACATGGCCGTTGCCACAGGAAATTTGGCGTCCTTTGGCCCGATTTCTTGTCTGACTCGTTGTCGTATCGATATCGAGCTCGCGCGCGGAGCCATGAGTGCTGGCGATGTGATAACCGTCGCCGCCGAAATTCTCCGCCGCTGTCTTCCAGTTGGCCTCCACCACCCAACGGTGCGGCCCGCTCACCTCGGTGCCCCCTTCTCTTCGGTCCAAAAGAATATCGAGGTACCAAGCCATGTCGCCTAAATACTCCACTAAGGTTGGAGCCTCGGGGTCAAAGGTCGCAAAGATCAACCTTTTATAGCTGGCGATCTGAGCGACCGGGATCAACCCCCATTGCTCGCGGTCGAGACCCTGAAAGGCGTCTGCCATGGGCACCATCGCGAGCTTGCCGTCGCTGCTATAGGTCCAGCCATGGTAAGAACAAGTGAAAAGCTTGGCATTGCCGCGGTCCGCGCGGCACACACGGTTGCCGCGGTGGCGGCACAGGTTCAAAAAAGCTCGGATGCGCCCGCTCAAGTCGCGCCACAAGATGACCGGCTCCTCGCCCATATAGGCGGTAACGAAGTCGCCCGGATTGGGAACTTCGCTCTCATGGCCGAGATAGAGCCAGCAGCGGGCGAAGAGGCGCTCGCGTTCCAACTCGTAGATCTCGCGGTCAGCAAAGATACGCCGATTAATGAGACCGCCTTCTGGATCAACAAGAGACTTGATCTCCATCCGAACGCCTCCTTCGACTCTGCGATACGGTTATCATATGACTTTCCTGTCACCCCTCGTCAACTGGCAAAACATTTTCCGACGGTCGATTGTCGAGCCGAATGCGTCGCTATTTTTATGCGCCAATCACAAACACAGGTAGGTCATCTTCATGCTTCT
>VBKE01000348.1 GCA_005879605.1 Deltaproteobacteria bacterium
TGCGCCAGACTGACCCAGGCGGGCATGGCCCCATCGGGGGTAAGGTATTTGAGATAGGACAACGGAAGAACCAAAGAGAGATAAAGCCACGCTCGTGAAGGAACTACGCACAAAAAAGGGACGAGCACGGAAAGATACCAGGGATGCAGAGCCGGATAAATCAGCAGAATGTAGCCGCTCAGAACGATGTAGCATTTCGTTACGAGATCATCCGTGTGTTCTTTGGTTCGCCGAATGAACAGAATCAGGAAAGCAAGAAAGCAAAAGAAAAGTACAAAGCGGATCGAGGTAGAGGGAAGCGTGAAAAGCTTAGCGGCTCCCAGCAATGCAATCTGCGGGAGCCCTGGATTGAAGATTTCGTAGGGGTCGGAGAAGTAGGAAGGTAAAAAGCCGAGCACCTTCTTTCCAGCTTCCGCATACGGGAGATAGGTCGACGCGAAGGCGACAAGAAAGGGGAGCAGTATCTTAAGTCGTTTGCCTGGAGGAACGACAACTAGAAGTAGCGCTGGCAGGAGCTTGATACTGGCGGCTAGCCCTAACAGCGCCCCGGCTGTTCTAAGCCGGCCTCGGAGAAAGAGGTAGACAAATCCCATCAGTGGCGGAAGCATAAAACTTTCCAGGTGCCCGCTGTAGAACAGTTCGTAAATGATCAGAGGATTCCATGCGTAAATCACTATCCAGTTCTGGGGCAACCTGCGTTCCTTGAGGATAAGGAATAGAAGCAAAAAAGTGAAAGCCTCAGCGGCAAGGGCCGCGGCCTTTAAGGCTGCAGGGGAATGCAGCCCCGCCTGGTATAGAGTTCGGAAAAGAATCTGGGCACCCGCAGGATGATAGATCTCCTGGTCGCGTAGCGGAGCAAGGTGCTTGTCCGCCGGTGGGTAGAGATAAGGATTTATCCCGGCGACCTGCACCCTCCCATCCCAGATATAGCGATAAATGTCGCTGGAAAGAGATGGCTCCACAGGGACGAGAAACAAGCGGAAGAGGAGGGCAAAGAGTAGGATTTCGGGGACCAGAGTTTTCCCATCTTCCATTTTTACTCGCGCGGCGAGCCCCAGAGCCAGAAGATAAAAAACAGTTAAAGGAAATAGTTGGATCAGGTAGGAAACGATGCTTTGAGGGGAAGTAGCTAGGATTCCAAACTGAACCAGAACTTCGCCGAGACGAAAATTCACTCCGTAAATACAGACCGACAACAGTCCCAATAGCCGGAGTTTATTTCTTGATGAAACTCGCATTATGCCACTAACCTGATTACTGTAGGGCCTACCCGGCGACAGTCGGTCTCAGTCTTTATACAAGGTACTGGAGGATATGCTGCAGCTTTCCGCCCGCGTTCGGGGAGCGTGCCAAAGTTTTTGAAATCAGACCATCCAATCCTACGCGCCTGCCCCCCCTGCCCATCATGAAAATTATGTGGCTCCCGATTAAAAGCGGCCAGAGCCAGAACCACTCTCCCGGGATTTTATAACTGCCCACCGCTATGTTGAGTTGCATGACGGTTCCGCCTAGCCCGCCAATCAAGGGCACCAGTATCCCGAAAACTAGAGAGCAGCCAATCGCCATTTCAATCACGAAGGTTGTAAAACCGAAGAAACCGAAGTTCGGAAGCAGGATATTTTTTAAAAATTCGGCGTAAAAACCAAACGTCGGATTATTGATCTCCTTCCATATATAACCATAAAGCCAGCCGTAGGGTTTGCCCTCAGGGCCGATGATCCACGGCGCCTTTTGCAGGGCCTGATCAAACCACATAAAGCCCAAGGCGACCCGATACAAGCCGACCCAGAGGGCTACGTCCCGAAAGCCACAACTCTCTCCATTTGTCTTCATGATTTGCCTTACTCCCATTTCCCTCGCGTTACAGACTCCAACAAGCGCCACAACCCCTGCAGCAGTCTGGCGGATCGGCGCTGAGAAGACGCCGGCGAAATTCTTGATACTTCTGTCCATTCCAGATGTCGGCGAGATTCTGGTTAAAGGCGTTACCCAAAGAGAGAGTGCTGAGCTTTTTTGTGGAGAAAGGAGCGATACAACATGGGAAGGAACTCCCCCGCGCGCTGATATACATGAGCGTCCATGGGCGCATGCAGGCCGACCACGGTTGCTCTTGGTTCTGGCTCACGAGGCTTGCCGCAGGGCTACTGGCGCCCGATGCTTCGAACGAGACTCCGAGTTCGCGGGCTAGCTCCTGCCCCGACCGGATAATCTCTTCTTCCTCCTCTCGCAGGGAGCTGAACAGGGATTGTTCGGGGCGGGCCATTTGGCCATCATGCTCGCCTTCCCAGTAGACCAGCCGCTGTAGGTAAACTCGGTCAATTCCCAAAGAGCTCGCTAGCCGGATAAAATCGGGAAGTTCCTTCAGAGTCTCGCGCAGCCCGGTAAGCCAGAGGGAAACTAATGGAGTGAGCGATCCCCTCTCAAGCTTGAGCGCCATGAGGCCCTTAATGTTTCTTATGATGACATGAAAGAGCGGTTTTCCACGCACGTGGGCAAACGTTTCAGGAGTGGCAGCGTCCAGGGAGAGCCGGATCTCGTCCAGACCCGAGTCGATAAGCGCTTCGCGCCACCGCCGGTTGATGAGCGTGCCATTGGAGTTGAACAGAACGTACATCCCACTCTCTTTCAGCCAGGCGATGATTTTCGGGAGTTCGCGATTAAGCAGCGGCTCTCCCACTCCGTGGAGGACCACGCGCTTAACCGTGGAAAACTGCGAGACCAAACGTTTTACCTGCTCGAGGCTCAGAACCGCGGGCGCTTCAACTTTCGCGTAGGTAATAGGGCAAGTCTTACAAGCCAAGTTGCATTCATTGCTTACCTCGAGGTAAAGGCAAACTGGATCCGCGACGGCAACCGCAGTGCGGCTCGCAGGTTCGACCGCTTGATAGTATGCAAAGTCAGCTTTCCGGGTCACGGGTTCATCCCCTTCTAGATTTTTCTCCGTATTATTTGCCAGTAGCTTCATCTCTCTCAAGCCGGCTTGCAGCCATCACCGGCCGGCCTTTAGCCTTGGCCTACGAGCCGCCTTTCGTACCTGCTACCGTCCGCTTTCTGTCTAATGAGCCGCGCTCTCCCAGAGCGCGTTGTTTTACGCTCACGTTGAGCCTTTCAAACAGACCTGGCAGGCAGAGTGGACTTCACGTAGCTTGGCCACTCTCTGCCGGGATTCCGGACTCAACGCCTCATCCAGCGTGTCACCTAACTTTGTGCCGGGCTCCTTGACCAGAACGGGGCAGGGATAGAACGCCCCCTCGGAGTAGGCGACGCCTTTGTCACACATCAAGGTCGAGTCTGACTGATTATTGCCATCGCTGGCCCCGCGGGAGGGTTTCAACCCTCTCTCTTTAGCCGAGCCGAGGTCATAGAGCGATATGTATTTGACATCAGCGCCTTTCTCGACAGCTAACCTTTCAAGGTCGGCAAGCCCCTCTTGATTACTCTCCATCGGCGTTGCGGCCAACGTCACTGCAACTCCTTTTTCTCGGAGGGAGTCCACCGCGCCAAGAGCCCTCCTATAAAGTCCCACGCCATAGATGGAGTCGTTGATCTTTGGATCCGCCGATTCGAGAGAGATCTGCACTTTGGTCAGGTGGGGCATCTTCGACAAACGAGTCGCGGTCTCCTTTTGGATACGGGTGCCGTTGGTCATGAGCTGGAATGAGTAGCCCTTGTCGTCAACGGTATCTAAGAAATCGTACAGTTCCGGGTGAAGGGTCGGTTCTCCGCCGGTAAAAAGGAAGTGAGGCTTAGCGTCTACGGCCTCAACTTGAGCGAGCAGCCTGGAAAGTTCGTCTCTCGAAAGGCGGTAGGGGTTGCGCGTTTTTGGCGAGGCGGCGTAGAGACAATGGGTGCAAGCCAGGTTGCAGGTCTCGGGCGCCACCGGGAAAATCCAGAGCTCTCGCAGACTCTCAGCAGCGCCTTCCCGACCTATAATAATTTGCTTTTGGGTTTTCCTAAGCGGCGCGCGCAGATCAACCGCAGCCTTCTTGGCGCTCAAGGTGAGGACGTAGGCTTCAGGGTTTCGGGTCCGCTTATTCTCAGAGATCTCTAGTACCTCAACGCGGGTAAATCCAGCCTCCACGAACTTGGTCAGAAAAGACTTTTCTGACAAAGCGCCGGCAATTCACTTGAACCAGTCATCCTCATTAAGGCGCTCTTCGATGGTTGGCTGTCGCTGCAGGACAATCTCGGAGCAAAGAACTCGGCCTCCAGGTTTCAGCACCCGATGGATTTCTTCTAAGATTCTCTCCTTTTCCGGGGAAAGGTTGAATATGCCGTTACTAACAACCCAGTCCACCGAGCCGGATGCAACAGGAAGTTCTTCTGCCAAAGCTTGATTGAAGTAGACCTGCGAAATCCCTACCTGCTTCGAGCCTGGAGCCGCTCTCTGAAGCATCGCTAGGGAGAGGTCCAAGCCAATGACCTTTCCTGAGCAGCCCACTTTCCGTGCCAGAAGAGCGGTATCCAGTCCTCCTCCGGAGCCTAATTCTAAGACAGTCTCACCTGGTTGGAATTCTTGAAAACGGGCCAGATATGAAGAGACTCCGGTGAAAGACTCGATTAAAATTTTTGGCAGCCCTTCTGTCTCATTCTGCGGATAACCCAGATCAAGGGCGTATTGGTGGCCGACTCGGAAGCGATATTTTGTGACGGGATGAAGCGCAACTTCAGAATATTTTTCCCGAACAAGCTCTCTTATCTCGGCTGGGGATAGCTCCCCGATAGGTCGACGGGTCATCTCCATTAACCATCTACTTTCCACTTTATAACTCCTCTGCGCTCATTAAGTTCCCGACTCGCTTAATTGTTTTCAGTAGCGGCATGCTCTGATTGATTCCGCGCGTGGTAGTTCATCCGGTGGAACGAAGACCATGAGATATCCGTCTGCCGGTTTAAGATACTGGAATGCCGCTTCGCGATAGCCCAGAGCCCCAAGCTCACAGCGCAGGAGCTTGGGCGGCGTACCATGCGACTCAGTGGGTCGGTCCAGATCCACGATACCCACGCGCGCGCCGAGCGCGAGGGAGCGATGAAGTCTGTACATAAACTCGTACGGATTCTCGATTTCGTGATACACATGCGCCAGGAGAGCAACATCGATCGCGGCCGGAGGTAACGTTGGGTCGTTCGGGCTACTTAGAACGACCTTGACACCGTCTATCCCCTTGCTTTTCAACCGCGCTCGTAGCTCGTTTATGTGATCGGCTTTGAGATCAGTTGCATAGATGGTCGCGTCCGGCCCAAGGCGTGCTGATAGCCGCACAGTGTAATAACCTCTGCCGGCCCCAATGTCCGCGACGCGAACACCCGGTTTGATGCTTAAAAGATCCATGACCCGCTCCGCCTCGTGGTGCAGGTCGCGTGTTTTTTCATCTGAGTACTCGGCCGAGATGATCTGCGCCACCGGCCGATTGGGCGTGGGAAATATGGGCTCTCCTGCCCAGCCCTCGCGCAAAGGGAA
>VBKE01000349.1 GCA_005879605.1 Deltaproteobacteria bacterium
CTTTTGTATCTTTCACGAGCATAAACCCGTGCCTTCGCTTCTTTCGCCATAGGTTCCTTGGCGACGGACTCATCGCTAACTCTGGGATATCTCTTCGTTGACATCGTTCCTCTCCGTCTGTTCGTCTTCTTCAAGCGCGCTGGTTTCAATTTGATCGATCCTCACAGCGCGACTCCTCTACCCTAACCGGATGCATAGCACATCCAACGACGCACTGGCCACCGAAGGCCACCAGTCCACACACTACCACCCTCGTGACTTCCCTCTGTATCGTAGATACGCTATAGCTCGAGCTGACGGCATGAAAGTCATCCTCATCCAACCGCCGGTCCAAGACTTCTACGACACCGACGTGCGGCTCCAGCCAATCGGCCTTTGTTATCTAAAAGCCACCGTCAATAAATATCTGCCGGGTGTCGAAGTCATCGTCAAAGACTACCACGGAGGTTGCGGACGAAACACGGTACCGATTCCGAAGGAGCTCCAGTACCTGAGTAATTATTACCCGGTCGCGGACAAGTCGCCATTCTCTACCTTTCATCAGTACTACCACTTCGGTAGATCTTTCGATGAGATCGAAGCAGACATAGTAGAGATCCAACCGGATGTCGTCGGGATTTCGTCTCTGTTCACGCCCTACTACCGTGAGGCGCTCGAAGTCGCCGCGCGAGTCAAGCGACGGCTCAAGGTGCCGGTGCTCATCGGCGGCTCACACGCTTCGGCGGCGCCGGAATCGCTCCTCTCCTGGCCGCACGTTGATTACGTCATCCGCGGCGAAGGCGAGAAGCCGTTCGTGGAGTTTCTCCGCTTCTTGCGCGGTCAAAGACGAATCGAAGAAGTGCCCAATCTCGCCTATAAAAAAGACGGAGAGGTCTACTTTAATCCCATCGCCGACAATTTACCGCTCGACGATTTGCCGATTCCGGACCTGAGCGATTTTCAATTGTCGAGCTGCGATCTTGCCGGGAAACCGATGGCCTTCATGGTTACATCGCGAAGTTGCCCGCACAAGTGCTCTTTCTGCTCGGTGCACACGACCTTCGGCACTAACTACCGCCGTCGTTCGCTGGAGAACGTGCTGGAAGAAATCGAGCTGCGCCATCAACAGGGTTACCAGGTCATCGACTTCGAGGACGATAACCTCACCTACTATAAGAGCACGTTCAAAGAACTCTGCCGCAGGCTAATCGCGCGCTTTCCCAATCGCGAAATGGAATTCGTCGCGATGAACGGCATCAGTTATTTGAGCCTGGACGATGAGCTGCTCGAACTGATGTTTGCGGCGGGCTTCTCGCAACTCAACCTGGCGCTGGTGAGCTCAGATAAAACCGTGCGCGAGACCACGAAACGCCCGCACACGCTGGACGCTTATCTCAAGGTTGTTCATAGGGCGGGCCGGCTGGGGTTCAAAATCGTTTCTTATCAGATTCTCGGCTTGCCGAACGAAAGCTTGGCCAGCATGATTCAGACGTTGGCATTCAACGCCCGTTTGCCGGTTTTGCTCGGCGCGTCACCCTTCTACCTCACGCCCGCATCGCCTATTTCACGCGGAATCGGTTTAACGGAGGCAGACTACGTGAGGGCACGGCTCACGGCCATGGCTGTCGAGACGGATGAATTCCGCCGCGAGGATATCTACACGCTGTTCATCACCACGCGCATCATTAATTTTCTGAAAGGCCTCCCGCTCACTTCTTCGGCGGATTTGATGGAGTTGTTACATCAAACGTGGAGCGACCCAAGGACGCGTATCGGCTTCGGACTCCTGAAGACATTCGCCGAAACCAACCGTCTCTACTTCTCGACCAAGCGGGGATTGATCGAAAATAGGAAGTTTAAACCGGAACTGCTGCTGCGAGTTCTTTCGGAAGCCGGCGAGATTGCTTGCCAGAGCGGCAAGACGATTTCTATTGGTAGGTTTGGGCGGCTTCACATCCCGAAGCGATACCAAACATTTCCTCTGCCGCTTGGAGATACCGGGTTGTCATCCCGAGCCGAGGCGAGGGATCTAAGATTTCTCGCTACTCTCGAAATGACACAGGAAGAATGAACACGCTATGTCTTTTATTTATTGGAACTTGCTCTGCTGGGTGAGCGGAAACCTCTACGCCTTTTCCATGCCGATGGAAAACATCCGCTCCAGGTCATGCCGCGAGTAAACCCGAAACGAAATCAAGGTCTCCGAAGAGGTAATGCCTCCGACTTTGCGAATGCGCTCCGTGACGACTTTAGCCAGATCATCGTTAGTTTTCACCCTGACAATCGCCGCGAGATCGTAGCGGCCGGCGATGGAATAGACCTCGCTCACGCCTTCAACGTCTGCAATTGCATCGGCGACGCTGTTGATCTTATCTCTTTCGACGGTTAACAGAACGATGGCTGATACCATTGAAGCCTCCCTATTGGCGATTTGTTAGAGCATTTCTCTCGCAGTGGCTTAGAGTAGCGATGTTGGGGTTTATCGTCAACTCAGACGCTAATGGATCCTTCATGACGCCAGTGCCGCGAGCATAGCCGATCGCCGTTTTTGCTGGTGGGTCGTGCCTTACCATTGAAGTTCGATGAGAAAATCGCAGTGTGTCGGTCATCATTCTTGGGGAACCCGGGTTAATTTATTTTTCCTGTTGCCGCTGGCCCCAGCTATCGGCAGCTTGGCCGGAATGACGTGAATTTCCAAGATACTACACTGCTTTTCCTAGGAAAAATCATTGATTAGCGGGTCGGTGCGCTGAAGCACAGCCGGCTACACCGTAATTTCTCCCGCCATCTTTAAATCGTACCCCTGTCAACCGATCAAGCAACGCGCTCGTCCATACCATTGAGGTAAGCGAGTGTGCTGAACGACGAGACCGGGTATGAGGAACTCTATAAAGTCCATTATCGCAGAGTCCAGCGCTTATGTCGTCTGCTTTTGCAAAACGTTTCCGAGGCCGAGGAGGTCGAGCAGGAGATCTTCCTCAAGATGCTGCGGCAATACCGGGCGGAAAGCTGGCCGACAGATTGGCGGGCGTGGCTTACGCGAGGGACGGTCAGCGCGTGCCACGATCGGCAGCGCTCAACTTGGTGGAACCCGTGGCGCTTGCCTGATGGCGAAGATGCGGCAACAGAACTGCCCAGCTTCAATCTCACGCCTGAACAAGAAGTCCTCGGTCGTGAGGAGCGAGATCGCATCTGGCGCTGCTTTCAACAACTATCTCCTCGCCAGCAGGAGATTTTCATCTTGAGATACCTGGAAGGCTGGAGCACGGACGAGGTCGCGAGTATTTTAGGACTCACCAACAGCAGCGTGAAACAGCACCTCTTTCGCGCCGTGCGCCGGCTCCGCAAGTCCTTAGGAGATCGCCCATGAATCACTGCCTATCAGACAAGACGCTTTGGCTCCTGAATGAAGGAGACGCCACCCAAGAGCAATGGCGCCACCTCGAAGGCTGTAAAGTTTGCGCTGATCACTATGATCGCATGACGCGCGATTTGGAGATGATCACGGGCACCCTGCGGCAGATACCGCCGCCGGTCCGAGCCGCTTCGATTCGCATGCCGCTTGTTTACCGGTCGATACCGCTCGCCGTGGCGTTTCTGCTCGCCATCGCTTTGCTATGGGGAGAAAACATGGTTTGGCGACAAAGCTTACCTGATCCTTCTGATCAAGCATTCAATAACGAACTTTCTCAATTTCTGGAGCAGGTGTCCGACGCCATATTCACAGGCACAAGCGCTAGAGAAGCCGTGGCGACTGCT
Source organism: Deltaproteobacteria bacterium (assembly GCA_005879605.1). Classification (GTDB taxonomy): domain Bacteria; phylum Desulfobacterota; class Binatia; order UBA9968; family UBA9968; genus DP-1. Next base: position 3,739 of record VBKE01000349.1, read on the forward strand.
CCCGAGTCGGACCTCAATTCTCTTCAAGCGGCTCTGGGCGAGACCTGCGCGGATGAATGTCAGGAGCTTTTCTCACGCTCCGCGGATGAAGCTACTGTAAGCCAAGGAATGCCGCGTGGGCCAGAGCAACAAAGAGTCAACTATAGGGCGAAATAATTAACCCGAAAAAATTCCCATTAAGGAGGTTATATGAAAATGAGTAAGAAATATTTTGGCTTTGCAGGGGCCATTTGGATTGCCGGAATGTTGTGGGCTCCCGCGGTTCGCGCGCAGGTAGTAGCGCCCCATTTTGGGTCGCGCGCCGGAATGATGAGAGGTGGCGGAGGAATGATGCTTCCGATGCTGCTGAGAAGCGCCAATCTTACCGCCGACCAAAAAACTCAAGTCCGCCAAATCATGGCGAATCATCGCGCCGCATTCCGCGATCTTTTCAACCAGCTCCGAGCGGTGCAGCAAGATATGTCGACAAAGCTTTTTTCTACGGGAGCGGTCCAAGAGGCCGATTTGACGGCCGATAACCAGCAAATTGCCGCCTTGCGCAGTCAGTTAGCCCAAGAAGGTCTCAAAGTCGTCCTGGAGATTCGCAATATTCTGACCACCGACCAACTCACGAGCGTTGCTCAACGCTACCAACAGCTACAATCCGTGCGCGAGCAGATGAGAAATATGTGGGGGACGCAACAACCAACACAGTAGGGCTTCCGGCCGCTGCCTGCTATTTCTGACGACCGGAAATCATTTTAACCAAAAAACCCGAAGTTCTCCGGAGCTCGGGCCTTTTTTATGGTTGAAACTCATCCACCTCGTAATTATCATCCACGCTAGTGCTAGCGCAGCAAAGGAGGCATCCATGTTCTACACGGATCTTACGCCTTTCGGAGTCGATCTGGAGCGTTTGACAGCAGAGCGGTTGAAGCGGCTTCAAGAGGCGATGAAACAGCATGGCCTGACCGCTCTACTGCTCACGGACTTTCTGAATATCCGCTACGCTACCAACACGGTTTTCATGCTCGGCCTTCGCGCCACGGCGATTCAGCGTTTTGTCTTGGTTCCCGCCGAAGGGTCGCCGCTGATCTGCCAGCGCGAGACGGCGAGAAACCGCGGCACTCTCCGGCGCTTTGATGCTTACATGTTCGCCATGCGTCCAGCGGCGGCTACAAAAGACTTCGTCGCCCAGGTGATGGAAAGTCTGCGAGAGCTGGGGGTCGCGGGCGAGCGAGTCGGTGTGGACAGTCTGAATCTGGGAGCGGTCCAAGCCTTGAAGGACTCCGGCATAAATGTGGTCGACGGCTGGCGCGCGCTGAACCAAGCGCGCGCGGTTAAGACCACCGATGAGCTCAAGCTCATCCGCTGGACTACGCGAGCCAAGGAGCGCGGCTACGATCTTGTGCGCGAGGCGCTGCACAAATCGGACCTCCCCGAAGAGCGCCTGAGCCGCATCATGCTCGATTATCTCTTAGACCAGGGCTTCGAAGCCGGGAGTGAATTCATCTCGATCTATGATTCGTCCGCCGACGAGCGACCACACAACGAGCCGATGGGCGCCGATCTCGTCGTGGTCGAAGGAGATCTGATAATCTGCGACGCCACCGTGGCGGGACCCGGCGGCTATTACAGCGATTTCGCCCGAACGTTCAGTCGCGGAAAGCCCACACAGCAGAGCCGCGCGCGATACAAA
>VBKE01000350.1 GCA_005879605.1 Deltaproteobacteria bacterium
AGGGCGGCTCGGCCAACAACCTGATCGTCGCGATGAAGGATCACCTCGTCATCTTCGATGCCCCCTACGGCGAGCTGCAATCGCGCTGGGTCATCGACGCGGCGAAGGAAAAATATCCGGGCAAGCCGATCAAGTATCTCGTGCTCACGCATCACCATATGGACCACACCGGCGGCACGCGGACCTACATCGCCGAGGGTGCCCAGGTGATCGTGCCGAGCCCGGACAAGGCGCATTTTGAGAAGGTCGCGCGGGCTCCCCACACGGTGGCCCCCGACGAGCTGCAGAAAAAGCCACAGCCCGCGAAGATCGTGGAGGTCAAAGACCAGATGACCTTGAAGGACGATGTCGGGGAAATCCGTCTCTACAACATTCCGAACCCGCACGCCCAAGGCATGATCATCGGCCATGTGGCCAAGGACAACATCGTATGGGTCACGGACCTTGTGTCACCCCGCGGTGCGATCGAACGGACTCCCGGCACCGTCGCTGTGGGCGAGGCGCTGAGAAAATACGGCGTTACGGACGCAACGATTGCGGGCGGCCATGGCACGACTGCCAAACAAGCAGACATAGCGCCAGCCTTGGGACAGAACTAGGCGGACACCAACTTCGGTCCCGTCGCCGGTCGCATCTTGATTTATGGACTTCGCCCCTCTCGTGCTTGTTGAAATCCTGGTCGGGGCTTGCGGTAGCCTAGTAATTCTTATTTTTCATCCTGCTGAACCATGCCTAGCTGGGTGCGTCGTTAAATCTCTACACCCGCCGAACCTCCGCTTCCGGTTTCATCGGCATTTTAAATCTGAAATCTCAGATTTGAGCGTGGTGAGGATGAAGGCGACCGTCTAGCGCCGCCGGCGCTGGAGAGCTTAACGGCCTACCACGATCCCTTTGTCACAACCCGCACGTTCAGGCGTTGGCGAATTCTGTGGTTAGTGCTATCGCCGGTGCTCGAGGCCCCGTCATACGGATAGTCAAGGCCAAACCGGCAGCCATCAAGCCCATGACGGCGCCGGCCAAAAACGCATATTGATAATCGCCGAACTGCATACGTGCCCAACCACCGCCCACCGCCGCGAGCGCTCCGCCTAATTGATGGAAGACAAAAACCAATCCAAAGAGTCTCCCCAGTCTCTCCTGGCCAAAACT
>VBKE01000351.1 GCA_005879605.1 Deltaproteobacteria bacterium
CCTCTTTCGATCGCGTGCGGGATCAGGTGTGTGCCGATGAGACCGTTGGCGGTCACGCCACAGACAAAAAAACAGCCGCTTAAGAGCCAGAAGGTCGAGCTCTGAAAAACTTCTGAAACGGATGAAGCGGGAATAGGATGAAAGTCACGATTTGCGTAAGTGCCTCGCCTTTGTCGGTACACGCCTCCCTTTACCGAACCGTACGGCTCGAGTCCGATGTCAGCGGGATTATCGCGCATCCATAGGAAGATAGCCGGTATGAGAATTACCGAAGCGGCCATCATGACCATCAACGCGCTGCGCCAACCGCTGGATACGATGACGGCCATTAGAAGCGGCAGAAAAATCACTTGACCCGCAGCGTTAGCATTGGTCATGACGCCCAGCGCCAGTCCCCGCCTGCTGACGAACCAACGGCTTGCGACGCTTGCTCCCAACGAAGGCGTCACGCCGGTCGCGATGCCTAAAACAATCCCCCATAAAAAAATGAGCTGCCAGAGCTCGCGGACGAAAACCGCGCCCGTGACTCCCGCAGCGATGGCTGCCAGACTACCTAGAATAACGCGGCGCGGTCCAACCCGATCAATGAGCCAGCCGCCCGCCGGGGCCGCCAGTCCATAGAGCAGAAGGTTAAGGCTAGCGGCTGAAGCAATCGCCGTTCGGCTCCAGCCAAACTCGGCTTCTAAGGGATGTATGAGGACAGTGGGCGCCGATCGTATTCCCGCCGCCATCAGGTTGGCGAGAAAACTCAGTCCGACGACGACCCAACCATAATAGAAAGGAACGGCAACCGAAATGCGCGGCTGTTTTCTCGTTGCATCGCTTTCGCGCATTCTCACTTTCTAGCATAAAAACCCGTGCGATAGAACGGAAGCTGGCCCGACAACCGCAGTGTGGAGGAGAACAAAATAATAAACAACTGTCGCCCGGGCTGCAGTTACGAATCCGGGTAGGTAGGAATCATATCCGGACGGTAAGTCCATTGCTTGGTAGGCTGTCCTTCCGCAAGGGCGCGTAGCTCCCGCTGCCAAATCTGGCGCAAAAGAATCACCCCGGTGTCGCTCCGTCCGAGGTGCTCGTGCTTTCTATCGGGTATTTTTCCCTGTCCCGTCTGAGCAATCTCGTCCTCGACCATGACATAGTCGGTGCGATTGGGATCAATATCATTTAGGTGGAGCCTGCCCCGCAGAACCTCCTCCACCAAGACGGCACGATTGGCAGCCTCCCTGGCTCTTTTTTCCCGCCGGCGCTGGAGCCATTCTCTGGCGCGCTCTCCGGTGAAAGGGATGGAGCGGACCTCGAAATGAATGTGGTGCTCGTCGTCCACGGGCACTTTGAATACGAGCAAGTCGGCGCGCTTGATCTCGGGGTCAACGACCTGACCGTTCAGGTAGTTGATATTGGGCATGCCAAAGTAGGCGGTGATCGCCTTTCCGTTGGGATATCTTACCTCACGCTTGATGCCCCACTCGCTCTCCGCGACCGAGATCATAGGATCCCCTTTGACGATCTCATCGCCCGCGGTCTCTCGGTGCCGACCGTGGACGAAACGCACGTGGGCGTTGTCCAGCGAGTTGTCGATGTTGTTGAAATAATTGCAAATGCGATCCAGGCGCACCGCGTCCAGGCTGATATCCGAGCTTTCAAGTTTTGGATATCTTGGCAACGGGGGCGGATTACCTTTGCCAAGGTAAGCAAAGATAAGCCCTAAATATTCAGTCACAGGATAACTCGGGATGCTGACTTTGTCCGCAAATGGCTTCGGCTCCGCCGGCTGCTCCACACATTGGCCCGAGCCGTCATATTTCCAACCATGGTAGAAGCAACGCAGGCAGTCTCCTTCGACCCAACCAATAGACAACTGGGTCCTTCGATGCGCGCAGCGAAAGCCAATCACATGAGGGGAGCCGCTGTCGCCGCGATAGAGCGTCAGATCTTCTTCGAGAATGCGAATTGGCACGGCGCGGCCAGGCCCAAGCTCATGGGAGCAAAAAACCGGCTGCCAGAACATTCGCAAGTATTTTCCCGCGAGGGTGTTGGGCCCGGTGTGAATGAAATCCAAATATTTTGCGGCTCTAGTCATCGCTCGATCTATGCCCCCGGTTTCCAACCTTTCGTCCGAAGATCGGTCACCACTTTCCGTGCGATGGAAAAATCGAAGATGCGGCTTAACGGTGGAGCCTCTTTCAGATCGAGGCGCTTCAAAACGTTCTCGACGGCTTTCTTCTGCATCTCCTCATTGAGAGTGCCATCCTGGGTCATCGCCGGCCGTACCACCTGCTCGTAGGCTTTTGCGGCGAGCTCCTCTTTCACTTGCAGGTAGCGTCCAAGAATCGGAATCGTTCCGGAACGGTTCTGTTTGATGTAGAGAAACCCCTTGTACGTAGCGCGAATAAATTTTTCCAATGTGGCCGGATCGGACTGAAGAAAGGATTCCTTGACCAGGATGCTGCCTTGCATCTCCACGAGATCCTGCTTGG
>VBKE01000352.1 GCA_005879605.1 Deltaproteobacteria bacterium
GAGGAGTAAGTGGCGGTTAAGTCGCGGCATCGTTTTCTTTAGAGATTATTTTTCGTCTTCAAAAAGTCACCGCTTAGCTCTCAAACGATCCCTTTATGCCATCTTATACTGTCAAATCAAGAAGTTGCCTTGGTCCCACCCGGAAGACCCTTGTTTGAAGAGATATAGCGCCGAAATTGAGCGTGACCGCTTGAGTGATCATTACACCTCGGGCACGCGCAGGCGGCGATTTCGCTCCGGTCCGACGCTATCTGAAAATAATTTCAGTACAAAACAAAACCCCATAGCGGAACCCTAGGCTGTCCTGCTAACCTTTTATTATGCGCGACGAGAAAGGGGGATATATGAAGTGGCCTCTTTTTCTTACTTTCATTCTCTATTCTCTTTTTGTTGCGTCCCCTATGCCGGCGGCCGCGGAGAGTCAAACATGGAAGGTACGCGCCGGCGACAATCTTGACGTCATTGCGACGACTCTTGAAATTCCCAAAGAAGAAATCAAAAAACACAACCCTGGCGTTTTGGAGAATAATCTCCAAATCGGCCAAAAGCTGAAACTCCCGCTCCCCTCATATCTGGAGAGTAAGACGCTGGAACGAGAAGTGAGCGAAAAAGACGAGCGGATTGCAAAGCATGAAAGTAAAAGCAGCGATTTGGAGAGAAAAATCGCTAGCGCGGAATCGCAGTTGCGCTGGCATCCTATTTGGCTTTGGGGATTCTGGATTTGTTTCGGCATTATTGCATTCATAGCTTCCGGCGCGTATTGGATTTTTCGCCAAACGCACCCGCGGGTTTTTGAACAACCGCATGACCGATCCATCAAAGACTTAAGAGAAAGCCAAAGACGACTGCGGTCATCATTTCCATACGAGGAACAGGGCGCGAGTACCCGCGGCCGCCAATGGCAGCCACTGAGACGCTTCCCGCACGCCCATTAGCTGGCACAGATGAAGCTCTACTTGTGGCGCAGATCGAGTTCACCAGGTGGACGGCCGATGGGCATCTGAGAATCGCATATTCACTGCCCTGCCTTGTTCGCCCCACGGTGTCAGGCTTTCATATTGCATTATTTTTGTAGTCGTTTGCTTAATAACATCTCCCTATTTCGGTCGCGATCTGCCGCGTAAGCTGAGTACAGCCGGCTAATAATCGACGGATCGCGATGCAAACGGCGCCCGATCTCCTTGACTTTGTCCTACCCCCCTCCCGCGCCAGATAGACCAACATGGACCTCGCCCCGACCCACTTTCGTTGACGTCCCGCTTGGACTAAGTCCCGTTCGTTAGCCCCACAAGCCTCCGCCGGAGTGAACTCCTGAGATGTAAAAGTCAGACCCCCGGAGGCGACGACCATTAAACGGGAGTGTACAAGGAGGGTACGCTCGTCTAGGATGAAGGCTATGCTCGACAACTTCCTGCAGATTCTTCCAGAGGTCATTTTCGACGCCGCCGAGAAATTGGGCGGGCGTTGCACGGGCCGCTTCTACGCGCTCCATGCGCTGGAAAACCGTGTGTACGACATCGAGATGGAAAAGGGGCCGCACGTCATCATCAAATTTTACCGCCCCGGCCGCTGGAGCCGCGCCACCATTCAGGCCGAGCACGATTTTCTGAAGGCCCTCGAAGCAAGCGAAATTCCCGTCGTCTGCCCGCTCACGGACGACAAGGGACAAAGTATTTTCGAAATTAACAAAGTGATGTTCACCCTCTTTCCGAAGCGTCCGGGGCGACTCGAGGCGGAACTGACTACGGAACAGCTCAAACGCCTGGGAAGGTTCATGGCGCGCCTTCATAACGTCGGGGCGACGGTAAAAGCCGCCCCCCGGTTACGGCTTGATCCTGAAACTTATGGGCGAGCGCCTTTGAAGTTTTTAAAAGACGGAAACTTCGTGCCGATGGAACTCGCAAGTCGCTTCGAAACGATCGTAACGCAAATCTGCGACGCCATTAATCCTCGTTTCGAGGACGCCAAGTACGTTCTGCTCCACGGGGATTGCCACTCCGGAAATATTTTGTGGGATCGAGACGATCCGTACTTCATCGATTTCGACGACATGCTCTACGCGCCTCCCGTTCAAGACATCTGGATGCTCACCGGCGGAGACGACGACTACGGGAAGGAGCGAAGGGATATCTTGCTCGAGGCCTACGAACAGATCAGAACTTTCGACATGGCGACGATGCAGCTCATCGAGCCGTTGCGGGCGCTTCGCATGATTCACTTTTCCGCGTGGATCGCGCGCCGCTGGGAAGACAGCGCTTTCAAAGCGGCGTTTCCTGACTTCGGTACCGAGCACTATTGGCAGGAGCAAATCGAAGCGCTCGCGCTGCAATTAGAAAAAGTGCAATACCCCACGACCGACCTCTACCGTTGAACGGTGGCCAATTCTTAAACACAGTGTTTTCGCCGAAAACTCTTGGTGGGCTTATGGGACGTTCGGCCCTATGTCTTTGACCAAGAGGTGGATGTGGTTGGAAGTGACGACGTAATCGAGCACGCAGAGACCAAAGCGTTTCTTCGCCTCGAAAACCCAAGTGCAAGTACCGGCGTCGGTCGCACATTTCGCGGCAGCTTCCGATTCTTGAATCTGCGGGGCCGCTGCTACGTCACCGTGATCGGGTGATCCACCACCGCGTTATACAAGTAGCCCTGCTGATTGAACGGAACTCCGTCTGGCTGCGTGTTGCCCTTTTCGTCTGTCGCGCGCACCCGGATGGTATGCTTTCCGGGCTTGGCCTCCCAGTCAAAATCCCAGCGCACCCAAGCGGCGGCGATGTTGGGCTCCCTGAGCTTTGCCGTCTGCCAGCTCTTGCCTTGGCTCAGGCTGTACTCCACTTTCACGATCTTCCCGAAAGGAGACCAGGTCCGGCCGCGAACCAGGCGGCGCTCTGCGCTCACTTCCCCGTCCCACGGAAGCTCCAGCGCGCTCTTCAGGTCCTGGTTGGAAAGGACGGGCCCCTTGGCGGGAGGTTCGGGCTTGTATTCCGGCCCGATAAGAACATAGGTGTCGGTATTCCAGGGAGAGAAAAGAGGCTTCTCAGAGACCTCCATGCGTCCGACCCATTTGATGTTGGCAACGCCGATCCAACCTGGGACCAAGGTCCGGACAGGAAACCCGTGATCGGGAGGCAAAGGCTGTCCATTCATTGCGTAGACCAGCAACGTGTCTGCCTCCAGTGCCTTGGCTACCGGCATCGGGCGCCGGACTTTCAGATCATCCAGGCCCTCGGGCATCACGTCTCTCGCGCTCTTCTTGATCCCGGCGCGATCGAGAACCTCGGTGAGCGGCACCCCGGTCCATTCCGCCACTCCGATGCCGCCGAGTTTCCACTGCGTGCCATCCGCTTTCTTGCCGTAGGCTGCTGCAAAGAAACTGCGCCCGTTTCCGGCGCATTCGACATAGCGGATCACTGACACCGACGGCATAGAAAGAACCTCGTCATAGCTGAACTCCTTGGTACCCTGGACGCCTGGTCCCTCAATCTTCAAGCGCCATTTTTTTACATCCACCGAGGGGGTTCTCGTGTGATTGCGCACAAAGAAGAGGTCATTGGGGACAAGATAGCCGCGTTCATACAAGTTTTCCCAGCGCATCTCCTTGTTGCTGCCGAAATCATTGAACAACTCCTTAGGCGTGGGCTTGATTACCGGCGTGGCGGCCGCTTGAGCCCAAGCCTTTGGGCTAAGCCGATGGCTCAGCCCCGCTGCCGCGCCTGCTGCCGCGAGAATCTGGAAAAAACGGCGTCGCGACACCCCAAGGTCCTTGGCACGGCGCCAGACGTACTCGTCGGCACGAGACTGCAAATAGTCTTCTTCGCGGATAAGCCTTTCGTACTCCATGGCCGAAACCCTCCTTGGCTAGTGAATTTTTATTCTACTTCTTACACAAACCTCGGATAAATCTGACCAGCTCG
>VBKE01000353.1 GCA_005879605.1 Deltaproteobacteria bacterium
CAGACGCCGTCGGATCGAGTTCGAGAGGGTGCACGACCTGGAACTGCATCTAATCCCGGAACTCCAAATGCGGATCGAATAAAGAAAACACAGCAAGCTTTGAAGGATAAGGGTTTTTATTCCGGCCCAATTGATGGAGTGATGGGACAAAAGACCCGGGACGCGATCCGGTCGTTTCAGAAAGCGAACAATCTCCACGTGACGGCTGAGGAAAGCATGGACGACGAGACAAGACGGGCGTTGGGCATCGATCAGTAGAGCATTTCCAAGAGCTATTTTGGGAAGGAAATCTGACGGAAATCGGAGCGTGAAGTGTCACGTTCTGAGTCCGTCCCAGCCTGTAAGCAAGCGCAACAATCGAGATCTGACGATTTCGGTTGATCCAACGCGACATAAGATATCCGTGGTAATTGTGCGTCGACTAGCAAACCATGCGGCAGCGAAAAGACTGAACGGAAAGCCGATGGGTAGCGGTTGCCCATGAGTGACGGTTTCAGGGAAAATAACCTAGCAACTGAAAAAAGAACGGAACGATGGGAAAGAACGATACAACCCAGTTAACCGGACGAAAAAGAGTCGCTTTAGAAACACCAACGGATCTCAGCCCCGACGCGGTCGAGGAGATCTCAAGCAGCTTGCGTCGATTGCTTGCCGACGTCTTCGTGCTTTACTTGAAGACGAAGAATTTTCACTGGCACATGAGCGGGCGCCACTTTCGCGATTATCATCTGCTTCTCGACGAGCATTCGGAGCAAATCTTCGCCATGACGGACGAGATCGCCGAGCGCGCGCGCAAGATCGGCGGCACAACGCTCCATTCCATTAGCGATATCACCCGACATCAACGTCTAAAAGACAACAATGACGAAGTCGCCAGTCCAAAGGACATGCTAGCTGAGTTGTGCACCGACAGTCAGCAGCTGACGCGGTCCTTACGTTCCACGCATGAGGTCTGCGAGCAGCACAACGATGTCGCCACGGCCAGTTTGATCGAGAACTGGATTGACGAGACCGAGCGCCGAACTTGGTTTTTATCCGAGATAGTGCGCGATCTCTAAGAAGCCAGAGATATTTACCAGAGACGGTCATCTTATAAATTCCTTACTGCGCGTATCCTCGCTTGCGGTGATGTGCTGGCGAGATCTTATGTGCCATGCGCGTGACAGATCTACCGCGGCACGCAAATTAAGCGGTGACGAAGTCGGATTCAGCGTGCCGGCAAATTTCGGCCCATTTTAATACTCCATTGGCGACGAATCTGTTTCGCTGAGGTGTCCAATCAGAAAAGGGAGGGCAGGGTGGCTGCCAAGGTCGGTTTTTTGCTTATCGCGGTCGTTCTTATCGCGGGCGTCCTTTGGGACACATTCGAGACGATTATTCTACCCCGGCGTGTAACTCGCCGTTTCCGACTACCTCGGCTTTTCTATCGCGCCACTTGGGTACCCTGGTCGGCGCTGGCGCGCCACGTGCCTGCGGGCAACCGGCGAGAATCCTTCCTCAGCTTCTTTGGACCGCTCTCGTTGCTGTTGCTCTTTGGCGCCTGGGCACTGAGCCTAATTCTTGGCTTTGCGATCTTTCATTGGGCGATGGGCTCGCCAATCAACGTACGCAACGAAACTGTTAACTTTTGGACGGACCTGTACCTGAGCGGCACCACTTTCTTTACCCTTGGTTTGGGGGATGTGACACCGCGGGGAGATATAGCACGGACAGTCACGGTAATTGAGAGCGGTATCGGTTTTGGCTTCCTGGCGATTGTCATCGCCTACTTGCCAGTACTGTACGGGGCCTTTTCGCGACGGGAGGTGAACATCTCTCGGATGGATGCGCACGCCGGTTCCCCGCCAACAGCAGGCGAACTGTTGCGGCGACATATCCAGGGGCAGAACGTGCAAGCACTCGGTCAATATCTCCACGACTGGGAGTCTTGGGTGGCGGAATTGATGGAGAGTCACCTTTCCTATCCGGTCTTGTGCTACTTCCGCTCGCAGCACACTAACCAATCCTGGTTGGCGGCGCTTGCGACAATCCTCGATGCATGCGCCCTGATTATCGCGTATGCAGAGGGCGGGGTCCGGTGGCAAGCGAAAATGACGTTCGCGATCTCGCGCCATGCCGTTGTGGATTTAGCAGAGGTCTTAGCAGCGCTACCACGAGCGCGTAAGATCGATCGTCTTCCCGTGGCTGACCTCGGGAAATTGCGGACGCTCCTCACTGCGACTGGCATACCGCTTCGCAGCAGCGTCGAGGGTGATCAGACACTTGACCATTTGCGACAGATGTACGAGCCGTATCTCAACACCCTTTCCGATCACCTGCTCATGCCACTTCCTCCCTGGACGTTAGCGAAGCCGATGGATAACTGGAGAGCACGCTTCAGGAACAACCTCACCGCGTCACGACTCCCGGAGGAAGATAAGGATTTGATGGTTTAAAACCTCGCTGACGGAAACCAAACGAGACCCCACACTATTTACCGACAACGATTTTCACAACATTCGGCTCAAACAATTTTGGCAGGTTCTTTGCCTAGGGACAACGTTTAGTTTAGTTGATCATGATCCGTCGTCTTCGACCGGTAACGCGAAATCGCGGACGACAAAGTTAAAAAGGGAGACGACTATGAAGACGGTATATTTTCTGGCAGGCGTTTCGTTGACTATTTTGCTCGCCGGGTGCGCAACGATCCGAGGCTCTGGCGATGTCGATCAGGGGAGACAAGCTTTGCTGGAGGGCCACTATCAACGCGCCCTCCGCTTATTTCAGGATGCCGAGCAGATAGATCCCACGTATGTATATGGCACTGAGCTGCGGGGCGGCGTCTCGAGCTATCTGGGCAGAACCCAATACCTAACTGGTAACTATACGCAAGCGCGCCAGATTTTGGAAAAAGCGCTTTCTCAACACAAGAGCGACAATGTCGCGCGGCTATACCTTGGCCTTACGTTGTACCGGCTCGGAGACCAAAAGGCGGGGTTGGCGAACATCCAACGGGGTATGCAGGGAATTTATAACTGGCTGCAGTATATAAACACGAACTTCCGTTTTGATTTTGGGAAAGACTGGGACGAGAACGGGACAATCCGGGGCGGCATAAAAAGCGATCTCGCCATGATCTCCAGCGGCAAGATCAACGGGCCGCAACTTGTTGCTGACGGAGAGAGGCTCGGGATAGGCATTGAACAAGAGGAAAACGACTTTCGAATACAAGATTTGAGAAGTTAATGACCCATTGAGTCTTACTTATGAGTTTTAGTTCTTAGTTTATACAGTCGGCCCTAATTCTTTGAAAGCGCGACGATTTTGGTATCGCGGTGAAGCGCGAAACTCTTCAAGCGCCGATAAAAAAACTGGGTATTGCTCATTCGAAGCGAAATGCGACACTTGAACGCCTGTCCTCAACAGCTGTCGATTAGCAGTCACGTGTTTTTCGAGACAGCCGAATGCATAGTCGACTCCTTTCATTTTCAGAAACTCCACGATGAGTTTGCGCGACAGTTTTTTCTGCTGCCAGTTTTAATGTCGAGTTGCCGCATTATCCGGCTCAGTGCTCACGAATACCGACTCTTCACTCTCTCTGATGGGTGCAATCCTAAGTCGGCGCGGATATTCAGTCATCTGTCGATAAGCTGCGGCACATGATTCAATGCGCATTTCGATTCCCCGAGCCGCCGTCGTAAAACTTACCTGATTATATGCATATAGGCGGTCCCTAAACATCGGTGTGATTTGGCACGGCCATTGCCACTACTCGCTTGTAAAACGAAAGAGAAAGAAAGGGACGGTTTACGTCGTAGCTGATCCCGCATCGCAGGCGACAGGGCTCACTCGTTTTGTATGCGAACATTCCAACAGAATATCACGCGGATCGAACGGCTGCGGAACTCGGTGACGCTTCAAATCATTTCAACGGCTGCCTTGATCTTCGTATGTTATTTCATCATCGGTCTTCAACTGGCGGTGGTGCCCACTTTTGTTCACTTGGAACTCGGGTACAACCCAGTGCTCGCAGGCCTGGCGATCAGCGCGCAATATGTCGCCACGTTGTCGAGCCGGCCCATTGCGGGGCGCATGGCTGACTCGGTGGGGAGCAAGCGTGCGGCGTCTTCAGGTTTGCTGATATGTACAGCGAGCGGATTCTTCTTTTTCCTTTCTGGGTGGATAGAGCACGACCCATTGGCAAGCCTTTGCGTGCTGCTAATGAGCCGTCTGTTGCTCGGTTTGGGAGAAAGTTCGGTGGCTACTGGGGCCACGGTTTGGGGAATCGGTCGTGTGGGAGCCGCCAATACGGCTCAGGTTATCTCCTGGAGCGGCATCGCCTCCTACGGCGCACTAGCCGTGGGTGCACCCATTGGCCTCTGGCTTGAGAGAAATTTCGGGATCGGCGTGATCGGTGCTTTAAGTGTGGTCCTCGCGCTTGGCGGGTTCTTTGGTGCCTGGGCCATA
>VBKE01000354.1 GCA_005879605.1 Deltaproteobacteria bacterium
CACATCACTAAAGGAAGTGGAAACTAAAGTTCCGGAATTTGTTTGAAAATTTCGGACGGAAGCTTGACTTCCTGCCGACATATAGATCTGCGACGTGGCTCATTAGATCATTCACTAGAGACCCCGAACAAAGCCGCTAGCAGCGCTTCTAGGCCCAACTCAAAAGACGCAGGTCTCTTTCTCGCTGTAGCGCATCGCAACTAGACGAACGCTCGTTGCGATGCGTAGAACGGGCGCGCAATCTTTACCGCCTCGTCGAGCCGACGGTGGAGATTGTCCCTTGCCAGGGCAGGGAAAAAGTTCCCGCGTTATTATCTATTTGTCCGCCCAAGTTGAATGTGCCAGTCGCGTTGGCAAAACGGCCCGTGCCGCCGGTTATAAAGGCGAGTTGTTGTTGTCGAATACGCCTGGGATTGGTGTCGGGGTCAGGGTCCCGGTGAACGGGCCGGAAATACTGTCGCCGTTGGCCCCTGTAAATACGTAGCTGCCGACATAGGTCAGGTCGCAGACATTGAGGACGAATTCCGCCGTTCCGTTGAAGCGGCCCAACTGCATCGCATTTCCCCCGTTGACGGCTTCAGAAAGCACGTGGCACTCGTCCAGAGGCACAGTCGAAATGATTGTACCCGAGACAATCCCGTTGAACGGCACCTGGTCGCGAGCTGACGCGGGAGTGGTTGCCGAGATAAACACTGCCGCAAAGCAGGCGAGGAACAGTGGGATCAGAAATCCTGCGACTGCGGAAAGCCGGGAGCTTTTGCAGCGTAGCGCTGTTGCTGTGAACTGAATGTTTCGATTTTTCATAATATGATTTCCTCTTCTGGTTTTGGCCTTCTTTAACTTCTCGTCATGAGAGGTCGCTTCTGGCCGTTTTCATCGTTTGGTTTGGTTTGTTGGTTTTCGGTTTTAAGTGACTACTTCAGGCCTTTCGTGAATTCGCGTGATCCTAGGGCAGCTCTTATCCACCTCCGCGGTTTGCCACTCCGAAGAACGTCAGCGAGTTGTAGGGGCTCTGGTCCGGACAGCTGACGCCGAGTTCGACATGCCAGGAGAACGTTGCCGGAGTTGCATTCGTATTGAGCGTCGCCGTCACGGCGTCTCCGAATCCCGTGAACACGTAGACGCCGTTGACGAATGAGACTTGCATCAGCGCGTTGTACCCGAACGCCAAGTGATGGCTGCCATTGTAGAAGACGTTGAGCGTGACCTGAGCCGGCGTCGCGGGATCGATGCTCACATTCCACGTGCCGGTGACGATGGGGCCATTAACCGGAGTGCCGTCACAGTAGAACGTGCCGCCCGTAATCGTGCCATGGTACGTCTGTGTGGGCGCGGCCGGCGACCAACTTGCTGAGGTCATGAGAGCCAACAGGATGACTCCTGTCCGGACCACCGGAACGCGATGGATGCGGACCGCAGCGATGATATAAGTGAGAATATTTTTTCCGTTTTTCATTTTTTTCATAATATTGATTTCCTTTTTCTTGTTTTGGCTTTCTTTCACTTCCTCGTCATGAGAGGTCACGTCTGGCCGTTTTCATAGTTTGGTTGGTATTGGTTTTGGTCTTTAACTGGCGTTTGCTTTCGTTAGGAACATCGCTCACTGACCAGTTAGCGCACGATGATGTTGCCGGCGACGATGGGGAAAAGGTCGGCCCGAAGACGCCGATCTCGTCGGGCTGGTTGGTTCCACTGTTATCCCTGAAGTCGAAAGGGACCACGATCCCAATCTCCTCTGGAAAGACCGAATGAACAACGACCCCAATGACGTGCGCGGTGTTGCCGTCGAAGATAATCTCTGTCACATCGATGAGCCAGGGGTCGGCCGGCCCGCCCGGCCTCCTATGAGTAGTGCCGCCGACCCAGACCACCGTGCCGTGGGCGACGCCGTTAGCGTCCAGCCAGGCGTTAACGCTGATCTGGGCATCTGAATAGGGCGGGTCGTTCGGCACGTCGCCGTGCCCCTGGACTGATGTTTGCGCCGTGGCTATTGCGGGCTGAGGCCCAACAGCATCATCGCCATCGCCGTTATACTGGTTATTCTTAGGGTTGTTTTCATGATTTGGTTTTTTTCATAATTTAGATTCCTCTTTGTGTTAGTCTTCGATAGGTGGTCGTCCAATCACTGACATGTCAGGGATTCCCTCTTACGATAATGGAGCCGTCGAAGGAACCGGAGGTGGCGCCGGTCACAACGTTCACCAATCGGTCCAGGGTGAAGCTACCTTTAGCGTCAGCGTACCGGCCCCTCCCGCCCGTAATGGTGTGCGTTTCCACAATGAAAAAGACATCCGGATCTGGCGTTGGACCGCTCACTGCCGTGACGCAAGTAAAGATGCTGTCTCCGTTGGCCGTGATGAACCAAGCGCGCCCGAATCCATCACCGGTGGGCGAATTCAAGTCGGCTAGAGCCGTGTAAACCAGTGTGAATTGACCAAGCTGCGTGGTGGTTGCCGTGCCGCCCGCATTCACAAAAAACATGAACGGTGGATCGCCAAAAAGTTGGTAAGTTTCACTCGCTTCCATAGTACCATTAAAGGGTATCCGTCCCGCTTCCGCCGCGGGGCCAGAGAGCACCACAGTCAAGAACATTGCTGCTATTAAGCCGATTTTTTTCATATGTTTTGATTGTTTTCTATTGGTTTTGGTTTAACTGACGTTTGCTTTCCCTTTACGAAGGGATTCCGGACGATGTGCTGCACGGAATCGTTACTTTTTTCTCGGGTTGCCTTTTTCTGTGGGCCTGATGCACCGTTGATGAACGTGTCTGCGGTTGCGACGTGCAGACGTGGTAGGAGACGATTTCGATCAAGCCAACAATCGGGTTTCACATACATCTCTAAAGGAACTGGCAGCCAAAGTTCCGGAATATTTTTGTGGAGCAAACAAAAAGCCGCCACACGGCTAAAGCGTGACGGCTAATTGTGAAATACGGCTCTTACCTAGCCGACTTAGGCGGCCAAGAAAATCTCACTGGTGAATATCTTCGTCTTCGTAATGAATCCATCCGTTATAGGTGCCCACCTCCGTAACGTCGCATCCCTGGCTGGGGCCGGTCACGTTACTCTGAAAGGTTCCCTCCGCATGCACACTAGCATAACAGCCAGTCCCTTGGCTACACACAAAGTGCGCACTTTCGGAGCCGGTGTTAATGTTGCCTATGCCTGCGTAAGTGAATCGAGGCGTCCCACACCCACACCAGAAAAACCCGCTGCCTTCGAACGTTATATGACCGGCGGGATGAATTACATCCCGCTCAGTGAGCACGAGAGATCCGGTAAAGGTGCCGGTAACCGCTGAATCGATGCTGAAGATGTAAACAGTCTCAATCGTGTTTGGACCGGCTTGTTGAACATTAGCGATGTGGAAACAGGGATAAAAGTTTCCGCTAGCGGGTACCATGTGTTCGGATCCGCAGAAAGCCGTGCACTCCGTTGTTATTGTCGATGTAGTATCCCGTGATCGCGCCCGCATCGTTGATGCCGTCAGGGAACGTGCCTTGGCCGGAGCCCGTGCCCGCGCCGGGAGGGTCGAACGTCGTGATGCTGCCGTCGGCAGCGCGAACGAAGCCGTGAACCACATCGCTCCCGTCAACGTACGATCCGTCAATTGCTCCCGGGTTGTTGATGTTCGCCGGGATGGTACCTTGGAAAGCGCCTGTGCCCGCCCCGGGAACGTCGAACGCGGTGATAGTGCCGTTGGGAGCGCGTACGAAGCCGTGATACAGATCGCTCGCGTCAACGTACGCTCCGTCAATCGCTCCAGGCTCGTTGATGCCTCCGGGTAGCGTGCCTTGGAAAGCGCCTGTGCCTGCGCCGGGAGCGTCGAACGTAGTAATGGCGCCGTCGGGAGCGCGCACGAAGCCGTGAAACACATCGCTCCCGTCCCAAATGGATCCCGTAATCGCCCCCGCCGAGTTGATGCCGTCCTGGATTGCCGGAAAGGTGCCTTGGAAAGGGCCTGTGCCCGCGCCGGGACCATCGTACGTGGTGATGGTGCCATCCCGAGCGCGTACGAAGCCGTGTTGCACGAAGTTATTGTCAAAGGATCTTCCCGCA
>VBKE01000251.1 GCA_005879605.1 Deltaproteobacteria bacterium
CAATGGATGCGACTGTCAAAACAACTTGGGCGACAAACACTTGCAACGAATTGGCCGATTTCATCATTATAATCGTCTCCCCCCTCGACGGGGGAGAATCAAAGAGGGGGTGCATGCGGCTTGGAGCATATTGCAACCCGCGCCGCAGTTTTCACCCCCATCTCAATCTTCCCCGTCAAGGGGGAAGAAGCTTAGAATAGTGCTTCGCCAAAAAAGAAGGGTTTCCGCCATCATTGAATCGTTGGGTTACTTTCTCCGCTGCTCCATTACCTCTTTCACGAACTTGCGAATCGGCTCTTGGTCCATCCACTCGGCGCGATCGACGAACGGATAGCGGTTCAGGTCCGCCTGCGGCCTACGGTTTCCCCGCGGCACTTTTTCTTTAGGGATATCGATCCGTAAAGAATCCGGACCGTCATTGCCCTGGGTAAAAATTCTTTGATACGCGATCTGCCCCTCGCGCGAAAGCAACCAGTTCAGCGCGAGTTTGGCGGCGTTGGGGTGCGGCGCCTTGTTGATTACGGCCACACCGCCGGATCCCGCAGCGATATACGCTCCCTCCTTCAAATGGTCAGGCTCGAACCAGCTCACGGGCAATCCCTGCATCTGCATCACGTCCAAATCCATGCGCGAGACCGGCGCGAAAATCGAAATTGCAAATTTCCCTCCCGCCAACCAATCCCCCATCTGACGCGTATCGCTGCTGATGACGAGATCTGTCTCCGTGAGAATCCGCTTGATAAACTCCCGCCCGAGGCTCTTGTGATAAAAGAAAAAACGCATGGCATCCCCCGAGCCCCCAAGATTAGGATCGTAGGCGACGATCTTACCCTTCCACTTGGGGTTGAGCAGGTCCCAGTAAGATTTGATTTCAGCAGGGTTGACGAGCTTGCTGTTGTAGCCGACAACGATCCGAGTTTCGCCGTTAATATTTAGCAAGTACTGGTTTTCCGGATCGACGTAATGATGTTTTCCCTGCCACCATTTCGAGACGTCGGCAACCTCCGGAAGGACCAGAAGCGGCGGGATCGGATCAAGCGCCTTGGCCTTGTAGAAGACGTTGTAGCCCGTGGTCTGGCCGTTGACGTAGAGATCGGCCAGGTACTTTTCCGCGCGCCGCTCCGACATCAATCTCTTGGCCACGTCGGCGCCACGACCAAAAACACCCGTGACTCTGATTTCGGGATACTTCTTATGAAACTCCGCGTAGAGCGTTTCAAAATCGGCGCTGCCATAGAGCACGATCTGCCCTTCTTTTTTCGCCGCCTCAACTGTCTTGTCCCAATCCGCTTTCCAGGCTTCAGGCTGACCGGCCATCGCAGCACTGAATCCGAACAACAGTAGCATAGCGATGACGTAAAGCAGACTCCGACGCAAAACAAAGATCGAATCATTCTTCATCCAGCACTCCAACACTCCATTACTCCAATTCTCTCACTCCGTTCTTCCATTACTCCAGCTTGAGAACCTCTTTCCACTTCTCATACGTCTTCCTCCGCACCTCTTCCGGAAAATAACAGGTTTTGGCGTATTGATCTTTCCAATGGTATGGCTGGCACGCGTTGATGACCGCCACGGAATTGGTGAAGTTTCGCTGTGCTCGCGCATCCGGCGTGATTCTCGGATCGAGCGGCGTGCTCCACGCCTCGGTGATGACGTTGATGGCCGTGGCCGGATCGCAGCGCGTCGCCAATGCCCAAAGGACCTGGTCGATATCCGAAGGATCGATATCATCATCTACAATGATGACGAAACGGCGGTGATAACCATAGGTGGAACCCAACATCGCCATGGCGGTTCGCTTCGCATGCCCGCCGTACTTTTGCTTGATGGAAATCGCGGTAATATACCGGGTCGTATACTCCCATACGCCTTGGACATCGGTGACTCCGGCTTTCTCCAGAGCCAACCACACGTTGGCCGCGCTAAGCGGCACGGACTTTCCTGATATGCCGGGCGGCGAGCCGAAGATAATCGGATCGTTGCGATGCATGATGGTTTTCACCTTGACCACCGGCTCATTTCGTGTGCCTGACGCGTAATACCCCGTCCATTCACCAAATGGTCCTTCTTGCTTGCTCTCCACCTGCGGCGGAAGAATGAATCCCTCGATGGCCAACTCAGACGCGACCGGGATCGGTAGGCCGGTTTCTTCGCCTCGCACGACTTGAACGGGTTCATCGCGAAGCCAACCTGCAATCTCCAGCTCGGAAACACCCCACGGCTCGTACCAGCTACCGACCTTCGTTAGGACAGGATCTTGACCAAAGCTGATGGCCACAGGGCAACCTTTGCCATTTGACCAATACTTTTCGCGAATCAGCCGCCCATGTTTGCCGGGCGAGATCCAAATCCCGAGCGTGTCGCGATCATGAATGCAGACGCGGTAGGTCCCGACATTGGTCCATTTTTCGTCCGGGTCCTCCATAATGACCAGACAGCCGGTGCCGATGTAACGGCCGCCGTCGTGCTCGTGCCAACGCGGTGTGGGAAATTTGAGCATGTTAATCTTGTCACCGCGCTCGACGTTTTCGGTCACGGGTCCATGCGCAACGTCTAGCGGCTTCAGAGGTTTATAAGATCCGAGCTTTTGCTTCCAAGCCTTGATCATGTCCATCCCGCTCAGCGTCGGATCCAGACCAAATGCCAAACCGGTAGTCGCCGCCGAGCAAACCGCGTTGACGATGATACGGAAACCTTTCGGGTATCCTTTGATGTTGTCGAAGAGCACCATCTTGGGTTTCGTAGCGCGCGCCGCTACTTCAGTGATCGCGCCGATTTCCAAGTCCCAATCGGCGCCGTTAACGACACGCAGCTCGCCCAATCGATCGACAGCCGCAATATATTCTCGTAAATCTTTGTAGACTATGGATGTGTCTGTTCCCATATTAATTCTCCATCACAAGCGTCAGAGTTTTGGTCGCATCCAGTTCCTTGCCCACTCGCCTCCCTCACTCTAACGCTCTCTTCAAAATACTTTTCGATTGTCTGTCGCCTCACCCCTATTCCTTACCTTTCACCTCTCATCTGATCACCTTATCCGCCCGTGCCAGCACGTTCGGCGGAATCGTCAGACCGATCTGCTTCGCCGCTTTAAGATTGATGACTAGGTCGATCTTATCGACCTGCTGCACCGGTAAGTCCTTGGGTTTAACACCAGTAAGAATACGCTGGACGTATTTTGCTGACAGGCGGCCAACTTCCTGGAAGCTGACGGCGTAGCCAGCGAGGCCTCCCTTGACGACGTGACTTAGGAAGTCGAACATAGTCGGTAACCTCTTGATCCTTGCCGTGTCGATGATCAGTTGAGCCTGGTTACTCGCGATCGCGTCCGACACCGCGAGGTAGGCATCCATTTCCCCCGCCTTAAGCGCTCGCACGCCCGCCTGAAGTTCCTCGACGGAAGCGATGTGCCGCTCGACGAACTGGATTCCCATCTGTTGCGCAGCTTCCCGCGCCAACTTGGAGGACTCGATGGCAGTGGGACGGTGGGGATCGTAGAATGTCACTACCCGGCGGAGTTTCGGGACGATCTCCTTCAGAATCTCCAGGCGCTTCGCGGTGAGATCGGTGGCCGGCTGGTAGACGCCTGTGAGTCTTCCCCCCGGTTTTGCGAAGCTGTCCACGAGCCCGAGAATAACCGGGTCGGTCCCAGCACAGAAAACGATGGGGATATCTGTCGTCGCCCGCCTTGCTGCTATGGTGCTGTTGGTGGATGTTGTATAAATCAGGCTGACTTTCTCTTGTTCGAAATTCTTCGCTGCCTCCTCCGCCACCTTCGCATCGCCCTTCCAATCTCGGATTGCGAGAGTAAATTGTTTTCCCTCTTCAAGCCCCACTTGCTTCAGGCCGACCCGGAGCCCGTCAACGATCTCGTACCATGCTTCGCCCGGAAGGAGGACGCCGACACGGTAGACCTTTGGCTGCTGTGCCGTGGCCACAGCCCCACCAAAAATAAATGTGAGAACGATAGCGACAATCCCCACCCATTTTCGATTTTGGATCCTTCGGCGTGGCTCAGGACATGCTTTAGATTTCCGATTGTTGTCGGAATCAGAGTTGAGAAATCGGTTTCGAAGACTTTTGTCCATCTCTTTTTTCCCTCAATCGAAAACCTGTGGTGAGCGAAGTCGAACCATCGGCAATCGAAAATCCAAAATCATTCGATCTCCTTATTGATGTCACCGGTCTTTCACTCATACTGGATCCGGCAGCTCTTCTTTTTCAAAATCGATGACGATCTCCCAACCGTGACGGGAAAACACTCGATGCGCCGCTTCGGTTCCTTCCAGCTTGAGCCCAAGCTGTTCAGCCACTTTGAGAGCATTCCCTGTGCGGCCGGGGCGCAGTCTGAGCCGATGTTTTTTCTCGCCGTGGTTGAAAACGTTGTCAACGAGTTCGTCCAGGCGCCAAGTTTGCGCGCAGCCCGCAGAGGCTGCCCGCGCGAACATCTGCAAAGGCAATCCCATTTTTTTCGCCAGCAGCATCCCTTCATAGATTGCCAGCTCGGACATGGCCTGCATCATTTGATTGATCCGTTTGCCTATCTGTCCATTGCCGTTCTTTCCCAAATAGGTGACCATACGCCCGACGTGTTGAAGAATAGGTAAGCAGCGTTGATAGGTCTGATAATTTCCCCCGACAAAGATTGTTAAGTTGCCGTTGGTTGCGCCGATGTCGGCTCCACTCACCGGCGCATCGAGCATCTCGATGCGCCGCGCGCGCAACGACTCGGACACTTCGACAGCAAGCTCCGGCGTCGTGCTGCTCAAATCGACAAAGGCCAAGGTTTCTTTTTTTGCTTCAGCGATTCCGTTCTTGCCGCACGCAACTTCTTCAACAACGTCCGGCTGAAGAGACGCGAGAACCACAGTGGATCGTTCGGCAACTTCCCTGGGCGTCGCCGCAACATCGGCTCCTTCGTTTGTGAGTCCCTTCATCTTGTCCTGGTCTAAGTCGAGGACCGTCATCGGATAGCCGGCCCGCAGGAGACGCAGGGCAATCGCCCCACCCATATTGCCTAAGCCAATAAATCCAACGTGCTCGCTGGAAGTTTTCATACATGCTCCAACTGCTGCTGCAATTCAGTGAGTAAGTCTTTCACTCCCTCAGGCACTCTATCAATCTCAAACTCTTCAACGCCGATGTCCAAATCGATCATCGCCAGATCCTCTTTCAGGACCCCCTTCGGTTTGCCGCCATTGGCGACCTCCGCTATTCCTTCGCGTATCATCTTGCGCAACAGGAGTATCGCCCGATCCCCATAGCCCGGGTGCTCCAAGGTGCGATCGACAATCGGCCCTTGGCTTTCGACCATCGCTTTGTCTTCGAGAGGCACGATTCCCCTGATCTCGCCGTAAAACCGCCGATCGTAGGGTTTTCTCTCTCTCTGCTTGGCCTGATCCACGTAGGCTCCGTGGTAACTTCGCTCCTTCGGCGGCTGAGGATAGACCGTCAAGCGCATTTCCTCGCAGTGAGTATCGTCGATAGGCACGATCCATATGGCCTGCTGGAGTGTAACCGGACTCTCGTCGGGACTTTTAGGCCTGGGCTCGCGGGACTTTCGATTTATGGTGGGGAGCACGGTGCATCTTTTTCTTAGTGCTACGCAATTTGGTTTTGAGCGCGGATCGAGGATGTATAGTTTGACGCCGTATTCGCTTTCCACCGGCTTGAATATGGCACACCTCTCGTAAATTCCATGAAGATAAGTCAAGTGGGTCGTATCCGTCGTATTCTCCACTCCCTGGAGCCAGTTACAGTTATACGCCTTGCCCGCCTCGTCATCTCCTCGTTCAGCGACTCGATATCCATCCTGAACCAGCACGTCGTACCTGGGAAACGGCGGCGGGCTCTCTTTGTCCGTTCCCAGATAGGCGAACACAAACCCTCCTAGTTCTCTTACCGCATACCACGGGTGCCGGATGTTGGGCGCTGCCTTGATCGGCTCGGCAGGCCGGTCGAGGACCTTTCCTTGGCGATCGTAATACCATCCGTGATAAGCGCAGCGGATGCCTTGTGCTTCGATTCTGCCGTACTCGAGTGAGGCCCGCCGGTGCGAGCAATAGGCTCCCAAGAGCGCCAGCTGCCCGGAGAGATCGCGGAAAAGCACGAGCTCTTCTCCCAAGACCTTCACGGGCACCGGTATGTCCCTGACTTCTTCGGAGAGGGCCACGGGCCACCAAAAGCACCGTAGGTAGTTGCCACCTAACGTGCCGGGTCCAACCCGAACCACATCATCCCAGGTGAGTTCGCTCGGCTTGATCATTGGAAGCCTCCTCTCGCAACCTTTTCCTACTTGACCAACTGGCTAACCAATTCACTAATTGCGGTTCGATCCCACACCTCGGGTCCCCAGAGGCGAATATATTTCACACCTTTCTGCCGCTGCGCCCCTATGGGCAGATGATCTTTGGGAATATCCTCGCGGAGCGAGTTCTGACCCGGATCATTAGGGCCGACTTTTTGAATCGCCATCTGTCCCTCGCGGGATAAGAACCAGTTGATCAGCACTCTGGCCGCATTGGGGTGCGGAGCCTTGTTCACCAATGAGATCATCGTCCCGCCGGCCTCAAGCCCAGCGCCTTCCTTCAGCGCATGAGCATCGAGCACATCGACGGGCAATCCTTGCCTCTTTGCCTCATCGACATCATCGGCCTTGGACGTGATGGCAATCGGAAACTTGCCCGATGCCAGCCAGTCGGTCTGCAGCCGCTCGCGCGGATCCCGCACCAGAGTGAGCCCGCCAACTGTGAGGAGCTTTTTTATATATTCCGGTCCGAGCTGTGGATTGTGATAGAGGAAAAGCAGCGGGCTTCCGCCTCCTGGGTCCCTCGGATCCTTGATTGTGCTCTTTCCCTTCCATTTAGGATCGAGAAGATCCCAGAAAGAAGTGACGGTCCTGGGTTCTACGAGCTTTGTGTTGTATGCCAACAATCGCAAAGGAAAGGCCGCATAGATAAAGGTGTACTGATTCTCGCCGTCGTTATAATGATGTTTGCCATCGAGCCATTTAGAAGGATCAGTGACTTCCGGCAGAATAAGGGCGGAGCTGATTGGCTCCAACGCTTTGGCCTTGTAGAGCGATGTCGATGTTCCGCCTCCGAGTCGGACAACATCGGCGAGAAATTTTCCCGCCCTTCTCTCGGCCATAAGCCGTTGGAGGATTTGCGCGGCGCTGCCCGGGGCCAAGACGACTTTGATCTTCGGAAACTTTTTCTGGAAAGCGTGCCATTCTGAATCATGAGCAATTTTATAGACGACCACCTGCCCTTCCTGCTCGGCCGCCTTGACCGTGCGCTCCCATTCGGCTTCCCACGTGAGAGAGACTTCAGCCGCGAGCGACGCCTGTGGTAACGAAAGAAGGTGAAGGGCAAGAGGGAATAGCGCCTGGATCAAGATCGTTTTACCGATCATGAGAGTTTCCTCTCTGGCGTACACTCGCGGCGCTTTCGACCTCTCGCCTGTAAACGTGGCCGCGAGGGAAGGAAAAAAGAAAGAGAGACCTCGACGAACCAGTCTTCTAGCGCGTGAGGTCGCGGAGTGCAAGCGCCGGCGAATTCAATCCTAACTGGCGACTTTGGCTTGTGGCTTTTCCGTGCAAAGCGGGTGGTACGAACCCATTTGACACGTGGCGCCGGCTTTTTTCATCGCCGCTTCGAAGTCGCGGTGCACGGACGGATCTTCGTCCTCGAATTCGATCTGCCCGCCCCCCTGCTTCACGCTGGTGTAGGTCGAACCTTCGCTGTCTTGCACTCTCATGAAGCGAAAGCGCCAGCTACCCCAGCGGAGCGCCAGATAGCGCGCCGGTTTTGCGCCGGCGTTCAAATGCTGATGAAACCACTGGTCCGGCGGCACCACGACGCTCCCCGGCTTCCAGTCCACGCGCTGCATCTCCTGGCCCTGCGGCCAGAGAATGGAGTACCCCTGGCCGCTGAGAATAATCACGTGAGCCCCGGGCCCGTGGCGGTGGGCTTTTTTGTAGGTCCCCACCGGAAACTCCGAGATGTGCGCCGCCATGGTTTGCTTGGCGAGATCGAATTTCATGTTGGTGCTGCCTTTGCCGCGCTCGCTGTAGTCGGCGAGCTTGATATTGTGGGTATCGGCTACGAAATTCGTCGTCATGAAAAATCGGCCCGTCACTTCTCCCTTGCCACTGAAGTAACCCTCGGTATTCGGATCGAACCGATCGAGAAACGCGTAATCATTTTCGAAAACGAAATCGACGTTATGGAAGAGGTTGATCATGAAGCAGGAGTTCGTCACAGCAAAATAGCGGGCCGGCTCGCTGCCGCTCGCGTTAAAGTGTTGATACCAGGCATTGAGTGGAATCGCGAAAAGACTTCCCGGCCCCCACTCAAAGGTATGTTTCTTGCCGTCTTTCTGCCAGACGGTCGTCGCGCCGTAACCCTTGCTCACGTAAACCATCTCCTCGTAGAGGTGTTTCTGCGGTTTTAGCTTCCCGCCGGGAGCAATCTCGCAGATGTATGCGTCGTTGACTCCGCCGGTTCCGTCGAGAACGACGAATGCCGCGTTGCCGCCTTTCAGGTCCCACGGCACCAGCTCTACCGCATTGACGTCCTCAACAAAGAATCCGCGAATAACGGGTATCTTTTGTGCGGCTTGCCATTCCCGGTAGGTGTCGATGCGCTCGGGCTTAAGATCTACAGGCTGCTGTCGAGTCTCCGCCATTGGATGTCCCTCCTAAAGACTTCATCTCAAACTTTGTTGGTCCCGACTGCAAAATGGTGAAAAACTTTCTTGCAGGCTGCTCAAAAAGCTCTCGGATGCGAGGCGCGCGACAAATCGATCCTTCGGTTTTGCTCAGGACAGGCTCCAGCGGAGGCGTACTCGGCCAGTACGTTGGAGCGAGGCGATTGAGCGCAACGAAGCATATGAGGCTTTTTCAGCGGCCTGCTATGCAACTTTTTGCCGCTCGGAGCCGTAGAGACCGATCCGTTCATTGATGACGTCAAATTCGATGATCCTGTTTTTATTGGGATCGCGAATTATCCCCAGCGGCTCGCCGCCGTTACGGACGATGGAGATCTGCTCGTGCAATAACTTTCTAAAGCTGATGATTCCTTCGTCGCCCACGCCGAGATGCTCCTGGGTCCGATCGGTAATCCCCCCCTGCGTTTCCCAAGCCATGGCGTCCTGCACCAACACATGCTCGAGGCGATACTCGCCTTTTTCGTCTCTGATGGGAAAATATTCCCACGGCGCTTCGCCGTCTGCGGGCGAAAAATCGGTCTCAGTGGGCGTGAAATAAACGACGTAGATTTGCGTGTGCGTGTCGTCCACCGGCGCGCGGATCTGCAAGTTGTGGCGTAACAGGCCATCGGTTTTTATCGTACGAAAAACATGCCGCAGTGTGTTTGGAAAAACCAGCGGATGTTGGTCGATCTGTGCACTGTCACCGGGTTTTTTCCCCGGCGTAGTGCGTCTCTTCATGATGCCGAATTCAAACGGGAGGAATTCATGCTCTTCCTCGTACCGCTCCACAGCGCCGACTAGGTGCGCGGTGTCGCCGTGCAGCCAGTAGAGGTGCGATGGGTCGACCGAATTTTCCATCGGCTGGAGCCAGTTGCAGCGATAAATCTCATGTTTTTCGATCCAACGCTTGCCGTTCTCCCAGGCGAGCACATCCCAACGCGGTAGTAGCGGCGCAGGCTCGGGACCTAAATAGGCAAACAGGAGCCCGCCCAGTTTCTCCACCGGATACGCTGTGTGTTGGATCTTATCTTTATAAGCTCGCTCTGGCGGCTCGGCGGGCTGCTCGAGACATTTCCCGCGGGCATCGTATTTCCAACCGTGGTAGGGGCAGCGGATGCCCTCATCGTCCACGCGACCGAAGGCGAGCGATGCCGACCGATGCGGACAGCGTTCTCCGACGAGGCCGTACCGTCCTTTTTTGTCGCGGTAGACGACAAGTTCTTCGCCGAGAATTTTGACCGCCCTGATGGCCTTCTCATCAGTTAATTCACCGGCCGCAGCCACAGGGTGCCAGTAGCGGCGCAAAAGCTCTCCCGCAGGAGTGCCTCGGCCGACGCGGGTCAGTGTTTCATTCTCTTCGCGAGTGAGCATGGTGCCTCCTATTTCTTTGCTTCGGTCGCCTGCATGATTTCTTTGGCCAAATCAAAGATCGGTTTCATGTCTCCGTATTCCGGTTTGACGACGTCGAAATACTTGACCCCAGGTTGCATTCGCGCGTCCGGCGGCAGATCGTCTTTCGGAATATCGATGCGCCGCGACCCTGCAGGATCGTCCGGATCGCCCAGCTTTTGCAAAGCGATTTGTCCTTTGCGCGAGAGAAACCAGTTGATGAACACTTTGGCCGCGTTCGGGTGCGGCGCGTGATTGAGCATCCCCATTGAGCCGCCGCCGGCTGAAAAGCTCGAACCTTCTTTCCACCTGTTGGTGTCAAAGTCCTCCACCGGCAGACCCTGGTTTTTGGCTCTCATGGAATCTTTGCAGCCCATACACATGGCAAATTTTCCTTGCGCCAGCCAATCGGTCATCTGGCGGAAATTCTTGGCGTAGGTGATATCCATGCCGCCGAAAAATTTCTTCATGTAATCAGGACCGATCTCGGGACTGTAATAAAAAAACTGCATCGTCGCGCCCAACCCGGTGTCTCGTGGATCGAGCGAGACGATTTTGCCTTTCCACTTGGGATTGACGACGTCCCAATAGGATTTGAACTCTTTCGGGTTGACCAGATTGGTGTTGTACGCCAGCTGCGCGTTGCTTGGACTGGCAAGAAAAGCGAAGATATATTTGCCTTCAGGATCGGCGTAGCGGTGTTCGTTTCCGTACCATTTGGATGTGTCCACGACCTCGGGAAGAATGAGCGCGGGTTTAATCGGATCGAGCGCTTTACCTTTATAGAGCGTGTTGTAGAGGCTGTTGGTCCCGCCGCTGTAAACGTCGGCGATAAACTTTCCAGCCCGGCGCTCCGACATGATGCGCGCCGTCATTTCATTGCCTCTTCCGGTGACCGATACGACGTTGATGCCGGGAAAGTCTCGTTTAAAATCGCGCAGCAGCGGCTCGTAGCGATAAATATAGACGTTGACTTGCCCTTCTTTCTTGGCTTCGGCAAGGGTCTTTTCCCACTCTTTTGTCCAATCCGTTTGTGCGGCGCCCGGGCGAGCAGCAGCCAGGAGAAACAGTGAAACACTGGCTGCTATAAAGAACCGCGAGACTGTGGAGGGATGTCTCATTAAAAATATTCCACCTTGGAAACGGACGGCAGACAACCCTGTTTGCCTGAAGAATATTTCCTCAAGGCCGGGCTATTG
Source organism: Deltaproteobacteria bacterium (assembly GCA_005879605.1). Taxonomy (GTDB): domain Bacteria; phylum Desulfobacterota; class Binatia; order UBA9968; family UBA9968; genus DP-1. Next base: position 11,304 of record VBKE01000251.1, read on the forward strand.
TCAACCGTCTTATCCCACGATCCGATCATGAAAAAACGGGCCGGTATACGCCTCTTGTCATTTGTAAATCTCATCGATGAAACCCGAGTCGTCCAGCTCACGAAGATAGTGAAGATCCCACAGCGCTATTGGACTCTGCTCTTCGGTCTCGGGATCTTTCATGCAACACAGTCTGTAAGCATTGGCGACTCCCTCATGATCCGGATAGGGTTTGGGCAATAGCTTCGCCACGCTCCTGTAATTGACGTTCTTACATTCCGGCACGCGTTGGCGCAGCCCTTCGAGAATCTTCTCCGTCTCTCCCCGTCGCGTGCGGGCGAAATGAATCCCCATCACCTGAGCTTTCACCAGCCGCTCACCTAACCGATCTTTTTTCTGAAGCGTAGTCAAGGTCGACGTCAACGTCGGCCCATTGATCATAGGAAGTCGATAGAGAGAAAGCACATGCAAGCCGGCCTGCTCGAACTTCTCCGTGCCGCCGGTCACAAAGATTGCGTCCACTTTGCCGGATTTCAGCGCGTCCATCTGCTTCGCTTTGAACTCGTCGTTGGACTCCGACAACTCTACCCACTCGACTTCGTCGAGCTTTAACCCGCCGCGCATAACATACAGCATGTGATTGCCGCGCGGGTGATGATAGCCGCCGATGGAATCCACCAAGGTGGTATCGCCGATCCGTTTCCCGCGGAGATCCGAAACCTCTTTGATCGGGAAGCGAGCCACCAGCTTGTCGTTGACGCTGTTGGACGGTGACGTGAGACTTACAATTGGCTTGCCACGGCGAACCAATAAGTAGGGCGAAATATGATTGCCGGATACGAAATCGACGCTGCCCTCGAACAGCGCCTTCTCGGCAGCGGACGAACTGTCACAGAACTCGAAGCTGACTTTCAGTCCGACTTTCTCCCAGCTTCCCGCCTTGTCCATGACCTCCCAGATGGGAAGATGAGAATGAGATCTATAAAATCCACGAATCTCTAATGGTTCATATTCAGCCATGTCTTTCTCCTTCCTAAATTCCCTCGCCCTTTAGATAGTTCACCGCGGAGACGCTGAGGACGCGGAGGGAAGAGTTTGAAATGAAAAAATCTCTGCGTACCCTGGGCCTCTGCGGTGGATTCCGCTTCTCCAACCTTTGCTTGCGGCTTTGCCGCGTTGGGCGCTTCGTGGTTAATCCTTACTGCTACTTCAAAATTTCCTGCAACAACTTCTGCACCGGGTCAGGATCGAGAAAACCAACGACGCTGTACTTTCGTCCCTCCACGCGCCGCCCATCGGGCAATACATCTTCTTTGGGAATATCGATGCGCATCGAATCGGAAGCCTCGACTTCTTTTTTATTCATCACGTTCTGCCACACTGTCTGGCCTTGGCGCGACAGATACCAATTGATGAAAACTTTGGCCGCATTGGGATGAGGCGCGCGATTGATGAGCGCGAGCACGCTGCTGCCGCCGCCGCCAATGGATCCACCTTCATTCAGCCGATCAGGCGCGATCTCATCGACAGGCAGGCCCTGCTGGCTTGCCTTGTCGATGTCCCTGCAAAGCAAACACAACGGGAATTTGCCTGTCGCTAACCAGTTGGTGCCTTGGCGCCGGTCTCGGAAGAGCGTGATATCAGTTTCAGTGTAGAGCCGCCGGACAAATTCCGGTCCCAGTCCGGCCTTGTGATAGAGGATTAATACGGGCGTGGGCGGAACCGCGCCGCGCGGGTCCATACTCAGGAGCTTCCCTTTCCATTTGGCCGTCAGCAGATCCCAGTAAGATTTAATTGAGCTAGCCGCTATCATCTTGGTGTTGTAGGAGAGACCCGTGCTGATGATCGTTCCTTCGAACATGAAGATGAACTGATTCTCCGGGTCCGCATACCAGTGTTTCCCGCCGTACCACTTCGACAGATCAGTGACTTCGGGAAGGATGAAGGCAGGCGTGATGGGATCCAGCGCTTTGCCTAGGTAAAGCATGCGCGGACCGTTGGGTCCGCTGGCCATGAGGTCGGTCAGATATTTGTCAGCGCGTCTTTCGGCGATAATGCGCGCCATCAGATCGCCCCCACGACCGGTCACGGTCACCACTTTGATGAAAGGAAATTCTTTGTTGAAGGCCGCAAGGATATCTTGGTGAGTGATCTCTTGCCCGCCGTAAAGTGAAAGCTGTCCATCTTTTTTCGCCGCTTCGATCGTCTTCTGCCACTCGAGTTGCCAACGCGGGGTTTCGGCGGCGGCTACAATGGATGCGACTATCAAAACAACTTGGGCGACAAACACTTGCAATGAACCGGTCGATTTCATCATTATCATCGTCTCCCCCTCGACGGGGGAGAATCAAAGAGGGGGTGCATGCGTCTTGGAGCATATTGCAACCCGCGCCGCAGTTTTCACCCCCATCTCAATCTTCCCCCGTCAGAGACTGTGTCGCAATTACTTTGGGGTCAGAAATTCTTGCGGCATGAGAAAACATTTTGCCAAGCGATGGTGACGATATGATAAAGTACGCCGCAAAGAAAGGGGAACAAATGGCGTACCGCTACGGCAATCGGGAACAGTTCGGGCTGTTTCCCCAAAGCATCGAGGATTATGTCTCGAAAGAAGATCCGGTTAGAGTCTACGACGCCTTTGTGGGGGGGATTGATTTTGGTGAATTAGGAATAGACCTCGATGAGCATCAAGTGGGGAATTCGGAGTACGATCCCAAAGCGATGTTGAAACTGTTGGTGTACGGGTACTCCTACGGTTTGAAGGGAGCGCGCAAACTGGAGCGGGCGTGTCATCACAATGTGTCGTTTATGTGGTTGATGGGGGGATTAAAGCCGGACCACAAGACGATCGCGGAGTTTAGGCGGGGGCACAAAAAGGCATTAAAGCAAGTTTTAAAGCAGTGCGTGCGGCTATGTATCAAGCTTGATCTGATAGCGGGCAACGTGCTGTTTGTGGACGGGACGAAGATCCGAGCCAATGCGGCGCGGGGAAAGACCCATGATCGAGCCCACTATGAGAAGATGTTGGGTGAGCTGGACGGTCGGATCGAGAAGCTGTTGGAGGAATGTGAGCGGATCGATCGACAGGAAGAGGGGCTGGGGTCAAGTGTGGCAGTGAACAAAGAGCTGGCGCAAGCCGAGGGGCTAAAGCAAAAGATCAAGGACGTCTTAGAGGGATTCAAAGACAGCGGGAGGAAAAAGATTAACTTAACTGATCCGGACTGTGCGGTGATGCACAGTGTTCAAGGGAGCCATGCCAGCTACAACGTGCAGAGTGTGGTCGATGACCAGCATGGGTTGATCGTGCATGCCGAGGCGGTCAGTGCCACTAGCGACGTCAATCAGTTTGCCGAGCAGATCCAACAGGCCAACGAGACAATGAACAAGCTCTGTGAGGTGGGGTGCGCGGATGCGGGATATGCGGATACGGCAGAGCTTAAAAACATCGATGAGCAAGGGATTAAAGTGGTGGTTCCCTCACAACGCCAGGCTTTGCGCAAAAAAGAGCAGAAGGCTTTTAGCAAGAGCCATTTTCGTTACGACAAGGAGAAAGATTGTTACTTTTGTCCCGAGCAAAATGAGCTCCCCTATGAGTTCATCGACCCAAAGCGCGGCAAGAAGTACTATCGGATCAGCGCGCCCGGACTTTGTCATCGTTGTGTTCATTACGGGAAGTGCACCTCGAACAAAAACGGTCGACGGATCATGCGTTTGGTGCTCGAAGATCTCAAGGAGAGATTTGAAGCACAGTATGAGGCTTGCAAAGAGATTTATGCCCGAAGGAAGACCCGAGCCGAGCATCCCTTTGGACACATCAAAAGGAATCTCAAGACCGATGGCTTTATGTTACGAGGAAAAGACGGAGTTCAAGCCGAAACTTCATTGTTGGCAACGTGTTTCGATCTCAGACGGATGATGACGATTCTGGGAATTACTACGCTGATCGAGAAGCTCACGGCGCCGGCCATCCCAGTGATGGGATAAGATTCGAGGGCAAATTATTCTCACCGATGATCCTAAGAGAAAAACCGGACCTTCATAGAGCGATCCCAATGTCCGTTAGCTCTCAGAACGTCTCCGACTCAGTCCATGATCAATCCTCACTGCAATTGCGACACAGTCTCTTGACGGGGGAAGATTAAGATGGGGGTGATCTGTGGAATGTCCCCGCTCTACTTCACC
>VBKE01000410.1 GCA_005879605.1 Deltaproteobacteria bacterium
CATCGCGGGAAATCATCATGCGTAGACTGTGGGGGACAGCCCTCTAACCTGATATAATCGCATTGTCTATGAAACTCATCAAAGCCATCATCCGGCCAAACAAGCTGGAAGAGGTCAAGGACGCCTTAACGAAACTGAGTATCGCCGGCATGACTGTAACTGAAGTTCGCGGCCATGGGCGGCAGAAGGGTCACAAGGCGGTATACCGCGGAACCGAGTACAGCGTCACGCTGCTGCCGAAGATTATGATCGAGCTGGTCATTAACGATGAGATAGTTGACGATACGATCAAGACAATCATCGAGACTGCGCGTACCGGCGAGATCGGGGATGGCCGCGTCTTTGTCCTGCCTGTCGAACAGGGATACAACATTCGGACTGGTGAACGCGACGTCGTTTGACGTTACGTCGGCGCCAGCGCTCGATTGAGGTCGATCTCGAGCTCCGACTCCAATTCCTTCGAAAGCTTCTTGCCTTGTTGTGTAATGTAGAAGACGTCGATGGCGCGATGCCCTTCGGTCGTGATCAGGGCCACTTCGATATTGCAGCCGTGAGTGGAAATGACGGATGCCATCCGATAGAGTAGCCCGAATGCGTCCTGCGTCACGATTTCCATGATCGTGCATCGCTTCGAAAAATCGTTATCGAAGTGAATGGCGGTCGGAACGCTGAGCCCCTTCTTCTGCTTGAAAACAACACTCTTGAACTTGCGATCCAGCAATTCGTTCAATGGAACGCGGCCGCCGACAACATCGTTCAGAACCTGCGCGAAGTGATCGACTTCGGAAGGATTCTTCTCGAAATAAGAATCTGGGTCTTCGAATGAAATCAGATCGAAAATCGTGCCGTGCCGGTTCGAAAATGCCTGCGCGCGAATAATATTCATCCCAAAGAAGGAAAGCACGCCTGTCATTTTCGAAAACAGCCCCGGCCGGTCTGCGGTCATCACGAGCAGGTCGTAGATGGCCCCATTCTTGGCCAAGTGCATCACCATCGGGCGATCGGCCAGCTTGCGGGAAAGCAGGAAATGGTCGGCAATCTGCTTTTTCGGCGTCGTTCTCAAATACTGTCGCGGGAATCCATCCAGAAAATCCCGGATCTGCTGTGACGGTCTCCCTTTTGGAAGCAAGCTCGTAATGGCTTGAATGTCGCTTTCCAATTCCTGTTGTTGAGTATATTGATCGTCGGCTAATCCCAGCGTGAGACGGTTATATGTCTCCACGTACAGTTGCCAGAGCAGATCCTCCTTCCACGGTGTGACGACTTCATTGTTGACTGCTTTCATATCGGCGTAGGTCAACAGGCAGAGCATACGAAGGTTGTCCGGGGTCCCCACCATGTCGGCGAATTGCTGAATCACATGCTCGTCACTGAAGTCGCGGCGCAAAATAATCTTCGACATCTCCAAATGGTTTTGGACCACAAAGACAACTTTCTCGGCCTGTTCCGGCGCGATTTCAAGCCGATCGAGGATAACTTTTACGCCTTCCGTACTCGGATGGACATGATTGCCCTCGTCGTGGCGATGCGATTTGCCGATGTCGTGAAATAGCAGAGAAAGCAAAAGCAACTCCGGATTTTCCAGTTCATTAAGAATGGTGGAAAAATGATGCGACGGCGGTAACTGTTCGATGTTCCGGATCGCGATCAGTGAGTGCTCATCGACGGTGTACTTGTGGAAGAAATCGCGAATGACGCGGCACCGAATTTCTTCGAAATCGGGAAATATTTTGCCGAGGAGTCCAACTTCGTGCATCGCGAGTAACGTGTCGTAGATGCCCCTGCGGTCCTTCATCATGTCCAGGATCAGCCGGCCCGCTTTCGGATGGTTCGCAAGCAAGCCATCGGAGGAAACGAGCCGTTGCCGAATAGCGGCCAGGGTTGCGGAATCGAGCCGAGCTTTCTTGCGATGGGCCTCCGCAAACGCTTTGATCATGTCAAACGGGTCCGAAAAATCGGATGGGATGCTGACGCGGCTCGGACTCCCGATCACGGCCTCTTCCCAAAGGCTGGCCTGACGTGCAACCTCGCCTGCCTTGAGGAAATAGTCACGCATCAGACTTTCGGCGGCCTCACCTCGCTCCGAATCTTTGTAGCCGAGTCTCTCTGCGATCTGCTCCTGAAACTCAAAGGAAAGAACATTGAAATTTCGGCCGGAATGGAAATGTAAGAAATTTCGAATGCACCGGTGTAATCGGAGCGCTTCATCGGGAAGACATCCACTGGTGAACTCTAGAGATTTCCTTACCCATCCGGACCAATCGACGTCGCGCAAACCGCCGGGGGCGTCCTTCAAGTCCGGCTCGAGCTGAAAAATCGTCTCGCCGAATTCTTTATAGCGCGCAGACTTCATCTCGACCAAGGCCTGCAGGAAGCGATCTCGATTGCTCCTGATCATCCCGCGAAGAATCTCGTACTCGAACTCTTGCGCGACGGCCGGATCGCCTACCAACAAACGGCAGTCGAGAAATGCGGTATACGACTCCATATGAGTCTCATCGAATTCTTTGAAGTCGTCAGCGTGCCGGATTTGATGCCCGACCTTGAATTGGAGATCCCATAACGGATGCAGGACGCGCTTAATGGCCTCTTCGTCAATGCCGTCCGTAAAGAAGAACAGAAGGTCGATATCGGATTGCGGATGAACAGCGCCGCGGCCATATCCGCCAATGGCGAACAACGCAAATGAGCCGGGAGCCTCCCGATCCCCCCAAAACTCCAGAATGACATTGTCGATCTTCTCGCTGATGGCGCTTTCAACCGGCGTGTTTGCGGGATCTTTCAGGAACCGGATTTTCAGATCGTCCAGGAACGATTTCAGATCTGCCCGCGTCGTCATAGGCTTCACGGGCCTATGTTAGCACGGGGTAGAACGCATTCCCCTCCTCGCAAAGGAGGGCGCGAAGCGCGAGCCCGACAGGGCGAAGCCTTAAAAGAAGACGGCGAAACGTTCGGGCCGAACTGACCACTAATTGAGGCTGCGCCCTATTGCTTGAGGCTGCGCGCTATCGCGCTTGCGCTTCGCGCCCGGCGCGCCACTCCTCCTCTGCGAGGAGGGAGGCTTTCCTTAATTGAGGTTTACATTGAGCGCGGAACCGTTTAGGTCATAGAACCGCAGATTCCCGGTCGAGCTTTGGCCTTGGCTACCGCTAAACAAAATGAATTGCGTCGTATAGCCACCTCCATTCACAAAGGTCGGAAGCAGTAGCTGGCCGGTAGCAGGCGCGTCGCCTTCAATACTCACAGGCGTCGTCGTGTACAAAAAATCGGGAACCGGCTGGCGCTGATTGTAACGAGTGCGGAGTCCCGTAACAGATATTGGCGGACCATTCGGATCCGACGTGACACGAAGCACTCCTTTGAAAGAATTGGGCAACGAGGGAAAGAACTGCCCCAGGAACTTCCCAATGTGTCCTGAAGGAAGCAAGGTTTCTGAATGGGGGGATATCCCGGCAACCGGCGACCCGTTGAGGTCGGTAATGTCGAACGTCACGGGCACGGATGAAGGAGAGGTATTCGCCACGGCGATTCCACTTTGAATGCTGCCAGGCTGGAACGGCGTTCCCGCTGATTCCACGTACAGGCGGAATGCTGTCCCGCTCGTCAGTGGCACGCCGGCCTCCGCGACGATGACTCCTGTTGGCTTGTATGAAAATAGGACGAGCGCTGTTGGCACTATACCACCGGCGGCTGGGACAACCGCAACCGAACCCTGAGCAGTGTTAGTACCCGTTCCCGCTGTGGCAAGCTTCTGCGCGCTGCGTCCGGGAATCGAATATGGAAAACTGCTGTTGGTCTGCCCTCCGATTGTGCCATCTTCACCTCTAAATTGCACGCTTCCACTAAGCGCGTTATCTGTGGGATTCACGAGAAAGATCTGCGTAATCGAGCCGCCGCCGTCCGCAAAATGAGGGACGACAACGGTTCCGCTCTTCGGCATTGCTGTCGTATCAACAAACGGAAGAGTCGACATGAGAAAATCGCCGCGCTCGTTGTTGAACCCACGTAGGGCCATGACCCCCACTGGCAATGTCGATGTGAAGCTCAACGTGCCCTGAAACGTCGAACCCGGGTAAACTTTGAAAGGTGCTTGATCGAGAAATTGTGCGATCGATTCGTGGGCCGCAAGTGTTTTCGTCCCCGAGCCAGCCGAAGCACCCGTTGCGCTGGTGAATGAGAAAGTGATCGTTGCAGGGGTGGAATTGGGATTGGTAATGGCGATCCCAGTGTTCAGCGGCGGAGCAATTTCCGCGTAGATTCGGCCCGCACTCACGGGCGCCGTTGCCGGAACACCCGTCTCGGTGGAAACGCCATTCGCGTTGCTGAAACCATATATCGCCACGCCGGATGGAGCTGTTTTGCCAGCGTCCGGAACAATGCTGGAATAAGCAGACATTTGCGCACCACTGCCATCTGTGATGAACGATACCCCGCCGCGATCCGCAAACGTGAATGCGCGGGTTGATAAGTCTGGTGGAGGGGCGTCAACGCGATAGAATTGGGTATAAATGCGATCAAGAGATGTGCTGAAATCTCCATTGGCTGCATTACCTGCGACGTTAAACCGCACAGTGCCCACAGCCGCGTTGGATGGCGCAACCCAGTTTACTGTGAACGTTCTTGTGCTATTCGCGTTGACGTGTTCGGCAAACTGAATCGCCCCGGAAGTATTGCAATTGATTCCCGGGTACGAAACGCTGCCAGATGGTGGGCTGCAAACCACCTGGACTGCGTTGTTCACCTTTGCAAGAGTGCCTGCCTGCTGAGGCGGATTCGAGCTATCGATAACTGCCGAGAGCTGAAATCCGTATCTACTGGAACCAGTCGCCGGCTGGACTGTGACGGTTAATGGATACGTCTGACCAGGAGTCCACGACGTCGGTAGGCCCGCCACACTCACACCTCCGTTACCGGAATTTACCGGAAACGAATTGTGACAGCTTGTACAGTTTATCGACGATCCAAAGACCCCATTTAAACCCGGGTCTGGACCGGTTGAATAGCGAACACACAGACCGTCCAGGCTAGACCAAGCACCAATGTGAATAGAAATGTATGTTTGATCTCCATTGAAAGCGCTCCTCTCGGAAAAATGGGCGCCGTTGGCCATTGGGTTAACATCCGCCTCGGCTGCCGCTCGTTAGACGCGGGCGTGCGCCATTAGACTACAAAGACGGGCCGCAGAAAAAGTGGTTTGTTGGACCCATTCCCCTCCTCGCAGAGGAGGGGAGGCGCGGAGCGCCGGGGTGGTCAGTTCGGCCGAAAGGCTTCGCCGGTCTGACCACCCCGTCTGCGCCTTCGCTTCGCTCCGCGCGGCTTCTCTTGAGGCTTCGCCCTATCGGGCTCGCGCTTCGCGCCCTCCTCGCAGAGGAGGGGAATCTCTTGACATTGGACCGTACCGCTATTTAACTAGTCTCAATATTTGCCTGACAAACATACACGAAGGAGTATCGACATGAAAGCGATGTGGAAATACTCGGCGGTACTGATGGCCATGATGCTAAGCTCCAGCGGCCTAGACGCACAGTCGGCGACAACAACACCGCAAGAAGTGACCTTCACGAAGGATGTAGCGCCGATCTTGCAGCGCTCCTGCCAGAGCTGTCACCGGCCGGATAACATCGCACCCATGCCGCTGCTGACGTACGAACAGGCCCGGCCGTGGGCAAAATCCATCAAAGAGAAGGTGCTGCTGCGGATCATGCCGCCCTGGTATATCGATCCAAACGTGGGAATACGAAAGTTCAAGAACGACGGCGGACTTTCGGATCAGGAGATCGCCACCATCGTGAAATGGGTCGATGGAGGCGCGCCGCGGGGGAATCCAACCGACATGCCGCCGCCGCTCGTGTTCGATGACAGCAAATGGAAAATCGGCGAGCCGGATCTGATCGTGCAGATGCTGCCCAAAGATTTGGAGATTCCGGGCTCGGGTCCCGATCAGTGGAGAAACTTCCTTGCCGATAGCGGCTTGAAGGAAGATCGGTATATCAAAGCCGTCGAAGTGAAGCCGGTCAAGGGCGCCAGAGTCATCCACCATATCGGCACAAGCCTCGTTTACCCCGATGGTGGTGGGCAGGCCGTGATTCAAGCCAAGAACGGCAATGTCTTCGACGACGGGTCTGGCCGCCTCATGAAGGCGGGATCGAAAGTGAATTTCGGGCTCCATATCCACGCGTATACCGGTCAGCCCACAGCGACGAACGTCGCCATCGCCTTCAAGTTTCATCCGAAGGGATACGTTCCGAAATTCGTCGCAATAACGGAGCTGATGGGAGACGACTCCGAGCTCGATCTGCCGCCCAACACGGACAATATCCGTACCGACAGCTATCTCATCATGAGCAAACCCACACGCCTTCTGACGTTCACACCCCACATGCACACTCGCGGTAAAGCGATGTGCCTGGAAGTCATCTACCCCGAAAAGTCGAAGAAGCGCGATGGCAGCCGGGTTGAACTGCTAAGTTGCGCCAACAATTTCAACTTCAACTGGATGATGGCATACGAATACGCATCGGATGTACAGCCCCTCCTGCCCGCAGGTTCCGTCTTACACTTCACCAGTTGGCACAACAACACCTCGTCAAACAAGCTGAACCTCGATCCCGATAACTGGATCGGCTACGGGCAGCGTTCGATCGACGACATGAGCGTCGCGTGGGTCACTTACTACAACATGTCTGAAGAGGAGTTCAAGCAAGCCGTCGCAGAACGGAATGCGACATCGAAGCAGAACCTCTCGTCCAAGCTGGCGCAGTAATGCGGTTGACTGGCATTGCAATTTGGTTAGCTGCAGGAACACTCGCAGGCGTGGTTCCCGCTGGAGCACAGACGCCACCTTACTTGGAGCGTGTTTCCCGTGGCCGCGATGTGACTCCGGCGTACGAGGGATGGAGGCGCAACCCAGACGGAACGTTCGCGATGTATTTTGGGTATCTGAACCGAAACTACCAAGAGGAACTCGATATTCCCATCGGACCGGATAACAATGTCGATCCGGGCGGCGATCGCGGGCAGCCGACGCATTTTTATCCGCGCCGAAATCGGTTCTTGTTCACTGTGGTCGTTCCAAAAGATTGGGGCTTGGAAAGAAAAGTGGTCTGGTCGCTAACCGTTCGCGGCAAAACGAACACGGCCAAAGGTTGGCTGCAGCCCGAGTGGGAAATCAATGACGAAATCGTGATGATGAACACCGGCGGCGGCGCGGACTTGCAAAATAAGCCGCCCGTCATTACGGGCCCGGCCGCGCAGACCATTACGTTGCCAAACACTCTGACTTTAACCGCTGTGGCCCGCGACGACGGACGGCCCAACCCAAAGAGAGTAGCGGTGGATCCGGAAGGAAATCCTGTAGGAGGTCAGGGCCTGTCGCTTCGATGGATCTTCTATCGCGGGCCTGCAGGAGCCACTCTGGAGCCGGCAACAGCAGTCGTAGGTTACGAAAAACCCGTCGAGGCCACAGCGACGGTACGCTTCAAGTCAGCGGGCGTTTACGTATTGCGCGCCATTGCGAGCGATGGTTCTCTTGAAACCTTCCACGACGTAACAGTTACTGTGAAGTAATGGAATCGCGAGCGTATTCCCCTCCTTGTGTCACCGCAAGGAGGGGTGGCCGAGCAATCAATAAAATGCCGCGAAGCATCCGCTGATAGCGAGGCCGGGGTGGTTTTCCGGATGAGAACGAAAAGGAAAACCACCCCGGCTGCGTCAAGTTCGGTGGCTTCGCGCCATTTTTTTGATGACGCAGCCACCCCTTGCGGTGATGCAAGGAGGGGAATAATGCTCCACTAAC
>VBKE01000411.1 GCA_005879605.1 Deltaproteobacteria bacterium
GCCCAGCAATCCTTCGGCGATCGTCTTGCCGATGAAATCTTGCACCTGGAGATATTGGCGGTGCCCATTCGGCAGGGACGCAATGAGTTTGGATTGAATTTCCAGACTGGAAAAGACGGCAGCGGGGAAATCTAGATGAACTTCAACGTTGTTATTCTTATCGAGATGGCTGCGAATGAGTTGCGGGTAGGCTACTTTGCCATCCCGCGCAACGACGAGTTGCCTCGCCACGGCCGCTTCGAGTTGCGATCGGCCGCGAGCGAACTCGGCTTGTGTCACTATTCCATCGTGATCATCGTCGAGCTCGGCAAGCTGCGCCGCGTCCCTGACGGCCAGCGTCAATGTCGCCTCCAAGCTGTTCGAGCGTAGGCGAATCGTGAGGCTGCTTAGCCCGGGATCGTGAGCCGACGCCTGTTGAAGCAGCAGCAGCGAAAGCAGAACGGCACAATTAAGAATTGCGCCTCGAGCCCGGCCAGGTGCGATTACGCTGCCTGGCCGGGATTTCCAGAGTGCATTAGAGGATGAAGCAATCGCGACGCGCTGCAATGCTATGGGTGGGAATGGTTGCGGCCGTTCTGTGGCGTCGATTCGTACGGGAAGACCTTGTTGTAAGCCATGTCGTTGAAGTCCACACCGTCGCCTGCTGGACCGCGAATGATCGGCGGGTTGACGCGAAGATTGCTGATCAGAGCAGTCACCGCGATGTCCACTACATCGTCGCCAAAACGGCGACCGTTTGGCCAGCCGCCGGGAATAACGCCATTGCCAAAGCCCGGTTGGATTTGGCTGATCAGAGTGTCGCCGCCAAAGATGCTCAGGCGGGAGAAGCCAGGGTCATCCGGGTTGGCACCCTGTTGAGTGCCATTGCCTGCCAGCCGGCACGAGTCGGTGGACAAATCAACTTTAATCAAATCGGGAATAAAAATTCCCGCGATGTCAGTCCGACCTGTCTCAACGTCCGGCAACGTGCCATTGAAGATAATTACGTTGATCAGGTGCGCCAGTTCGGGAGTTACCGCGTATCTTCGGAACAACGCATTATCAACCTCGGGGCTGGTGCGGCTGTAGCGATCCTTATCGGCGATGGCGACCAAACCCTCGTTGAACAGCGGGTTGCCTTGACGTGCGACCTGCACCCACCGACCGAGCCTTTGCGGATCGCCATTCTCGCGCAGGATTTGTATCTGACGGCGGCTGGTGGTTGCATAGAGACCAACAATTTGCTGGTCACCGCCCAATTCGCTCACCGGAATCACGAGCGCCATGAGGTGAATGTTGAACCCGCCTTGGGAATCCTTGCCCGGCGAACGAAGCTGCAAGAGATCGAATATGGCCAGGATGTCGGCATAGAAACCATCGTCACGCTGCCCTGCGAACGCGAAGTAACCGCCGCCCAGGTTCTTGATTGCTTGGGTGGTGTACCGATCCAACTCAGCNNCGGAGTGGCAACCCCTTGGTTGTTTGGCGGTACGGTGCCCGTTCCGAGCAGCGTACGATAGTCGTGTTGGCGATGGTCGACCTTAGTGACGGTGTAGGTCTGCACCAGGTTCTGCCCAGCGTCCCCGATGTTGTTGATGACATCCAGGTACGACTGCAGGATCGTGTTCTGGTTCCTGAACGTCGTAGAGAACGCGAACTCGTAGCTCAACGTGGCTTTGCCCGCGGCCACGTCGCTGCCGGTCGCGACGTGGATTTGATAGAGCACGTTATCATCGAAGTTGTACTTGTTTGGTCCGACTCCGGGTTCTTCATGCGGATAAACGCCCAGCGCTGTGACCAGACTTTTTATTCCGTTTTCATTTTGCACGAACGCGTAAACGTCGGTGGTGTTGGCTGACGGATCGCGAATGATCAGCGGCGCATCCTGGTGACTGGAAGCATGCGCCGTTCCGATTAAGTGCGCCGCGAGCAGTGCTATCACACCGCGCGACACGAGATATGTCATTCTTTTCATTTTTCAGGTTTTGGTTTTGTGGTCTCCGCGTCGTGGTATTTCGCCCGAGCGGAAAAGTTTTTGTGTGTTTGGACCAGCGGACGCATTCTGTCTCGCGCCCCGGCCCGCCAGGTTTTGAAGTTCGTTGCGCTCAGATGGCAAAAGCAGATGCGAGAGGTCGCTCGCTTTGCACAACCAGCGTTTCGCATCGGTAGCGTCACCGACTTGTGAAGCGATCACCGCGGCATGAAAAAAAAGCCGCCCGTCTTCAGTGCCCTCCGCCAGTGCGCGCTGCACCTCGCTGCGCGCTTCGGCCAGGTTGCCTGCCGCGGTCAGCGACCAGGCGAAGGCGTCGTGAGTGAAGACATCACTGCGCGAATCGAATTCTGCTTTGGCTAGTCGAAGCGCTGTCTGCGGAGATTCGCGCCGCGTTGCAAGAAAGAGCGCGACTGTGCGAGGATCGTTCGCCGCGCCGTGTTGGCGAAGCTGCGCCTCGATCGCAGACGCTTCATTTTCATGGCCACTTGCACGCAACCCTTCAGCGAGCGCCCACTGGTATTCTGGAAGCGGATTTATCTTAGCGGCGCTCTGCAGAACATCCACGGCTTCGGCGACCCTGTTTCGAGCAAGCAGCATTTTTCCCTGCAGCAGGAGCGCTGGGGCATAATTGCCTTGGAGCGAGAGGGCGAACGCGCACCGTTGCTGTGCTTCTTCAAATCGGCCAGCTTGAAACTCGTAGAAAGCCAATCGCGTGTTTACCCACGCGGCGGATTCGGCATCGTTTGGGCTGGCAGCCCCCACGGCCAGCCGCATCGCCTCGATCGCTCCGGCGAGATCGCCTTTGAGCCAGCGCATGTGCGCCGCACGCGCGTAACCCTGAAGATCGGGCTTCAAATTCATCATCTGTTGATAAGCCTCAGCCGCGTCGTTCAGCTTCCCTTGCTCCATCAAAGCATCGCCTAGAAGGCCATAGTCAAAGCTGAGTCCTCGCTGCTCGACGAGGCGCCGCGCCAGCGTCTCGGATTCTTTGAAACGATGCAGGTTATGTAGCACGTGTCCGCGCAGCAGCATCGCCTCCTGGCTTTGCGGATTGCGCTGTTCGATGCACCGCGCGCACTGTTCGGCCAGTTTGTAAAAACCCGCGTCGAAACTTTCGCGCGCTTTGGCAACGAACGCCCAGCCGAGCTGTTCCAGCCCGAGTTCAACATTTCTGCCGCCGCGAATTTGCTGCTGGAGCCGCGAAATTTCTCTGTCGGTGCGGCTATCGCCTCTCTGCGGCATTAACACCAAGGCCAGGTGATCATTGAAAATTGAGCCACCTGCAGGGGTCTTATTTGTTTCACTCTTATGCTTTAGCCGAGAGGAAAAGATCAGCAGACAGGCGATGACCAGGAGCAGCGCAACGGAACCCAAGAATTTTCCAGAGCAATTCCGAGGGCACCCGCTGATCGCTCCTTTGCGAGTTTTCATTTTTGTGTTCGGCAAGCATTACGCGCAAACGCTGCAGGCGGATGCACCCCGCCTGCAAAATTTTTCACGCGGCGCAAATTGTCCCGAACGGCTTGCCTGCGCATGTCGCGGCTCACCGCGCTCGCTCCAGCGTAGGGCCGCCTAGTTCTCCGCGAGCAAGAACCTAAAGATCGTCCAGCTGCGAGCGTTCAGGCAGTTCCGACGAGCAAGATCGGTCCCTCTTTCTTGGGAACGCCGCCTTCACGCTCTAAGCTGATAGCAAAAGCTTTCACATGTTCCGCCTTCTCAACCGGCTTGAACCGAACTTGCGCGACACCGTTCTTGTCGACGCGAATAACGCCTGCGCTAATTGGATCCTTGTGCTCGGCATCGACCGCCCAGAGCTGATAATCTTTGCCCGGCTGCGGCGCAGGAAGCTTGCTGATGCGAATCACGCCGCTTTGACGGCCAGGTTGCCATGCGACCGTCGCTTTGGCATCCGCTGGAGCAGGAGCAGACGGCGCAAGGGTGAAAAAAGTCGTCTGCATCAGCGGGTCGGCCGCGCGTGTTTCGGCAAGCTCGCGCTCCAGGCGTACGCGATCGAGTGTGAGCAGGCCGCAAAACACGGCCAACGCCGCCGCTATCGCCCACGGTATCCAACCAAACGGAGTGCGTTGCATCGACACCGGCGCGGGCCCTTCAGTTTTCATCGCAATCTCACGCATGATGCGTTGCTTCAACGAAGCGGGTGGCGTGCGTGGTGGAGCCGTCAATGCGACGTTACCCGCTGCCTCGCGCAGCTCGCGAGCGATATCGCGTAATTCAGCGTTCGCGTTTAATGCCGATTCGAAAGCAGCTGCCTCATGCGGCTCGAGTAGCCCGAGAACATAGAGTGCCGCTTGATCCTGTTGTTCTTCCGAAATCATAAAATCATAATTCGGCGCGAAGTTGTTCCCGAAGCTTGAGAAGGCCGCGGCGGATTCGGGCTTTAACCGTACCGAGCGGGTGTCCGAGTCGTTCTGCAATTTCCTGATGCGTTAGGTGGCCGAAAAAAGCTAACTCGATCGCCTCTCGCTGCTCAGAGGGCAGGTTGTTCAAAAAGGTTCGCACACGCGCTGCCTCATCATTCTTGTTAACAGTATCCGCTCCGCTCTCTACGATGGATGCATTGGCCGCTTCCGTCGGCTTGACATCGGATGCGGGCCCGACCACGACGCGCAGCCGCCGCTCGCGCGCCCGCAATCGGTCAATCGCTCTGCTCCGCGTCAATAGAACGCTCCAGCTGAAGACGCTGCTCTGTTCTGGATCGTAGGTTCCGGCGCGCGACCATATTTGCAGAAAAACATCCTGCATTAGGTCCTGCGCATCCGATGCGTCTCCAAGCATTCTCAAGGCCAAAGAATAAAGTGGACCACTGAGTCGATCGTAAAGTGCGCTGAACGCCGCTTGGTCTCCGCGGCCGATCCGCAAGATCATTTCACGATCTGCAATCTGCTGCGCAGTTTCTTCCACCATCTCAGGCAGGTCCGGTTTAGTTCATCCCTCCCGCAGTGACAAGCGACAAGTCATAGCGCACGTGTGTTCACGCAACTGCTGCAGCTATTCCCGCCAGTGTGCGTGCCGGATGTGCGCGGGTTCGTGACCGAGCCTGGCGCGGGGTAAAGTGATTTGCGACGCAAGCCATTCGCACCATTCAAGAAATTTCGGATTACCGGTTTGAACGCGCATCTGGTCAGCCCAGGCTTTCGCGCGAGACCAGAAGACCAGCGTAACACCGCCGATCAAATCATCGACCGTTTCGAGTCTAACGATGCGACGACAAACCATGTAACCGATCGTTTCCATTCGAACCCCAAAATCGAAAAGGCCGCTCGCCATTTCCGGACCCATTCCCTCGATATCCGAGAGCTGTGCGTTTTCAGGCAACTTGCTGATTAGATCGAGCGCATGCGTCCAGCGTTCGCTTTGCGCGGTTTGAATGACTGTAACCGCAGCTTGGTCGCTTCGCTTGAGATTCGCTTGCCGCACTTGCAGAGCCGTGAAAATGAGAGCGCCCACAATCGCGACCGTTGAGATCAGGTTCAATATCGAACTAAGATCAAGGTGAATCATGCCAGGAGTCTTCCTCCGGCTAGTTCCTGCCGCTGTCGATTAGCGCCAGAATCCGCTCTCTTTTCGCGCCGTAATCGAGGGAATGGAAGCGCCGGATTTCATCGAGGCGACGCTGGCCGTTGAGTGTGTCGAGATAATGCGTGTAGCTCGCGGCGAGTTGGCTTGTCTCAAGATAACGGCCACGTAGATTTTTGTCGCGAAATACCTCCGGGCACTGACGCGCGAAAAGATGAAAGCGCAGCCAGCGCCGGTCAGTCCGTGAAACTCGCTGCGTTTTTCGAAAGAAAGCAACAAACAAAAGAAGAACAAGATAAGTATCGATCTGCGCCTGAAGCTCCAGATTGCGGGCGAAATCTTCAGAGGCGATCTCGCGAGCTCCGCTTTTGAATTGAAGCGCAGCGTGCAACGCATGGTTGAGTTCTTCCACGAACACGATCAGCGACCGGATATTGCGATCACCCACTCNNCGCGAATAATAAATACCAACGTAAAGTTGATCGCCGGCCTGCCGCAGAAATGTGCGCGCGAGTTCGCTTAATTCGCGAGCGGATTTGCCCGCCAGGATCGATAACTGGGCGCAACGCGTCCGATCGATCAGGCAATCTTCCAGATTGATCCCGACCTGCGCATACGTTCGCTCGAATAATTTTTGAATTTGGCTGAAGAGCGTCTCGTTCACAGGCAGAGCGAGGGACGTCCCGCCATCGCGGGATCGTCCAGATTGAGCAACCGGTCGGAAAGCTGATTGAGCGCGAGCCGGACTTCACGGAATCGATCTGCCAATCCTTCGAAAACGTCGTCCAGTTCGCAGCGGCGAGCGGCAGCGTGCGTGGCAACAAGTTGATAGTTGGTCCGACCAACCTGCTCATAAAATGCGATGTCCGGTCCGCCGCGCAGACTGCCCCGTTGTCCCGCGACTGCGGGATGAAAAATTCCGCTGATGAAAAGCGAGTAATTACCGATATGCGCCCGAAGCAAGAACGCTTGTTCTGGAGTCGCGCGCG
>VBKE01000412.1 GCA_005879605.1 Deltaproteobacteria bacterium
CAAATAATCCGGATTCTTCTGCTCCCCTTTGGTGAGATCCACGTTGATTCGCTCGAATTCCAACCCCTTTTCGAGCAAAGCAATTCGAACCTTTCGGGAGTTGGTTGAAGGGGGGAAGGTGTACAACTTCATCATCAGCGACTAGCCTCCTTGAATGAAAAGACTTTAACACAAGGATCGCGCTGCTGCGAGCTTTTTCTCTCACACAGCGAGAAAAGGGCGGGGTTAACTCCGAGCGCGAAGGATCGCTTTCAGGGTAACCGGCTTGCCGGTGCGGAGGACCATAATCTCAACTTCGTCGCCTGGCTTCTTACTGCCCAAAAGGTTCGCCAGGTCTTCCAGATTCTGCACTTTGTTTCCGGCGAATTCGACGATGACATCGCCTTCGCGAAGGCCGGCGAGCGCAGCCGGGCTTCCGTCCGAGACCCCCGCGAGGCGAACGCCCTCTTGGCTGTCATCCATGTCCGGAATGCTGCCGAGATAGACGCCGTAACTTCGCGTTTCTCCGGGATTGGTGGACGGCGGCCGGGATGGAAGGCTGACGAAATTCAACGGCTCTCTCATATTCGCTATGCGCTCTCCGGTTGCCAGCACGAGCTCGCTCACCTTGACCATGCCGTCAGCATTGACTTTGTCCCAGGTGTCCGTCGGTCGGTGATAGTCGGGATGAGAGCCGGTAAAGAAGTGGAGCGAGGGAATCTTCTTGTTGTAGAAAGACATCTGATCGCTGCGCCCGACGCCGTCGGATTCCCTGACTTCGAGCCCAAGACGCCGCGCCTCTTCGGTGACGATGCCGCTCAGCTCTTTCGCCGAATGGGTTCCGAAGACCGTCAGGCGATTTTCCTTTAACCGCCCCACCATATCGAGATTGAGCATCGCTTTCGTTGTGGAGAGGGGGACGGGCGGGTGGTCAACGTAGCGCCTGGAGCCCAGTAGGCCCAATTCTTCGGCCGAAAAGGCCACGAAAATAACCGTTCTCGCCGGTTTGGGATTGGAGCGGGCCATGCGCTCGGCGACTTGCATCACCACGGCAGTTCCCGAGGCATTATCGTCCGCGCCGTGGTGGATTTGTCCCTCCGTGCTGGAATCCCGCGTGCCGAAATAACCCATTCCCAAGTGATCGTAGTGGGCACCGATCACGATATTTTCATTTTTCAGCTTTGGATCCGAGCCGGGTAGGATGCCGATGACATTTTCCACCCGCTGCCGAATCGGCTCCAGCGTTGCACCCATCGATACTTTCGGGCCCGGCAGAGGCATCGATGCCGGCTTCTCGTCGCGGTCGATCTTTTCCTTTAGCTCAGCGAGCGAAACGCCTCGGGCTTGGAGCCATTTTTCTAAAACTTGATGCTTCACTTGCGCGGCGATGACGCCGTTAGTGTTGCGTGAAAAGCCACTTCTAGTGGAAATCAATTCTTGACCGGCTTCTTCCCGCCGGTTGAGATCCACCAGGATCATGGCGGCGGCGCCATGATCGCGGGCGTTATTCGCTTTCGCGCGCAAGGTTGCGTGTGCCGAATAGCGCGGCGGCTTTTGGAAGGGGCTCTTGTCGTCTTTCGGCGGCGGTTCGTAGCGCAAGACGATAACGATCTTCCCTTTGACGTCGATTCCCGCATAGTCGTCGTATCCGTAATCTTTGGCTGTAATGCCATAGCCGGCGAAGACAACTTCCTCTTCGACTTTCCCGGAATTCGAAAGCGCGAGCGGGGTCCAATCTTCGTTCAACGCCAACGGGGCTCCATGATCGAGAGCGAGAGCCGTGGGCTGCTTGACTGCTACGCCGGTCGTAACATCGAATCCTTGAAAATAGCTCCCGTTATCTCCGCCGGGCACAAGACCATACTTGGCAAACTCCCGCGCAATGTAGTCGCGGGCCAATTTGATGCCGGGCGTGTCGATCCCGCGGCCGGTAAGCTCATCAGAGGCCAAGTAGCGCACGTGGTCTTTAAGCGCATTCGCAGGGGAAACCGGCAGGGACGGGAGTTCCAGCGTCCAACCGCCAAAGGCGAAGAACAATATTAGCCCGGCGGTGAAGCTTGCGATCTGTGATCGCTTGGAAAGGAAGAGAAGCTTCGTGGTCATGATCGGGGCTCTGGCGATGGCTCGTCCAAAAGTTGAATTAAAGGCTAGCAGATCGATCTTACCTTTTGAAGCTAGGTGGGGAGAATGGGATACGGGAGCACTGGAGTGTTGGGTTCGCCACCCAGCAGACCGATTTTGGTCTAAGTTCGAACGTGATATAAGTTCAGTTATCAAACAAAAGAGGGAGGCATCGAATATGGCTAAAATCATCATCGTCTACAATCAGCCGGGCTGAGGCCCTTGTCATCGAGAGAAAGAGTTCCTTTCTCAAAAGGGCATTGAATTTGTTGATAAGGATATCCGCGCTGATCAGGCGGCCTTGAAAGAGTTGATCGAAATGGGTTATCAAGCGACACCGGTGACCATCATCGACGGCGAAGCTGTGGTCGGGTTTGATCAACAGCGGATTTCGGAGCTACTCGGTTTATAAACTACTTTTAAGGAGGAGAACTATGGCTAGTCCAACGCTCGATTCGCCCAAGCAAGACAATGACGGTGCGATCAGCCGCCGCGAATTCATTCAAAAAAGCGCATTACTGACCGGCGGCCTGACGGCTGCCACGACTATCGGAGACTCATTTGGCTCCCGCAAGGCATATGCCGACCAGGTGGATCCGAATGATCCCGCGCTTACTTCTTCCGACGTCAAGTTCAATTCCACGGACGGCACCCCGGTCAGCGGTTATTTGACCCGGCCCAAAGCCGGCGCCAATCTTCCTGCGATCGTGGTGATCCACGAAAACCGCGGCCTCACGGACCATATTCGCGACGTCGCACGGAGATTGGCCAAAACCGGCTACGTTGCTCTGGCGCCGGACCTCCTGTCGCGCCAAGGCGGTACCCGTTCGTTCTCGAACGACGAGGCGGCGATTGCGGGGATCGGCAAGCTGGATGAGGAGAGCATCACCAAGGATCTGACCGGGGCCGTCAATTATCTCAAGGGCCAGAACTTCGTGCGCGCCAACAAGATCGGCGTCGTTGGCTTTTGCTGGGGCGGGGGTAACACGTTGTTGATCGCGACGCGCAACAAAGACCTGGCGGCCGCCGTGGTGTATTATGGCCGCAATCCAAAAAATTTGGATGACGTGCAAAATGTTAGCGCTGCGGTATTGGGCAACTACGGCGAGAAAGACACGGCGATCTCATCGCAGGTCCCCAAGCTGGATGAAGCGATGAAAAAATACGGCAAGTCATTCGAATACAAAATCTACCCTGGCGCGCCGCATGCTTTCAACAACGACACTAATTCCGAGCGCTATAATCCCGAAGCGGCGAAGGAGGCCTGGGGCCGGACGTTGGATTTTTTCAAAAAGCATCTGCAGAGTTAAAGGAGAACGACCGTGAAAAAACTGCCGACGTTATTGGCGGCACTATGGCTTTCGGCGTTGACCGTGCAGCCGGTTTTCGCGCGAACCTGTCCGAAACTTATCAAAGAGGGTCGAGATCTTCTGGCGCACGCCAAGTTCTCCAAAGCCGATGCTGACAAGGTCAATACACTTCTCGATGACTCCGAGAAGGCTCATGAGAGCGGCGACCACAACACGTCGATGAAGAAGGCCAGAGAAGCGCTGTCATTGCTTGGCAAGAAGTAAGCAATCTTATCACTTCGTCGGCGACACCAGGGCCACTCAGCGCAAAAGCCAGTGGCCCTTTTCATCTCAGCTGCGATTTCCAACCGGAAGAGCTCAGCATTTTCCCCGTGACGGCCTTCGATCGAGGATTGCTCGCAACTGGGAAAAGTAATAGAAGCGGGCAGGGGTAAACGTTCATGGACTTACTTAACCTAATCGGGTATCACCGCAGGCCACCGCACCTGGTTGCGGAATATAAAGGCTTCTTTGCCAAAGCAGGCTTGGATGTGCGATTCCACGAAGCGACTTTCGCGCCGGATCACAACCGTGGCATGGCGGAAGGGCGCTGGGATTTGACGCTCAGCAGCGCGGACACCATGATCGCGCGCACCACAACGGACGGCGTCGACTATCTTCTCTTCATGCAGGCCGAAGAGGGTCTTAGCGCGTATTTGATTGCCCAGCCGGATGTGAAATCCATCGAGCAGTTGCGCGGCAAGCTCCTGGCGGGGGATCCGGGGGATTCCAATCTCGATCTGATCCGCAAGAAAATTCTCCGCCGTCATTCGATAGATGAGACTGAGTACAAGATCGACATCATCGGCAGCTCCCCCAAACGTCTGGAGGCATTCCTCCAGGGACGCGTAGCCGCAGCGATGCTCACCCCGCCGGCATCCGACAAAGCGTTGGCGGAGG
>VBKE01000413.1 GCA_005879605.1 Deltaproteobacteria bacterium
CATCATTTACCTCCCCAAATGACGATGTTCCATGCCAAATAATTAAATGGCGGCAGACGTAGCAGCACATTGTCAATGTAAACCAAGGGCTGAAACCACCACCCAATCCTCTGAGGATCTTCCCTCAGGATTCGCTTCCAATACCTCTCTGTATTAGGGTGTATGCGATCAATCAAAAAATATTTAAAAAAAATAAGCAGGCTCGTTAACCAGAATTCCCGATGATGAACCTCTGTGAACAGTTCGTAAAAAATTCGGAGCTGCGAAAAACGGAGCGGTCGCTCATCTTCCGTTCGTACTTTATTCGCCAAACGACGGTAAACATTAATTGCAGGGTTATAGGCTAATGGGTCGTAAAAAAAGAACCGCCCGCCTGGTACAAGAGCTCGCCGGACGCCGCGCATCAGCGCCTCAATGTCGCTACTGTGATGGAGCACGTTGGCTCCGTACACGATGTCAAATTGACTGTCGCCGAAGTTAAAGTTTTCGGCTGCCCCTAGTAACGTGGAAATTTGTACCCCATGCTTCCTCCCTAAAGCGACACAACAATCCAGCATTCGAGGTGAAATGTCATTGGCAGTGACCCGGGCACCTTTCAATGCAAAATAAACCGAGGATTCGCCGAGGCCCGCCCCGATGTCGAGTAGCCTAGCATCCTTGAGGTTTCCCATGAGCTGGAGAATGAAACGATTTTCCTGAGCTGTGATGCATTCAAATGCTTCAAAGACATTGATTTCAGAAAGCAAGGTTCCGTCTGCCCAACGATCGTGAAAGTCTCTTTCTTTCAAATCACTAGATGGATGCATTTTGCCGCTTCGACTTGCTCTGGCTTGAGATATCTTGGCCGCAATATTCCTCAATTAAAAAGATCGGGCGTCTTTTGACTTCCGTGTAGATTCTTCCTATGTACTCGCCCAGTATCCCCAGCATGAGTAAGTTAAACGTTCCAAAGAGAATCGTGGCTAGAATCAGAGAAGACCATCCCGGAACCATGGCGGTACTGAAGAACAAGTACAGAACCAAATTGTAAATGAGATATAGAAGGAACGGAATCATCAAGACCACGGCGATTAGATACGCCACCCGTAACGGAACGAACGAGAAGGAAACAATTGCATCCGCCGCTAGGCGAGCCATTTTAACAAGCGAATATTTGGTGGCTCCGGCCTGCCGTGAGGAGCGATCATACTCGATAATACTTCTCCTGAACCCGAGCCATCCCACCAATCCACGAACATATCTGTGCGATTCAGTGATATGTTTGAGGGCATCCACGACTATCCGGTCCATTAAACGAAAATCACCAGCCTCCTCGGGGCTTTCGGTTTCTGATATGATGGACATAAGCTTATAGAAGATTTTCGCTGTCCAGAGCTTGAATCGACCTTCGCCTTCTCTTTTTTTACGGACTGCCACAACCACGTGATCACCTCGTTCCCACTTGCGGACCAACTCTGGAATAATCTCCGGTGGGTCCTGTAGATCGGCATCCATGGAGATCACAGCATCACCGGGGCCAAATTCGTAGCCACACGACA
Source organism: Deltaproteobacteria bacterium (assembly GCA_005879605.1). Taxonomy (GTDB): domain Bacteria; phylum Desulfobacterota; class Binatia; order UBA9968; family UBA9968; genus DP-1. Next base: position 1,539 of record VBKE01000413.1, read on the forward strand.
ACGCCGCTTGGTGACCGAAATTCCTTGACAAACGGAGGCCACTAAAACGCCGGTCCTTTTCGCTAATTTCTTGGATTTTTTTCCAAGAGTTGTCTCTACTGCCATCATCGATGAATACCACGCAGAGCGTGTACCTTTCCTCAAGGTCGTGGATTACCTGAACCAGTCTTTCGATTAAAAAAGGCACGACTAGTTCCTCATTATAAACGGGGATTATGATCGAGATTGTTTTCTTTTGTTGAGTCACTCATCACCGTACTATTATAGTCGCTCTGAACCGTCCAAAATCCTTTGTGTCCCCGTCAACTCTTGGACAAAAATGAAAAAATCCATCGATTGGTTGCTAGAGAAGCTACCCGAACAAATGCTAAAAAGTCAACTTGTAAGAGCAACCCCTAAAATTTACACACAGGTCTTGACGCTTGCTGGCGATGGTGAAGGCGACTCTCATCAGTTTGGGACGCATTGCGTTGACTCACTTAAGCAAGCGCGCCCCGATATGCATCGACGGATTCTTTTGCTGTCTAGCTCATTTCATACGCCCTTTTCCTATGTTAACGTTCGTAGTTGGCTTTGTTACCTGGACAAACATTGGCGCATCGCCGCTCGGTTGAGTGCTGGACGGGTCCCGATTCGGAAACACGCGAAGAGGTTTCCGCGCCTAACCGGTATCAGGCTGACGTGTTTGGGACTTGCAGTGCAAGGATTTCTGTAAAATCGGGCTCGGGGTCGGAGCGCAAAAGCTTGGAGCTACCATTCACCCATGGTGAGAAGTCAAAATCGAATGAGGGTGACTTCGCTTACACTCGGAACGACTCGAGAAAAAAAACAGTTAGGCCCTCTTAACCGACATCGATCATTAGTCAGGAAACGCTCATCTTGCATTCAAATGCCATGGGCACGTCTACACGCTAATGAAAATTGACCTCTATCGCATCGTTGTATTCCTCGGAACGGTTTGGGGGCTAACCTTCGTGCTCCTAATGATCGACACAAACCTCTCTGATCCGACCAAATTTGAACGGTCTGATTATGTTATGCACTTTTACATTGCCGGTTACGTAGTCGGTACCGGTCAAGCTTCCATCCTCTACCCGACACCCAATGATCCTTCTCTTGCTGAATCTCCTTTTAACCAGATCGCACATTCGTTGCTTCCCCATTTGTCAAACGATGCAATCTCAGTATTTGGGTATAGTCCACTCTTGGCATGGGTTCTTTTTCAGCCGCTCAGTAAATTCAGACCTCACATCTCGCTCTTGGTCTGGCAGGTTATTTCCATAGTCGCCCTCGTTTTTTCCGCTGTGTTTCTGTCACGCACAAGTAAGGTGAAATCCAGCGATATCCTTTTTCTCAGTTCTCTCTTTCTGCCCATAATAGCAACTCTATGGAACGGCCAACTGAGCCTTGTGGTTGGGCTCTTTCCGCTATCCGCTGGCTACTTTTTGCTTAGGAAAAACCACCCCGCGGTGGCCGGTTTTGTATGGTCGTTTCTGATCCTGAAACCGCAGTTTTTGCCCGTGGCTGCCTTTGTAGCCTTTGCCCTTGCCCTGTCACGTCGGTTCGAGTGTATTGGCGGCATCGCTCTTGGCATCATAGGAATAACTGCGGCGAACATGACTGTTGTCCCGGTGGCAGTTAGCATGAACTGGCTTTACTCAGTTAAACTCATCGAGTTCATATTCTCGAGCGGGTCATATGAGATTCCGACCCACCTTATGACATGCCTTCCAGTCAATCTTCTATTAGCTCTCCCCATCGAATCACGCGCCACATTCAAATGGTTTACGTATAGCGCAGCAGCACTGTTGTGGTTGGCTGCACTATGGAAATGCAAGAAAACCGCCGAATCAAATTTGGACGAGTCTCTTAAAATACCTCTGATCCTAACCGTAGGAATTTTCCTCCTGCCGTTAACTTCACCACGCCTCCTTTACTATGACCTTTGCCTGTTTTTACCTGCAGGTGTCATTCTTCTTGGAAAGGACTGGCTTCCGTCTCAATCGGTTTCTCTCAAGCGGATCGCTTTAATCGGATGGATGAGCATCAGCGTCTATATGCTGGTTTTCATGAACGTCGCTGCCCGTGTGGAACTACCACTCGTGCTCGAATTCATCCTCTTGATTCTGTTTGCCGATCTGCTTAGACGCATCGACAGAATCTGTGTCGCCACGCAAGAAGGCCGTTTGTGAGAATTTTCGATAATGATTCGGTTGTGAAAGACTAATGAAATCAACACCTGAGCATCAAAACAACGATGCGACATGACAAAAGACTCGTGGGGAACTGCCTATTCTGATCCTCCTCTACTTGATTCCCGCGTCCCAAGAAGGGTCCATGCAGCTTGCGCCGGCGATCGGATTGGAAACTTGTCCCCGAGCTTAGCCGAACCGACATGATCATTGTTAACAGCCATAGATACCTTTTTGCTTTGCAGATTAAATTCTAGCAGGCAATAATAGGTTGGCTCTGATAAAGATATGTTGCTTCTTTATTCCTCTACCCTTTCGTTAGGTGGCCCTCTTACTTCTGCCGCGATCCTGGAAATCATTCAATAGTGGAGAAGACTGACTCACCCAAGATTGGCTCAGAGGTTAATCCTGTTGAAGGTTTGTCCCAGACTCAAACGATATCAGGTGGTGTCTTCTTTTTTCTTCTGCTTTGGCTAAGCATTGTCGCGTTTCCGCGATTTCCCTCTAACGAATTGGACCCCTCTTGGAGTATGGTTTTGAGCTATGCCGTGAACCAAAATCTCCAATTCGGCAAAGA
>VBKE01000414.1 GCA_005879605.1 Deltaproteobacteria bacterium
CCCTCTTTAGTTCCGTAATTCCCCAGGGATTCCTGGCGGGACCCGTGGCGCTGGTATCGCAAAGCGGCGGGCTCAGCACAACCATCGCCAATGCGCTGATGCATAACCGCGGCGTCGGCTTGAGTTACATCGTCTCCTGCGGCAATCAGGCCGGAGTGACCGTCGAGGAGTATCTAAATTATCTGGTCGAAGACGACCGGACGCGCGTCATCGCGGCCTTTGTGGAAGGATTTAAACAGCCTAAGAAATTAATGGCGGTAGCGCACAAAGCGTTGGCGCAGAACAAACCTCTCATCATCTTGAAAGGTGGAAGATCCGAGGTCTCCCGCCGCACCGCCGTTACCCATTCGGGATCGTTGGCGGGCGCCGCCGAAGTCGTCGAAGCTGCCTTCCGCCAGAGCGGGATCGTCCAGGTCCACAGCTTAAACGAGTTGATCGACACCATCGGTCTTTTCGCTTGCGAGACGTTCGTGGAGCGCTACAAAGGCGGCAGACGGATCGGCATCCTGAGCGGCTCGGGCGGCGAGTGCACTCTGGTCGCCGATGCCATCGAAGAAGCGGGACTCAAAAGCCCGGATTTGAGCGACGAAACAAAATCGCAGCTCAGAGAAATCCTGCCTGATTTCGGCAATCCACACAACCCGCTCGACGGCACCGGCGCCATGTACGATGATGAGAAAATATTTCCTCGCCTGCTCGATGCGCTCATTCACGACGCCAACATGGACGTGGTCACGGTCAACATCGAAGCAAACGACCCCAGACCCAAAGAACTGAAAAGCGGCAATCGGTTTTCGGCGGCGACAACGAAAGCTGCCGCCGCCAGCGAGAAACCGATCGCCATCTTCAGCTCCGTTATTGGCGGCGCCGTGGATCCCGACATCGTTTTCCCTCTGCGAGCCGCCGGCGCGCCGCTGATGGAGGGAGCAGAGTTCGCGATGGCTGCGTTGCGCAATCTCGCCGAGCACCATGAGTTTCGCAAGTCATCGCAGGCGAGCGATAATCACGACTCGGTGATTTCAGAACATGAGCCGTTGCCCTCTGGCATTCTGCCAACGGAAGCAGCGTTCCGCCTGCTGCAGTCGTTCGACATTCCGGTCGTTCCGACACTGCTCGCGCGCAATGCCGAAGAAGCTGCGGAGCTGGCAACGCGGGTCGGGTTTTCGGTGGCGCTCAAGGTTGAGTCTCCCAGTATTCCTCACAAGAGCGATGTCGGCGGTGTCGAATTAGGTCTCGCCAGTACCGCGGAAGTGCGCGAAGCTTTCTTTCGAATTCACGAGCAAGTGACGGCTCATCTCCCTGCTACCGAAATTGCCGGAATTGTGGTGCAGCACATGGCTCCGGAGGGAGTGGAAATGATTCTTGGGGTCAAGCGCGATCCTCTTTTCGGGCCCGTTATCGTTTGCGGTTTTGGCGGTATTTTCGTCGAGCTGCTCAAGGACGTGGCTATTGGGATTCCCCCACTTTCCCAGCAACAGGCGCTTAGTCTTATCCAGCGGCTCCGGGGTTGGCCCCTGTTAACGGGTCTCCGAGGGGAACCGCCTGCTGATATGAACGCGCTGTGCAATACCATAGTCAAAGTCTCACGCCTGGCCGTGAGTCTGGGAGAGCAATTGGTCGCGTTGGATATCAATCCGCTCGTCGTGCATTCGAATAACCAAGGCGTTGTTGCTGTCGATGCTCTCGTCGAGATTCGCTAGAGCAGTCGAGCTGATAACCATTCAATGAGCGGTTCAGAAAGGAGAGCGAATGGCCGAATACAAAGAAATACTCTACGAGAAAAAACGCGGCGGCGTGCTGATCACGTTGAATCGCCCGGAGGCGATGAACGCGATCAGCCGCACGTTAATAAAAGAACTGCACCAGGCATTGGACGAAGTAGAAACCGATCCGGAGATTCGTGCGGTGGTGATTACGGGCGCGGGCCGCGCCTTTTCTGCGGGTATGGACCAAGGGAAAACCGCCAGCGGCCGCCGGCGTGACCTTCACTGGCCTTACGGTATTCCGACCGGTATGCCAGCGGCGGAGGTGATCGATTCGTGGCGCTCCGAAAACCGGAACTTCATGCGCCTATGGGAGTTTCCCAAACCGATCATCGGCGCCATCAACGGCTGGGCCATGGGCGCCGGCTCGTGGTTTGCGCTGTTTACGCATATTACCATCGCTTCCGAAAACGCCGTGTTTGCTCAGCCCGAGGTGCGCCACGGCTCCAATACGAGTTTCACGGCCTGACCGGCGACCATATCGACGCCCAGGAAGCGCTACGGATAGGACTCGTCGTCAAGGTCGTCCCTGCCGATCAACTGCTCGACGAATGCTTTTCCATCGTCGAGCGCATCGCTCACGTGCCGCCCGAGACAGTGAAAATCAATCTGCAGATCGCCACCCTGGGGCTTCAGATGATGGGGCTGCGTGACGCCCTATTGCTGGATAATCAGCTTTCCGCGCCGGCGCACGTCATGCTGCGCGAGGAGCTGCGCCAGCCTTTGGATGAAGCTCGCTTCAACGAAGGCACTAGAAAATATCTCCAACTCCGCGACGGACCGTTTCAGCCTGAACCTTTCGGGCCGCGGTCGAGGAAAAAAACTGGGTAATAGGAGTACTGGAGTAATTGGGTCGGACCCGACTTCCCTGTACTCCAACACTCCATTAATCCATCACTCCAATTTAATAGGAGCGACACATGGCAGACTCTCAAACCATTCTTTACCAGAAGCAGCGGCGTGGCGTGTTGATTACTCTGAACCGTCCCAATGCGCTCAATGCGATGAACGAAGAACTTTTGGAAGAACTAGACAGCGCACTGGCGAAAGCCGAGACCGACCCGGAGATTCGTGCGGTGGTAATTACCGGAGCGGGAGGCACGTTTTCCGCCGGCGAAGATATCAGCAGCGACGACCCCGAAACCGCCTGGCCTTATGGCATCCCGCGAGGAGCATCGCTGGTCCACGAGTACAATCGGCTTCGCGACTCTGACCGCAAAGATATTCTCGGGCGCCAACTCTACCGTTGGCAATACCCCAAGCCGATCATCGGCGCGGTGAGCGGCTGGTGCCTGGGTGCAGCCTCTTGGCTGGCGCTCACGTGCCACATCACAATCGCCGCGGACGACGCGGTTTTCGGCCAGCCTCAGGTCCGCCATGGCGCCAACACGGATTTCATCTGGGTCGCTCTTGCCGGCTTCAAGAATGCTCTGCGTTATTCGCTAACCGGTGATCACGTCGACGCACTAGAAGCCTTGCGCATCGGTCTGGTCAATCAGGTCGTGCCAAAGGATCAATTGTTGGAGACCTGCTTCGCCTTCGTCGAACGAATCGCTCTCGTCCCGCCGGACACGGTAAAGATCAATCTGCACATCGCCACCATGGGAATGGAAATGATGGGCCTGCGCAAGGCATGGACGCTCAACGCTGAATTAGCCGCCATGACTCGGCTGACGAAACGCGAGGAATTCAACAAACGACTCGAAGAGGCGAAGAAAAAAGGCGGACTTAAAGCGTTTCTCGAAGAAAGAGACAAACCGTTTCAACCGGAACCGTTCGGGCCAAAGGCACGAAAATAGAACTGCACAGTCGAAATGGGAACAACCCGGTTCAGCGGTATTCCCGACGAAACTACTTGATCGCTTCCGCTCTTTTTAGCTCCTCAATCTTTTCGCGAGTTAGCCCCAAAATCTCGCCAAATACTTTATCATTATCCGCGCCGATCCATGGCGCTGGGCGTGCGGCGCTGGCGGCGGACAGAGATAGAATTCCCGGCAGGCCGTGGTGCGTGATCTTGCCCCAAGGTTGCGCTTCGGTTTCGACGATATGGCCGCGCGCCCGTAGGTGAATGTCATGGAAGAGATCTTCACCCGATGACGGAATGCCGGCCGCCACGCCGGCTTCTTGGAGCAGACGAAAGACTTGCTTTGCCGTATACCTACCTGTCCACTGCGAAAGCTTTTGATCAAGCTCGTCGCGGTGCTCTTTACGGCCACTCTTCGTAGCAAATTTTTCATGGGCAGCCCAAGAAGATTTGCCGATGAGACGAACCATGCTTTGCCATTCTTCGTCGCTTGCGCAGGCGATAATGATCCAGTTGTCCTCGCCGCGGCACGGATAGCAGCCGTAAGGCGCATACGGTTCGCCGAGAATTTCGCGATAGCCCATGGCGTCCCATTCGTTGCCGTTAATTGCGTAATCGAGAATTGCCGGCCCCATCATCGAACCCTGCGCCTCGAGCATGCCGGCTTCGATGAACTGCCCTTTTCCCGTGCGCGCCTGGTACTCAAGCACGGCAAGTACGCCGAGTGCCATCGTGACCGACCCGACCCGATCGGGCCAGGCAATTTTACAACGTGTCTCCATCGGCGAGTCCGGATAGCCCCACAAGCGCATGATGCCGGTGTAGGCGAGTAACTGCCATCCCCACGCGACCCACGACTTGAGCGGTCCGGTGAGTCCCCAGCCGGGCATTACGACTTGAACAATGCCGGGATTAATCTGCTGCAACACTTCGTAGCTGAAGCCAAGCCGCTCCAAAACGCCCGAGCTGAAGTTATCGACGACCACGTCGGATTTCGCAACCAATTGTTTAAATAATTCTTTTCCGTCCGCATTGCGTAGGTTAAGCGTGCAACCGAGCTTCGCGCGGTTCATGCAGGCATGCACTGCGGCTTCGCGTTCCTTGCTCGCAATCGTGCCGGTTTCGATCTTGACCACTTCCATGCCGTAGTACGCCAGCAATTCAGTTCCCAAAGGTCCGGCATACTGCTGGGTTAGATCAGCCATGCGTAGCCCGGCCAACATCGGCCGTCGAGATTCGAACTCGTCACCGTGGGTTTTCGGCGGACTGGCGTGCAGATTCTCAAGTTCCGCAAGAATTTCTTTGCGGTGCTGATCTAGCAGCGGCGCGGGCCACCGCACGCGCATAGGCGTGAGCGACAGGCGCATGGGCGCGCCAGGCGCTTTGTACTTGCCGATCACAGGATGATCCACCTCTTGCAGCCATTCACGCACGCGATTTTGTTCGCAGTCGACGAACTGGCCGATGGTGTTGAGCGGCGCCGCGGCGAGATGGCGCAACTGTGCTTCGTTGGCAAAATCGTCGGCATTGAATTGGCCGATAAATTCAGCGAAAGCCTTTGCCACTTCTTCCGAATGCTCGTCGCGGTATCGTGGATTCTCCCACTCGGGCCCGGCGAGTGACTTATTGCTCATCCAATTCTGCGCGAACTCCTTCCACATATGCGGCATATTGGTCGTGAAATGAACGTAACGACCGTCTTTACACCGATAAATGTTCGTACCGGCGCCGCCGTAAGCTTTCGCGCCGGGACGCCGCTCCAGCCGATTCTCCCGGCTGTAACGCGCGATCGAGCTACTGTTGGCAAATGTCAGTGCTTCCTGCAGCGACATATCAATTCGCTGGCCGGCGCCGGTTTCACGCGCATGCCGAATGCCGGCGAGCGCGAGCATCGCCGCAACGCCGCCCGCCATCTGATAAGCGAGATGACTCGGCGCCGTGCATTGTCCTTTGGTGTTATCGCCCTGCCCGAAAAGAAAACCACCGGTCGCATTGGCGATGGCGTCGCTGCCTTTGTAATGGCGATAGGGACCTGTACGTCCGAAGGGCGTGAGCGAAACGATCACCAAGTGTGAAAATTCTTTTTTAAAGCGTTGGTCGTCAAAGGCGAATTTTTCCAGATATCCAAGCGGCGTCGCTTCGACGAAAAGATTTGCCGAAGCGAGCAGCTTGGCAAAAATCTCGCGATCCGAATCGTGCTTAAGATCGAGAGCAATGCTGCGCTTGTTTGTATTGGCGTGAATAAAAGTGAGGCTGCGCTCGGGATGTTCGATATTACCAGCGAACGGAGGCACCAGACGGTTTGGATCACCGCCCGGCGGCTCGACTTTTATGACGTCGGCCCCGAAATCGGCGAGCCACCGCGTTGCGTAGGATGCGGGTATGTCGCCCAGTTCGATGACACGGAGGTGGCCGAGAGCGCAATTGTCGGTGTTTGTATCTGCCAATGGATGACCTTTCTATTTATGCGGAGATTGCTTTTTCACCATGAAGGACACGAAAGGGTTCGGATAGTCGGATGGTTCACCGCCGAGGCGCTGAGAACGCGGAGGGAGGGATTTTAAAAATAAAAAACTCTGCGAACTCTGTGCCTCTGCGGTGAATCCTATTCTTTACTTGCGGATCTGACGCGCTTTACTTGCTCAGATCGACCACCACTCTACCCCGAATGCCGCCTTTGAGGATCTCGTCTATCTTCGGATTCAATTCTTCAAGTGAAACTTCAGTTACGAGCCCGGCAAGATCGATCTTCCATTCGCCGGCGAGTTTGCTCCAAGCCATCTGCCTTGAGCGCATGGGAATCTCGACGGAATCGACGCCCAGCAGGCTCACACCACGCAGAATAAACGGGAACACGTTGACGTTGAGATCGGGGGACATGGCGTTGCCGCATGCGGCGACGAGGCCGCTGTACTTCGCGGCCTTG
>VBKE01000415.1 GCA_005879605.1 Deltaproteobacteria bacterium
GCTTTGAAACCCAGTTGCCGGACCGCGTACTCCAGCTCCTCGATAGCTTCGTCCGGCGTACGGGCGGGCAGGATGGCTACCGGCGCAAACCTTCCGACAAACGGCGCGAACATGTCAGCCGTCATCATGTTGTAGGCACGGGCCGCGGCCCGTTGCAGGTCATCCTGAGCTATGCCATTGATGGTGAGCCCGAAGCTCGGATAGATCAGCGCGAAGTCGATGCCCAATTCGGGCAGGCGCTCGTTCAGCAAGGCCGGCAGCAGGGCCGTTGCCTTGTCGAAGGTATCGCTGGTCACACCCCACCAGATCGTGCGACGCAGGCGATTGTGCTGGCGTTCCGGCCAGGTGGCCCGGTACCAGGCTTGATTCCGGCGCCAGAGCGCTCTCATCTGATCGACAGATTTAGGACCACCCACTTCGCGGAGGTACTCGAGGAAGACCGGAATCGGCTCCATCCAGTGGCCGTCGCCGTCGATCACCGGGTGCTTCAGCTTGGCGTGTATCTCTGCGGCTCGATTCTCCATGGTCACCACTCCTCTCGCTAATTTACTTCCTCTATAATCGCTAAGCCCGCGAGTCGTCAAACGCGATCGATCGCATGAGTGTTTGGTGAAAATTGGAAAAGAATTGGAAACATGGTTTTTCATGGCCTTACTGTGGCTAACCTAGCCAATGCAACATCGGTGAAAGGACAATTGGACATTGCACCGCGGAGGCGCAGAGGCACGCCGAGTTTGTAATCAAAAATACTCCGAACTCAGTGAACTCTGTGCTACTGAAAGTTTTCTCCGTCCGCGCAAATTTTCTGGCGGGCCATGATTATTCGATGCAATGCTATTCGCACCAATGGCGCGTGGCCCCCTCTCATCTCTCCCCCGAGACGGGGGAGATGTAAGAGGGGGATCTTGCGATGCCTTTTATTTGGTTGCGGCTCTGCCGCGCTGGGCCTCTGTGGTGAACATTCCTGCCAGGAAACCCGGAAAAACCGAAAAAATTGATCGACCTACAACGCCACTTTCTGCCGTTGCCCCGTCTGTGAAGCGCGCACGATGGCATCCAACGTTCGGTGGCGGCGCAGCGCGTGATCGAAGTCGGACTCGATCGCCGAGCCGGTGCGTATCGCTTCGGCAAACTTGACCCACATCTGGCCCACGTCATACGCGGGACTGTTATTGCGCACGGCTTCCGGCACCCACTTGAATCGCTCCGGCACCGGCAACTCTTGCAACGCCTTGTCGTCTTTGTGTCCGCCCATGATCTTGCGCCGGAGCTCCTCACCGCCCTGGCCGCCGCCGATCATCGCTAAGGTGCCGTCCTTGCCGTAAATCTCGAAGCGGTGGCCGCTGCCGTGGTAGGGATGGACGCCGACATAGGTATTGACGATCGCGCCGTTTTCGAGCCGGCCGTGAACCGCGATGTTGTCGGGCGAGGTGACGTCCACGTATTTTTTCGTGTCGGTCTCGAACCACTGCGGCACCTGCGTGCCGACGAGCGCGGACAGTTCAGTCAGCTCGCCGACCACCATGCACATCGCGTCAAACACGTGCCCGAACGTAATCGTCAAGGTGTTCGCGCCCAAGGTCACATCGCGCTGCCAGGTGCGATCCGAGGTGCGGGTCAACACGCCGCTGGCCATCAGTGTCATGTTCACCGCCAGCACCTGTCCGACGTAACCTTGCTGGATCAGCTCGCGCATGTACAGATAGGCGGGCGAAGCGCGACGCTGCAAGCCGGTCATGGTGCGCACGTTTTTCTTGCGCGCCAGCGCCGCGAGCTCTTCGGCCTCTTTGGTATTCGCGCCGAGGGGCCATTCGCAGTAGACGTGCTTGCCCGCTTCAATGGCGTTTTTGCTGAGCTCGTAGTGCGCCGGCACGCGCACCGCGACCAGCACGGCTTCGACCCGCGCATCGGCGTTCAACGCCTTGTCGTTGCCGTACGCGCGCCTCACGCCGAGCTTATCGGCCGCCGCCTGCGCGGTATCCGCATGCGCGGTGCACACGGCATAGAGCTCGGCTTCGGGCACGCCCTTCAGCGCCGGCACGTGCGCGCTCGGCCCCCACCTGCCGGCTGCTCCGATGAGGCCTACGCGTAATGGATTGGATTGCGTCATAGTTTTCCTCTTCCGGGGTGAATTTCAGTTCTCTCGCTATTGAATTTAATTTTGCACTCAAGCTATCGCTAAGCCGGCGAGTCGTCAATCGCCACCGCTCGCACGTTCCCTCGCCCGTCTTCCGCGTGCAGTGTATTGTGGTGGATTCGAGTTATTGTGTCTGACTAGCTATTGCTAGAGCGAGTAAATGTTCACGTTGTGATTGTTAATTACTTTGATACGTTGGTTAGTGTACTCATTTGTTAGCCGCTCAAAGGAGTCAGTATGGACAATCTCCAGCTCAAACAAGTGCCGATTACAAAGACGGGAATGCTTATCCGCAAGCCTGTCGTCGATGTGTTTGAGGCCTTTGTCAACCCGGACATCACCACGAAATTTTGGTTCACCAAAAGCAGCGGAAGGCTCGAGGCCGGTAAGCAGGTTCAATGGGATTGGGAAATGTACGGCATCTCGATCCCGGTGACTGCAAAAGCCATCGAACCGAACAAGCGCATTGTTATCGAGTGGCCGGGACACAATAGTCCCACCACCGTGGAATGGGTGTTTTCGCCCCAAAAAGATGGCACAACGTTCGTCGGTATCACGGAAGCCGGCTTCACCGGCGCGGGCGACGAACTTGTGAAACAGGTGACCGACTCGACTCAAGGGTTCTCTTTGGTGCTCGCGGGGCTCAAAGCGCTCCTTGAGCATAACGTCAGACTGAATCTTGTGCCCGATCGTTATCCCAAGGGGATCGAAGAACACTAAACTATGGAAAAACCAGCGCAGGTAATTGCGCTTATTCATTTCGAGAATTCCCGAAACGTCGAACTTCTTCCTCTTTGGTTTCTAGTTCCTCAAACCTTTGGAACGATTGGAACTGAGCGCAGCTTTAGAACGACTCGAACGCCTAACATGGTCAAAAGCTCTCGGAGTCCCGGCCCTTTAGTTGTCCTCGCCAGCAGTTTAAATTTTTCTTTAGACAAAACGGTTTTATGACACTTACGGTCGAGTCGAAGTTAGCACTCAACGATGGTCAGTTCATACCTCAGCTCGGTTTGGGCGTGTGGCAGACCCGCGCCGGTGCTATGTGTGAAGCAGCGGTGCTTGCCGCCCTCGAAGCGGGCTACCGGCACATCGATACCGCCGCCTTGTACGGCAACGAGGAGAGTGTGGGCGCCGCCATTAGAGAGAGCGGGATTCCACGGGAGCAGATTTTCGTCACGACAAAATTGTGGAATTCCGATCATGGAAACCCCGAGCGAGCGCTCGAAACCAGTCTGCGCAAGCTCAAGTTCGACCATGTCGATCTTTATCTGATCCACTACCCGGTGCGGCAACGGCGGCAAAGCTGGCGCGCTCTGGAGGCGCTTCGGGCGAAGGGCAAGGCACGCTCGATCGGCGTCAGTAATTTCACGATCAGACACTTGACCGAACTGCTGGCAGAGACGAACACGATTCCCGCGGTCAACCAAGTTGAGTTTCACCCCTATCTGTATCAGCGGGATCTATTGGATTTCTGCGCCCGAAGGGCCATAGTGCTCGAAGCCTACAGCCCTTTGACCAAAGGGGCGCGACTCAAGGATCCGAAACTTGTCGCCATCGCGAAAAAATATTCGCAAGCGGGAGTAGAGCGGGCGGCTCGGTCGCGATTGCCTCTCGTCGACAGACTGTCGCAGCGTTC
>VBKE01000416.1 GCA_005879605.1 Deltaproteobacteria bacterium
CCGGCGGCGGCGGACGCGGCATCAAACTCGTGCGCAGCAGTGGCGAAATGGAGCCGACCTTCATAACTGCATCAGCGGAAGCCCGTGCTGCCTTTGGAGACGACACCATTTACATGGAAAAGTACGTCGAGAATGCCCGGCATATCGAAGTGCAGCTCCTCGGCGACCGCTTCGGCAACGTGATTCATCTCGGCGAGCGCGATTGTTCCCTGCAGCGGCGCTACCAGAAGGTCATCGAGGAAGCCCCGGCTTCCTGCATCGATGAAGGACTCCGGGGGAAAATCTGCAACGCGGCCGTTACCCTGGGGCGCACCATCGGTTATCAGAACGCCGGCACGGTGGAATTCATCTTCGACCAGGA
>VBKE01000417.1 GCA_005879605.1 Deltaproteobacteria bacterium
GCCGCCGTATTACGACTCGCTGTTGGCCAAGCTGATCGTGCACGGAGGCAACCGCACCGATGCCGTCGCGCGCACCAAACAAGCCTTGACGGGGTTTCTGATCGAAGGAATCGATACCGGCATTCCTTTTTTACGAGCCGTGCTCGATGATCCTGATTATCTCAATGGCGAGGTGAATATCCACTGGCTCGAAGGTAAACTGGAAGAGTACTCGGCCTCGCTCTCAAAGCAGCAGACATCATGAACGAAATCAAATTTGTCGATACCACATTGCGCGATGGCCAGGCGAGCCTCTGGGCCGAGAACATGCGCACGGGCATGATGCTGGCGGTGGCGGAACGGATCGGCGAGGCTGGATTTCATGCGATTGAGCTGATCGCTTCGAGTCATATTAAAAAATGCGTGCGCGAACTCCGGGAGGACCCATTTGAGCGCATGCGGCTTGTGGCGCAGAAAATCAGGAAGACGCCGCTGCGCGCCATCGGCGCCGAACGCATCAGCGCCTTTGAGCTCTCGCCGGATTCCGTAATCGATCTCTGGTTCGAGAGGCTGGTGGCCAACGGCATGCGACAACTCAGGATCTCGGACCCGGCCAACGATCCGGCGGGCTGGCGAAAATCAGTGGCCCGAGCCAAACGCGTCGGCCTTGGCAGCATCCTGAATCTCATCTTCTCCGTATCCCCGAAACACACGGACGACTACTATGCGCGCAAGGCGCGCGAAGCCTTCGCGCTAAAGCCCGACTATGTTTGCCTGAAGGATCCCGGCGGGCTGCTGACCCCGGAGCGCAGCGCAAGTCTGGTTAAAGTGCTTCAAGAAAACGCGCCCGGCATCCCCATCGAACTTCACGTTCACTGCACTACGGGTCTCGGCCCGCTCTGCGCTCTCGAAGCGATCAAATTGGGGGTCCAAATCGTCGACACGTCAATTCCGCCATTGGCCAACGCCTCTTCGAATCCGTCGGTCTTTAACCTCGCCCAGAATGCGCGGAGCTTGGGCTATTCGCCCTTCATTGATGAGGAGGCCCTCCAGCCCGTGGCGCAGGATTTAACGTATATCGCGAAGCGAGAAGGCCTGCCTATCGGCGCGCCTGTGGAATACGACTACAGCCAGTACGTTCATCAAGTGCCCGGAGGAATGATCTCCAACCTGCACTTCCAGCTTAGAAATATCGGAATGCTGCACCGGCTCGACGAGGTCCTCGATGAAGCGGTACAGGTCCGTGCCGATCTCGGCTATCCGATCATGGTAACTCCGTTCTCGCAATTCGTCGGCAGCCAGGCGGCGATCAACGTCATCAAGGGTGAGCGCTACGCCGAGGTCATCGATCAAGTGATTCAGTACGCTTGCGGTCTGTGGGGCGCCGAGGCGGCATCCGAGGTGGTTCTCAACATTAGAGACAAAATCCTTGATCGACCGCGCGCCAAGGAGTTCGCCAATTGGGAGCCACCCCAACCTTCCATCGAGGAGGTGCGGAACAAGCTGGGTGGGCCCAGCTTGAGCGATGATGAGCTTTTGATGCGTTACGTGGTGGGCAAAGACGACGTGGAAGCGTTACGTACGGCCAGCGCTCCTAAGGAATACTCGGACGCCAGAAAACCGTTGCTCGCTCTGCTTCGGAAGCTCGCGCAACGAAAGGACTGCAACCAGATCTACGTCCGTAAAGATGGCTTGTCCGTGACGTTCGAAAAACGAGCAAGTTCAAAAAGCTAAATCGCGTTTCTCGCGCGTGTTCCGCGCGTTGTTTTCTAATACCCGATGGCCGCCTTCCTGTTGAAACGGTTTCTTCATGGCATCATTGTCCTCTGGGTCGTGGCGACCCTGACGTTTATTCTTCTGCGCTTGGCTCCGGGCGGCCCTTTCGATCGCGAACGCAGACTCCCACCCGAAGTCATGGCCAATATCGAAGCCAAGTTTCACCTCGATGAATCTTTCTTTCAGCAGTATCTCCGCTACGTGGCGGGAATGCTGCGCGGAGATTTTGGACCGTCGTATAAGTATCTCGACCGGGGAGTGAAAGAAATCATCGCCGACAGTTTGCCGACCTCCGCCATTTTGGGGGGCTTGGCGATGGCTTTCGCGCTGGCAATTTCCCTTCCGGCCGGCATCATTGCCGCCTATTATCGAGATACTGTGATAGATCGCTTCTGCATGTTTTTTGCCACTCTCGGCATCTCCGTTCCCCATTTCATCATCGGCGCTTTGTTGATCTGGGTTGTCGCCTTACAGTTCGGCTGGCTCCAGGCGGGGCGATGGGATCAATGGAGCAGCGCGGTGCTTCCGACCATCACTTTGGGCGCGGCGCCGGCGGCTTATCTCGCCGCTCTGCTGCGCTCGACCTTGATCGAGACTTTGGGCGAGGATTTTATCCGCACGGCGCGGGCGAAAGGCGTTGCCGAGCGCGCCGTCCTCCTGAAACACGCGCTGCGCCATTCGCTCATTCCCCTGCTTACGGTGATTGGACCGCTTACCGCGGCGCTGCTCACCGGCTCGTTTGTAGTGGAGTATGTTTTTGCCATTCCCGGGATGGGGCGGTTTTTCATCACGGCGGTTACGGACCGCGATTACCCTCTGATCATGGGGGTCACCTTGGTTTATACGGTCATCCTAGTGTGCGCCAATTTGTTAGTCGATCTATTGTATGGCTGTGTTGATCCTCGCATCAGAACCGAGTGATAACATCGGGATGATCGGCTCGATGCCGGGAACGTCCCGCACTTTTCGTGAGCCTACGGCGCTGCTTAGCCTTGGCTTTGTTCTGGTCGTATGCGCGAGTGCCCTGCTCGTCCCGTGGCTCTCTCCTTACATGGCGGGCGGACTGGAAGAGAAACGAATCCTCGAAGCGCCGAGCTGGCTTCACTGGATGGGCACCGACGGGCTGGGGCGTGATTTATTAACGCGCGTGTGTTACGGCGCGCGCGTGTCCATGACCGTGGGGCTTGGAACCGCCATCATCGCTCTCATCATCGGCACAACCTACGGACTGATTTCAGGCTTCAAAGGCGGAAATCTCGATAACCTCATGATGCGAATCGTGGATATTTTCTACGGCTTGCCCGACATGTTGATATTTATTCTTCTGTCGCTGCTACTCGGGAGAAACATCTTTGGACTGCTCCTCGCCCTGGGTCTCGTGTCGTGGGTCCGCTTCGCGCGCATCGCGCGCGGACAAGTTCTGCAGGCCAAGGAGTTTCTCTTCGTGGAGGGCGCAAGAGCCATGGGCGCCTCGCGCCGGCGAATTATCTGGCGCCATATTCTTCCCAATATCCTCGGCCCGATCCTCGTAACCTTAACGTTCAGCATCCCATCGGCCATTTTGGCCGAATCCACGTTGAGCTTCATCGGCCTCGGCATTAACGATCCTTACAGCACCTGGGGTACGAGCTGGGGAACCCTGGCGCAAGACGGCTGGCGCGCTATGCGCACGTATCCGCACGTGATCTTCTTCCCCGCCGGAGCGATTTTTTTGACTATTCTCTCTTTCAACACCCTAGGCAACGCGTTGAGAGATCTCTTGGACGTCAAAGGGAGATAAAAAAGGAGTGTGTCCGAAGAGGTTGGATTTCAAACCTTGAAAAAAGTGATCTGGAGGAATGCCTTTTGAACACAAAGAAGTAATTCACAATCCGCCGGCTTGATTGACTTAGCGCGCTATTCCCGTTATTTAAGAAAAGGTTTTCAAACCCGCCAGCGAGCCGTTAGCTCAGGCGGTAGAGCATCTGCCTTTTAAGCAGAGGGTCGCCGGTTCGAATCCGGCACGGCTCACCATCACGTCCCTGTCGTCTAGCCTGGCCCAGGACACCGGCCTTTCACGCCGGCAACACGGGTTCAAATCCCGTCGG
>VBKE01000418.1 GCA_005879605.1 Deltaproteobacteria bacterium
CCGGGAATCTGTGCGTTCGTTGCGATCAGTTTCACATCAACTCCTTGTGGAAATCTTTACTCATCCCAGGGTCATTCTGAGCGTGAGCGAAGAATCTCGCTTTTTTTGAATACGCGAGACCCTTCACTTTGTTCAGGGTGACACCTGTCTAATTTTCGCTTTTAACTTTTACTGTTCAGTTCTTGCCTCTCTCATACCGTTTCATTCCGTTCGCCACCACCTCCCATAACCGGCTCGGCACGATCGGCAGCGCCGCAATGTGAATGCCCAGCGGCGCCAGCGCATCTTCGACCGCGCTGGCGATCGCTGCCGGAGCGACCACGGCGCCGCCTTCACCGACTCCCTTGGTCCCGAGCAACGTTAGTGGCGAAGGAGTTTCCAGCCGACCGCCTTCGATATTCGGTAAGTCGGCAGCTGTGGGCTTTAAGTAATCCATGAAACTGGTGGTGAGGAGCTGGCCGTTTTGCGATACCGTGGGCGGCGGCGCCATGGACCTGCCCTTCGACGATAGCGGGATTGATCTGCCGCCCGCAATCGTGAATGACGACATAGCGCAAAACTTTTATTTCAAAAGTTTCGGGGTCGATATCGACGACCGCGACATGGGCCGCGCTCGCGAAGCCCAGCTGGACGCGCACGCGCTTCTTCTCGTCCGGATGCTTCGCCAGCGGATTGCTGTAATAGTAAAGCGCTTCGAGGCCCGGCTCGCCGTCGGGCTGCTCATCGGCCAGGCTCCAATAAGCGCGGCTGGCAACCTGTGCGACACTCACGGCTTTATCCGGCGCGCCGCGCACAGCGATACGACCATCGCGCAGCTCCAGGTCGTCGATATTGGCTTCGAGTTGCGCCGCGGCGCGCTTTAAAAGTTTTTCCCGAACTTTGCGAGCGGCGCCAATCGCCGCCACCGTATCATGACCGTGAAACTGGTTGGAGTAAACGCCCGAGGTCATCACATAAGGATGACTTGCCGAATCAAACGTCGTTGGCACTCTGATTTGCTTTACGTCGAGGGCCAGCTCATCGGCGACGATCTGCGCCAGCGCGGTGGCGTGGCCCTGGCCCGAATCGAGACCGCCGGTAAACACCGTGGCGCTGCCGTCGGTTTCCAATCGGACGCGCGCCGCCTCGCCTTGCCCGCTGAGCAGCTGCGAGCGACCGCTGACGAGCATGCCGTAACTCAGGTTAGAGCCGCCGGGTTCGACCGCGGTCGCGATGCCGATGCCGAGTAGACGGCCGCGCTCCCTGCCCTCGGCCTGCTCGCGCCGGAGCTTTTCGTAATCGACGGCGGCGAGCGCCTTGCGCAGCATCTCCGGATAATCGCCGCTGTCATAGGTTTGGCCGGAGGGCGTGTCGTAGGGAAACTGATCAGGTTGGATGAAGTTGCGAAAACGGATTTCCGCGCGATCGATCTTAAGCTCCCGGGCTACTGTGTCGATCATTCTTTCTACCGAAAAGCACATAAAGGGTTTGCCGATGCCGCGATTGGCGACCACGGGGCAGCGGTTGGTCACGACCGAATAGCCTTCATAGGAAATCGCGCGCAAGCGATAACAGTTGGCGATGTTGCTCAGCATGAGCAAATTGTGGCGCGCGGCGAAATCGATGCCGGCGCCTTCGTTTTCAATGTTGCGGAATTTGATCGCCAGCATCGTTCCGTCGGCTTTAACTGCCGCGCTCATCTCCATGATGCCGTCCGCCGCATGGCCCAGCGCCAACAGGTTCTCGCGCCGGTCTTCGATCCATTTCACCGGCCGGCCCGCCTTGCGCGCCAGCAGCGCTGCGGCGATGATAAAAAGCGGCCGCACCTTATTGCCGAAAGAGCCGCCCATCGGCGGCACGATCACACGGATCTTGCCCAGCGAGATACCGAGAGTCGCGGCGAGCACGTGCAGATCCTGAGCCGGTTGCTGGGTGTGTCCCCAGATCGTGTAGGACTGCGTCGCCGCTTCGTACTGCGCCATGACGCCGAAAGTTTCGAGCGGCGTCGAACAATAGCGGTGAATCGTCACGCGCTCATCGACGACCGTATCGGCTTCTTTAAAGGCGCCTTCCACGTCGCCGTAGGGAAACGTATCGTGCCAGAGAATATTCGAGCCAACCTCTTCGAAGACCAGCGGCGCGTCGGGCCGGAGCGCTTGCTCCGGGTCGAGCACGGGCGGCAAGGGATCGTATTCTACCTCGATGAGATCGGCCGCGTCTTCCGCGGTCGCCCGGTCCACCGCGGCGATGCCGACCACCGGCTCGCCGACGTAACGCACCTGTTGATAGGCCAAGGCGTAAACTTTAGGCGAGTTGGCCAGCGGTACCCGGCCGCGCTGCGGCCGGGTGAGCTGCGCGACCTCCTCGCCGGTGATCACGGCGTAGACGCCGGGATGATCGAAGGCGCGGCGTACATCGATGTGGCGAATCTTGGCGCGCGCATGCGGGCTGCGCACGTAAGCCGCGTGGGCGACACCGGGCAAGGTCAGGTCGTCGATGAAATGACCGCCTTTTGTTATAAGCCTGTGGTCCTCGGTGCGTTCGAGCGCTTGCCCAACCCATTTGGTTTCCATATTACTCATTCAACAAGACTTACTCACCACGAAGAGCATAGCCCGGCAGAACCGCCACCAAATAGAACCGTCGGAAAGACCCCCTCTTACATCTCCCCCGTCGCGGGGGAGAGAAGAGAGGGGGCTCGCGTCAGAAATTTGCGCAAGCCGGGAAAATTTTCAACGATCGTAGCACGAAGGTCACGAAGGGTTCGGATATTTATGCTTTTTAAACTTCGTGAACTTCGTGTCCTTCGTGGTGAAAGTTTCAGTACGATTCAGCCGCGCTAAATTTATTTGACCTTTCCGTTTTGCGCTGCGGCGCGCACCGCGCGCACGATGTTGACGTAGCCCGTGCACATGCAGAGATTGCCGCTGAGGCCGACGCGTATTTCTTCGTCACTCGGATCGGCATTATCGCGCAGCAGCTCGAGGGCCGCCAAGATCATCCCCGGCGTGCAAAAGCCGCATTGCAGCGCATGGTGTTGCTGAAATGCCGGCTGCAAGGGATGGAGCGCTTCGTCCGTGCCGATGCCTTCGATGGTGGTGACTTCGGAGCCGTCGGCTTGGGCGGCAAAGAGCAAGCACGAACGCACGGTCCGGCCGCCGAGCATCACCGTGCAAGCGCCGCATACGCCATGCTCGCAGCCGACATGAGTTCCAAACAAGCCGAGATCGTGGCGTAGAAAATCAACTAGCGAGCGGCGCGGTTCAACCGCCGCCGCCTGTTCTGATCCGTTTACTTTGAGAGTGATCGAGATCTTTTCGGCCATTACGCCCGTCCCTTGATCCGACTTTCCGCGGTCGCCAAGGCGCGGCGCACCAACACGCCGGTCAGATGGCGCCGGTAGCTTGAAGAAGCGTGGATGTCGGCCGGTGGATTCACCGCTTGCGCCGCAGCATCGCCCGCCCCGCGAAAAAGTTCTGCGCCAGGCCGCTCACCCACGAGCGCCTGCTCCGCCGCCGTCATGCGGAGCGGCGACGGACCGACTCCGCCAACCGCGACGCGGGCGAAGTCGATCCTTCGATCGCGCCCGCAGCCGAGCAGTACCGCCACCGCAACGATGGCAAAATCGCCATGCCGGCGCGCGATCTCAGTGCAGCACCAACCGCAATCCACAGGCGGCATATGAAAATCGGTCGCAACCAACAATTCCTCGGGCGCGATGTCGGTCAATAGATAGCCCTGATAGAAATCCTTCGCCGCAACCGAACGGCTCGCCTGCGCGCTGCGCAGATGGAAGATTGCGTCCAAGGCGACGGCGAGCAGCGGCAGCTCCGCCGAAGGATCGGCGTGGACCAGACTACCGCCGACGGTGCCGCGGTTGCGGATCGCCGGATGGCCGACTTGCTCGATCGCTTCGCGGAGAATCGGCAAACGCTCGGCGATCGCTGGCGAGCGCTCGACATCCCGCTGCCGTACCATTGCGCCGACCGCTAGCGTTTGATCGTCGAGCCTGATTGGGTCCAAACCTTCCACTCCGTTGAGATCGATCAGATTATGCGGCTGTGCCAGGCGGAAATTCATCAGCGGCACGAGACTCTGCCCACCGGCCAGAACCTTGGCCTCATCGCCGTGAGATTGAAGAAGCGCTAATGCTTCGTCGACGCTCTTAGGCCGGAGTAAATTGAATGGCGCCGGTTTCATAGTCAGACGTGCACCCCCTCCTTCATCCTCCCCCGCGCCGCGGGGGAGGAAAGAGGTGGGGGCTAATTCAACTCTCCCTTGAGGAACTCGACGGCGATGCGGTTAAACTCTTGCGGATGCTCGGTCTGCGCGTGAAGCCCGCAACTGGACATTGCATAAAGCTTGGCGCCCGGCGTCATGTTAAAGGCAATCAGCGCCTGCTCGATCGGCAAAATTTTATTTTCTTTGCCGGTGACGAACAGCACCGGCACCGTCATCTTAGCCAAGAGCGGTCTTAGGTTTGGCACGTCCATCGGGTAGCAGCCCAGCTTCGCGTAGGCGCCGTATTGGCGCGCGCTCGCTTCGAGATATTGATCGAAGATTTGCGGCGGCGCCCAGCGATCCGGGTTGAAGTACGCTCTCCCGAGATGGGCCTGAAGATTTTCTCGGGTCGCCGTGTAATTTGCATAGGGCGCCAGCGCTTTCTGCTCCAGCTCGGGAGGTATCCCGCCGCCGGCATCGCCGATCAAAATCAATCGCCCGACTCTATCCGGGTGCTCTCCCAGCGCGTCGAGAAATTGCACCATATGTTCGACATAGGCGGGATGTCTCAGATCGCTCTTCGGCGAATCGGTCTTGCCGAAGCCGATGATGTCCGGCGCCAGCACTCTAAACTGCTTGCCCAGCGCTTCCATGTTCTCGCGAAACTCCAGCCATCCCCCGGAGCCTGGATCGGCCGAATGCAGCATGAGAACGTTCTCGCCTTCGCCGACTTTCCAATAGTGAGTGCGATATTCACCCACCTGAACGAATTTCTCTTGAATAGCCATTTTCATCCCTCCTCGATTATTTGCGCGTCGCAATAGCTGCGCATAGCTAATTATCTTCGTGGAAACAACGCCAACTCGTCTACGCCGCCTTCGGCTCCAGCGCATGCAGCCGCGGAATCACTTCTTTGCCGAACAGACGGACATTGTTCAATACCAGCTCCTGGGGCATCGCGCCCATGCGCACGATCGCCATGAACGTGCCAAAGCCGCCGTATTCTTCGTACTGCGCCATGAGATCCTGATACACCCGGTCCGGCGTCCCAACCAAGACAAAACCGTCGTCGCGCATTTTTTCCATCGGCGTGACATCGTAGGGGTAAGGAGTCTTCACCGAATCGAAGGTCAGTTCAGGATTCATATCGAGGATTCTTTGAATCGCGGCGTTGTTAACTTTCCCCAGGAGCTGGTGGAAGTAATATTCAAAATGGCTCTTGCAGAGCTTCTCCGCCTCCTTCTGGCTTTCCGCGACAAACACGTGGCGCGCGATCAGAATATCGTTGGCGCTGCACGGCCGGCCGAACTCCGCGCACGCATCGCGGAATAACTGGAGCTGTTTCTTGATGGCCACCGTGGGCTGGAAAGTCGAGCACAAGGTCACTCCCGGCCGCTTGGCGACATTGCGCGTCGGCTCGGGACCGATGGCGCCGACCCAAACCGGTGGATGAGGACTTTGGTATGGCCGCGGCCACATGTCGACGTCTTTATAGTGATAGAACTGGCCGTCATGGTTGAGCAGATCATTGGTCCACGCCTTGATGATGACATCGAGGGCCTCTTCGAACCGCGGCCGGCCTTCTCTTAAAGGAATGCTGAGCGCGAGATATTCCCGTGGGATGCCGCGCACAAAGCCGGCGATGAGGCGGCCGCGGGTCAGGTTATCCAACATCGCGAGTTCCTCAGCGACGCGCAATGGATGACCGTGCAGCGGCAACAGATTGCCCGCCATGGCTAGCTTGATTCGTTTTGTCTTGGCCGCGACATAAGCCAAAAAAACAT
>VBKE01000419.1 GCA_005879605.1 Deltaproteobacteria bacterium
ATTTTTTACCGGAAACACAAACAACCTGCATGAAATTGAAAATCTCAGAGTTCGATTTGCTGAGAAAACACTCTTCGGCTGCTTGCGGTAAGATGGGCGGACCGGCTAGCTTCATTATGGGATGGCTGATCTGAATTGGTGGGAGTTGCTCGCATAGCTCAATTCTCCGATCGCCGCTCAACCCGAATCCTTTATACTGCGCATATTCGGTATCATTCATCAGATTTTGGTAACTTTTTTCCGCAGCTCTTTTTAATACTGGATTCGCCGGAACGGTTATGATTAACCAGTGGCAGACATCCCTGTTTACACCCAACTGAGTTACCCATCGTGATTCCGGATGTACCCAGTTTTTCAATGACACAACACATCTGCAATCGATGTCGGCATATACGCCTCCGTATTTGTATATAATGAGGTACCGCCAAAAATCCGCCTTGACTGCTCCGTGCTTTATCTTCTTATACCCATCCATATACTGAGGGAACTCATTTCTTATGAATCGACAAATATCTTCGTCATCCAAGAATCGATACTCATATTCAGGATTTCTCTCGATCCAGGAATCGGAGTACTCCTTCATCACTTTCGGAACAATATTTGTTTTCATTGTTTGCCAAATTATTTTTGGAATAAATTGGGAGTATGTTGCCTCACTCCTCGCCGGCAAAAATTTGGGTATAGAATACAGTTCCGTCATAAACTTTGTACACGCGCAACCGTCGCGATTGAACAAATCCGCGTCGCGTTCTTCATTCCAGGTCCTCCGTTGTCGCTCCCGCCACGCCGGGTATTGTGTTCGTGAGCGCAGCTTGATTGAAAAAATTTATCACACTACCCACTCGAAGATGAAGCGGTGAATGGCTCTCAGTCCGTGAACTGCTCGGCTTCTTCATCTGGTGTTGCGAGCGAAAGCCGGTCAGCATGAACGAATGTTATCTCGCGAAATAGGGAGGTTGTTTTTGCGACCGATACTCCAGCCATACCAGCGATGCCACAAAGACGTCAAAAGCGCTCAGTGCTAAGAGGCCGAGGGAATGTGTATGGCTAAAGCGATACAGCTGGTAGAGAATGAAAATACCGAGAAACCAAAGCGCCGCGGGATACGCCCAAAGTTTCTTGCGTAGGAGACCGGCTACTAAAAAGACCTTGATAAGCCCGTGAGCAACAAGGTAAACGCTTACGAAAAGTTTGGTGTCCGATGATAGATTGTGAACGGCATGGCGCAACGACGTGGCAAGCCAATCGTCAGGATCTTCGGACAGTTCATGCGCAGTGAATGAGATGACAAGGCTACTCAGCGCTTTCGGGCTTACAAACATAAAGAGAATACCGCCGATCGTTTCCAGGACGCCATCCACGCCTTTTATGAGAACGCTGGCCGCGAAAAGGCGATGCACAAGCTGTGGGGACGTTTCGCCGGTTACCTCGGCAGCAAGATCGGCCCGACCTCGCCCGCTCAGGAGCATAAAGCTCATACCGAGACGCCCCACACGAGCTTCGCCACCAGCCCGATTGCGAACGAGATGCCTACGGCAGCCGCGATGATGACTAGGTTCGTGATAACTCTCCGTTTGATATCCATGCCCGAGAGAAACGCGACCATGATCGAGACGAGGATGATTAAGCTACCCGCGGTAAGAAGCGAAGGGACCACGGTCGTTGCCCCACCGAGAACCGGCAACACCGGAACTAGGGCGCCGGCCAAATAGCTCACACCGATAATAGTTGCAGAAGCCAGCGGCGTCTCTGCCGTCCCGGTCTCTAACACGTTCTCACCCAGAAACCGCCGTCGCGCATACTCTGTTGTGCGGATCTCCGACTCCGAGCTGACGGCGATCCAGGCCCCCGCCGCCATCGACAACGCTCCAGCCACAGCTACTGTGAGCCCCGCAACCAGGACTGCGAGCGAATTCCCAAACGCGGCGAAGAAGCCGCTGACGGCACCCAGGATCTCGACCAGGCCGTCGTTCAGTCCGAGGAAAATATCTCGCACGCGCGCCGGATTGAGTTTTCGCTCCGCATCCCCGGTCACGACTTCATCCTCGTGCTTGAACTCGTCCTCGAGGATGTTCCGCACCGCCGCACCAAGTGGCCCATGCCCGTAGGCGCTCCAGACCCTGAGATACTTCCGCACACCGTAGACCTCTATCGCCTCCAGCACGAGATGAATCGCGGGCGCGCCGAAAAGCCGGCAGATGGCCACGAGTAACACGAGCTTCAGCCGTCTAGCCAGGTCGAGTGCTTCTACGTGCAGATCGAAAAAATCTTGCCAGAAGGCGAAGTGACGCTGCTCGATCGGGATCAGCTGATCCAGGATCGCCCGCAACTCACCACCCGCCACATTACGGAGCGATTGATAAAGCGACAGGTCGAACAACTCGTCGAGTACCAGTTGTCGCGCGAGCTTCGGATCAGTGGTTCTCGGCTCGTTCATCACGACTTCATTGCGGAGCCGAGGACTTACAGTTTGAACCTCTACCGATTGGGACAAGAGCGAATCCGAAAAGGCTCGCACCGAACTCTTACCCGCGCTGGTGTCCTTATCAGCTTCCGCAGGCGCTACCGGCTGCCGCGATGCGCGCAGCACATTCTCGATGAGAATGCCTACGCACCCCAAGAACAGAGCCGGTGCGGCCCCTCCTTGGTCCAAGGGCACGATGGGCATCACAACGTGAAGCGCAAAGATCCATACTAGAATGCTCAGCGCCAGACTGCCATCGTCAACAAAGAGCCCAAACACCTTGCCAAGCATTGCGATCAATCCATTGATCATTAGTATGACTCCTTCTTTCATCGTGCTGGAGCAAATATTTCCGGGACCCGGCGCCGGGCAGCCGGAACCATGATCAGCGCAACAAGCAGAAAGCCGGCAGTGAGCCCGAAAATCGAAAGGTCGCTACCGGGCCAATGAAAACCGAGCCCTTCGCCGACCCAGAATACCCCAAAAGCGGAGATGAGAATTCCGACTGCGAACTTGAGCGTGTTCTCGGGCACGCGGGCCAGCGGGCGGCGCAGCACCAAGCCGAGAAACAAGACCAAGATGCCTGCCACCGCGGCCCCGGCGCTCGCTGGGATCAGCATATGACCGACCGTGCCGACGGCGATGACGATGAAGACAACCTCCAGCCCCTCGAGCACGACCGCTTTGAAGGCGGTCGCGACCGCGATGGCGTCCCATCCGATGTCGCCCGTGAATGCTTTCCTACCCAGAGCGTCGGTCTCTTTAGCGAAGGCTTCCGTCTCGTCGTGGAGCGGGATGGTGCCGGCCGCTCGCAAGATCGCTTTGCGCAGCCAGCGCATGCCGAAGAGCAGAAGCAGGACCCCGACCACAAGCTGGAGCACGGCGATCGGGATGACGCCGAGCGCAGGACCAAGGAGGGCGACAAGCGCCGCCAGTAGCAGCACGCCCATGCTCGTTCCAAGCATGGCCGACCGCCAGCCCCGAACAGTGCCGACCGCGAGCACGATTGTCAGCGCCTCAATAAATTCCACGAGTGATCCTAGAAATGCGGCCGTCACTGACGGCCCGATATGTGTCCAATCGATCATCATAATCCGATGCGTGAGACCTCACGGTTCAACCCGTTCATCGTTACGTATTCCATGGTACTCGGACCTCCGAATGGGTTCTTGAAGGAGATTTCCTCATATTAGGTTGCCATCTAAGATGACAACAAAAATTCCCTCGAGCTTGTCTTCCTCTTCCACAATGCCGCGATCGACAGCGGTCCTCTGGATACCGAATCTGTCGAACCAACTAGCCGCCAGAAGGTTGGTTTGTTTATCGTAAAGCTCCCAATAATCGACCGGCCTTTCTGTGGTCACATCGCTATAAACGTACGCCGCTAACGTGCCCAAAACTTCTCCTTCAACAACCCAGGGCTGGGAGGAGACAAGAGTCATGTCATGGTGCTCCGGTGCCGTGGCGATTTCCTGTTCCGTAGCATTGTCGCGGGGTCGTAAT
>VBKE01000420.1 GCA_005879605.1 Deltaproteobacteria bacterium
CAAGTTCGGCAAGCTGCCGTTCCGCAAGCTCTTCGAGCAGGCGATCCGCTACGGTCGCGAGGGCTTCCTCGTCTCGCCGACCATCGCGGGGCAGTGGCAGACCCAGGTCGACAAGCTGAAGGACCAGCCCGGCTTCGCCCAGGCGTTTCTGCCGGGAGGACGCGCGCCTCGCGCCGGAGAAAAGTTCGTGTTCAAGAAACATGCCTTGGCCCTTGAAAAGATCGCGGCCACGAAGGGGAAGGCGTTCTATCGTGGCGAGCTTGCTGCAAAGCTCGAGGCGGCGGCGAAGAAGCAGGGCGGCGCGCTGCGAGCGTCCGACATGGCGGCGCACCGGCCAGAGTGGGTTAAGCCCCTCGAGATGGACTATCGCGGCTACACGCTGCACGAGATCCCGCCCAACGGCCAGGGCATCGTGGCGCTGATCGCGCTCGGCATCCTCGCCAACTTCGACCTGCGCTCGCACTCGGTGGACGGGGCCGACAGCGTGCACCTGCAGATCGAAGCGGTGAAGCTCGCCTTCGCCGACGCCTGGCGCTACGTGGCCGACATCGACCACATGGACGTGCGTCCCCAGGCGTTGCTCGACAAGGAATACCTGAAGTCGAGGTCGAAGCTCATCGATCAGAAGCGCGCGCAGGATTTCGGCCACGGCAACCCGCCGAAAGGCGGCACCGTGTACCTCACCGCGGCCGATGCCTCCGGGATGATGGTCTCCTACATCCAATCTAACTACATGGGCTTCGGTTCTGGCGTGGTGGTGGACGGCGTCTCTCTGCAGAACCGCGGCTCCGGCTTCGTGCTCGAGCCGGGCCACCCCAACTGCGTCGGGCCCGGCAAGCGCCCCTACCAGACCATCATTCCCGGCTTTGTCACGAAAGGCGGCCGCCCGGTGATGAGCTTCGGCGTGATGGGCGGCACCATGCAGCCGCAGGGCCACACCCAGGTGATGGTGCGCATCGCCGATTACGATCAGAGCCCGCAGGCGGCCTGCGACGGCCCGCGCTTCCGCGTCGTGCAGGGCATGGAGGTGAGCGTCGAGGACGGCTTCCCCGCAGCCTCGCTCGAGGAGCTGAAGCGCCGCGGGCACCGCATCGTGACGGTGGACGACTACAACCAGTTCGGCTGCGGCCAGATGATCTGGAAGCTCGACGGCGGCTACTTCACCGCCAGTGACCCGCGCCGCGACGGGCAGGCAGTAGGTTTCTAGACCAAGTCAAAATCGGGTCAGAGCCCGATTAACGCAGCCGTGAGTGACAACGTAGTCACTTAGCGCTGGATACGGCCGGCACTCCCTATGAGGTTTACATGGAGGAGCAAAATCTTCCGATCCATCGCGGCACGGTGGGGTTCTACGACATCCGCGACCTGACTTTGGGATCTTGGCAGCGCATGGGCCGCCGAGAAACACCCTAGTATGGCAGAGACGGCCGAGCCAACCTCCACAGCGATGTTCTGTGTGCGAGAACGATGCCTTGGTGGAGGCGTTTCGGCGCGGGGAGTTTGATTATCAAAAAATTCTTCAACACTTAAGTCTATGGGAAGAATCCCAGGCCCCTCCTGAAAGCGAGCCTCCGATTCAAGAGATTACCTTCGATCCCTCCTACAGCCAGCTCATTTAAAAGCTTCTGTACCCTAAACCGGAGCACATGTCGACATAAGACCACGTTATTCGGATATCGATCACTCAAAAATAGCGGTGTGAGGCTCACTCGCTCGTTCTGACAGGGTCTTTCGGCTCTTAAAGCCATCTCGGCATGCGATTGTCGGGGGAATTGTTGAGTTCCCGGTGGCGGAACCTAAAAACAAATTCCTATCATTTTGACGCTGGAGCACAATCGTTTGCATCAAAACGGTCCCCGGCCCTTGAGATCCTTTCCGAGTTGTTGAACAACTCGGAGCCGCTCGGGATACGGCGGTGTTCCGAAAGCAGCACAATCAAGCAAAGCTTCGAGTAGGCTCTCTCCCGTAAAGCGAGTAAGGTCCGCGTCTGGATCAACAAGTGTTCCCTCTGAAGACCTCAAGTGGTGCAGAGCACTGATTCACGATGGATGCCGCTCTGGCAAGACGACCTGAAGTGAAAGATCTTCTCTGACCTCACAGACGCGTCGTTATAACCGCTGCGCGTCTCGTTCGTTTCCTGAAACGAAAAGACATCCGGATGATCGAATATCTGGCGTAGAGCCTGTCACGTTGAGGCGTTCGGACCGGCTATAGATATTTTTGATTTGACCTATAGGAAAGAACCCGATAGAGAAAAAGAAGAAACCGGGGGAGCTGTTATGGACAATACCGGCAGGGTTGAAAGCCGCGCGGTGTCGCGTCGCGCCTATTTGCTGGGCTTGGCGGTCTTTGTATTGATCGCCGCCGGCGGACTCTATTACGTGAAGTGGAGCCCTTATTACGCCAAAGCTTTTGTGGCCGCGACCAAGCACTCCATTGGCGACTCGATTTTGTCGCGAGAAGCAGCTCCGCCGGCGCCTTCTCTTCAGGCGGCGTGGAATTACACGGTGGCCTACACGCTCGCGATCTGGAAAGCAATGATCCTTGGGTTGCTCCTCGGCTCGGCGGTGCAAGCCCTGGTGCCGAGAGAATGGATCGCTCGCCTGCTGGGAAGGATGAGCTTTGGCAGCGTGGCGGTAGCAGGCGTAGCGTCTATTTTCTCGATGATGTGAACTTGTTGCGCCGCCCCACTGGCAGTGGGGCTTCGCAAATGCAGGGCTTCGGTAGGCGCAGCGCTGGCGTACTGGCTGGGCAATCCGATCTTAAATCCCGCCACGATGGTGTTCATGGGCTTTGTCTTGGGGTGGCAGTGGACAGCACTGCGGCTGGTGGTCGGAGTGATTTTGGTTTTTGGAATGGCGTATCTGGCGAATCGCTTCGTCGGCGCCACGGAGCTGTCGGGAGAAGTTGAAGAGAGTCTTGTGACGCAGTTAAAAACGGATGGGAACGGCTCTCTTTGGCGGCGTTGGCTGCGAGAGCTCTGGCAAATGTCCGCTCGTCTCTTGCCCGAATACGCGCTCATCGTCATCGTGCTTGGCGCGGCCCGCGCTTGGTTGTTTCCCCAAGTGACGGCAGATGTCGGTAATCACGCGTTATGGATTGTCGGCATGGCGATCGCCGGGACTCTGTTTGTGATCCCGACAGCAGGAGAGATACCGATCGTGCAAACCCTAATGTCGTTTGGCATGGGGGCTGGCCCTGCAGGCGCTCTGCTGACCACGCTTCCTCCCTTAAGCTTGCCCTCTATCGTTATGCTTTCGCGCACCTTTTCCTATCGCGTGCTTTTATTTATTACTTTGGCCGTTATCGTTTTGGGTGTCGTTACAGGGCTTGTAGCAGTGGAACTCGGGTTTTAGTCTAATTCCGTCGAAGTCGTTTCGTGGTCCGGCAATACGGGCGGCAATCCTATGTAGTCCGGTAGCGCGTCGGTGAGCACTAATCCCTGTTGCTGCCAAGTGGTCAGAATAATATCCACCCATCATAAACGCCTCAAAGCCGGCACTGATCGTCCGGTGCCTAAGTCAACTTGTTTCTGAAATCCCAACAGAGCGAATATCGCGGTGGGGGCTTCCTTCTACACTTCCCGCAGGTCGAATGGTGCCTGTGGGAACTCTTTGGCCATTAAAAACATCTACATTACCCCGAGGCGGTAGAAAAATTTCCGGCGCTCTCTGAAGGCCACCCGAAGTTGACATAACGCTAGCTTATCGGATAGTCTCCGCCCACTAGTCCTTCATCTTTGGCACTGCATCGAGGCTCTTGAACCGGCTCTCGCGCCGTCACGGAGGCGGTTTGTGATATCTCGACGGCTACTCCCCAAGAGCAAATTCCTATCAGTGAGATTTTCCTCGCCGAACTGGAGCAGGAGGTTGCCATGAAAAAATTTGGCATAGGCACGGCTATTTTTTCTTTTCTCTCATTCTTCCTTGCGGCGAATCTGCTCTTTAGCCCCACACTCCATGCACAGGCCCCTTTCTACCAGGGAAAGAGCATAACCCTCATTGTCGGCAATCAGGCCGGAGGTCTCTATGATCTTTGGGCTCGTCTCATCGCTAACCATATAGGAAAACAGATCCCGGGCAACCCCAACGTCATCGTGCAGAACATGCCGGCAGCCGGCTCACTGGTTGCGGCAAATTATCTGTACAATGTTGCCAAACCGGATGGGCTCACCATCGGCGCCGTCATTCCGGGAATCTACACGGACCAGCTAATTGGGCGAAAGGAAGTGCAGTTCGATTGGGCCAAATTTAATTGGATCGGCACGCCGGAACAAACCGAATGGCTGTTTATTACCCGCGCGGATAGTCCTTACAAAAGCATCGACGATATACGCTCAGCCACAGAGCCGCCTAAATGCGGCACCACAGGGTCGGGCTCGTTTGTACACCAAGTACCTAAACTTTTGGAAGAGGTTCTGGGAATGAAACTCATCCTCGTCTCAGGCTATACGGGCGGGCCGGATGTTGACCTTGCCATCGAGCGAGGCGAGGTGGGCTGTCGTTCGATTTCCGTTACGGCCTTTTTTGGCCGCGAGCCTTACATTGCTTGGGGAAAAAAGCGTTTTGTTCGTCCCCTGGCCCAGACCGGAAAAAAACGCGATCCTTTATTGGGCGATGTCCCCACTATCTATGAGCTGATGGACCAGTATAAGACACCCGAGATTGGCCGGCGGCTGGCTACAGTGATGCTGGCATCGAATATCTTTGGTCGTCCTTGGCTAACCCCTCCCGGTGTCCCGGCCGAGCGAGTAAGAATCTTGCGCGAGGCGTGGAATAGAACAGTCAAAGACACAGAGTTTTTGGCAGAAACAAAAAAGCGACGATGGCCGGTCGAACCCGTAGCCGGCGAGGAGCTTGACTCATTGGCCAAACAGGTAATCACGCAGCCACCTGAAGTTGTCCAACGGCTCAAAAAATTCTTGGAGGAGTAGCAAAGGCTTCATCTTTCATTCTTTCGCCTTTATCCTTTCTCATACGGAGGCCCCGATGATCAGGCTAAAGAAGCTCGGACATATCCAGCTCCGCGTGGCGGACCTCGAGCGGTCCAAGGCCTTTTACCGTGATGTGCTTGGCTTCCGCGTTGCCGAGCAGGACCCCAAGCACGGCGACTTGTTCATGACGCTAGGCGAGGACTTCCACACGCTGGACATGGCGCCGCACGAAAGTCCGGAGACCGCCAGGGGCCTGGCCCGGCCGCTCGGCGTCGCTCACATCGCCTTCCAAGTGGCGAGCTACGAGGCGCTGGGGGAGGCTTACCGCACCCTGCTCCAGCACAGCGTGCGGATCGAGCGCGCGATGGACCACGTGAACCAGCGCAGCATCTACTTCCTCGACCCCGATGGTAACCGCCTGGAGATCTACTTCGAGATGCCGGCCGCGCTCGCGCGCTTCCCCGCGGGTCGTGGCGACCAGAACCGCGAGCTGGCCGTCAGCGGCGCGGGAGAGCCTCTGCCGGCCTGGCTCTCCGAGCGGTGGCCCGCCAGCTAGCCCGATTAGTCACATACCAGGGTTCAAGTCGTTCACTATTCGACGAAAGAGTTTTGCACCACGAAGGTCGCGAAGGACACGAAGATCGGATAATGGAGAAGGCACCAATCAAAAAAAATGTTTTCTTCCTTCGTGCTCTTCGTGTGCTTCGTGGTGACATCCGTCTCGTTAATCAGTGTATAAAGCCATACAGCTTGCCGGCGTTCTCGCATACGATCTTGTGGCGCACCTCCGCGGGCAGGTGTCCTAACTCGCGCTCGATGAATTCGCTCGAGTCGGGCCACACCCCGTCCGGGTGGGGGAAGTCCGAGCCCCACATGATGGTATCGTGCCCCAAGTCGTCGAGCAGCTTGATGCCGATGCGATCGCTCTGGAAGGTCGCCCGGCACTGTCGACGCCAGTACTCGCTCGGCCGCATAGTGAGGCTGAGATCCTTGAACTGATCCTCCCACTCCGCGTCCATGCGGTCCAGCACGTAGGGGATCCAGCCGATGCCGCTCTCGCCGATGACGATCTTAACGTTGCGGCAACGCTCGAGCACGCCAGCGAAGATGACCGACATCAGCGTCGTGGCGATGTGCATCTGGAAGCCGGAGATGTGGACTGCGCGCTCCACTAGCGCGAGCTGAGGCGGCAGTTTCTCGAAGTCTGGCCGCCGCTCCCCCACGGTGT
Source organism: Deltaproteobacteria bacterium (assembly GCA_005879605.1). Taxonomy (GTDB): domain Bacteria; phylum Desulfobacterota; class Binatia; order UBA9968; family UBA9968; genus DP-1. The sequence goes on from VBKE01000420.1 coordinate 6,162, forward strand.
GGAAGTGCACCGGCAAGGCGGCCTCGTTGGCGACTTCCCACACCGGGTTCCATTGGGGATCCCAGAGCGGCACGATGTCGTGCGAGTTGGCGATCTCGAGACCGCGCACGCCGCCGCGCTTGATCACGCGCCTCATCTCTTCCACGGCGGCCTCGACGGGGGCGTTGGGGATGCAGGCAAGGCCGGCGTAACGGTCGGGGTGCGCGTCGCAGAAGCCGGCGAGCCATTCGTTGTAGATCCGCACCAGCTCGACGGCGGCCTCGGCGTCATTCAGCCGCCGGGTGGCGCCCAGGATCCCGTAGAGCACTTCGGCCTGCACGCCGTCGCGCTCCTGGTCCTTCAGCCGCAGCTCCGGGTCGGTGAGCCTCCGGATGCCACGCTTGCCGTCCTCGTAGAGACCGGTCGCGGCCATACGGTCGGAGCGGTGGATCTGGCCAGGGACGTACTCGCGCCCGGCCGACCCCATGCCGTTCACGAGCCCCAGGTTCGCGCCTTTCTTCGTCACCCACCTCGGCCCCTTGGGGCCGTCCGTGACGTAGGGCATGCGGTCCTTCATCGCCAAGGAGGCACTCGAGCTGAAGAGGTCGGGCGGCAGCCAGCAGAGATCGACGTGGCAGTCGGCAGAGATTCGGGTGTAGCGCATGTCGGTCCTCCGACACTCCGTAGTCTACGCGCTCAAGGCCGCTTTGAAACAGACCCCCTCTTACTTGTCCCAAGGTGCCAGCGGGAGATGCGGATCATCAGCTTTATTCACGAAGCTTCATGTCAATGAATCACCTCACAGCAAGCTGCGGGGTTTTTCCCCCCAAGCTGTCACCCCCGAATGTTTTAATCGGGGGTCCAGTCTAAAATTCGTCTGGATTCCCGCTAAAAGCGTGCGGGAATGACGGACTCTGGCAGCGCTGCTGGCTACCACTCCGCAGCAAGCTGCGGCGGAATTGACCTCAAAGAGAAAAAAAGTTCTTTAACACCTAGGCGTATAGAATTTTATTGGATCCCATAGAGGCGAGCACAGTTGTCCCACAGAATCTTACGCTTGCTCGCCTCGCT
>VBKE01000421.1 GCA_005879605.1 Deltaproteobacteria bacterium
TCCAATTGGTTCATGGCATCGAGCGTCATGGGATAGAACTGATCGTCCCTGCCGCCACGGCCATGGGGATAATCCGAACCGAAAAGGATCTGATCAGCGCCCACTGTATCATAGACGAGCCTGATGAATGCGGCTCGTATCGGGCCAGCAGTGTCGTAATAGATCTTCTTGAAATATTCTTCCGGCTCTCGTTTGCATTCGGGATTTCCTTCGCGCCAGTTGAGCCGGTCGAGATAGAGCAGGATCATCCCGCCGAGGTGGGCCGCGATGAGCTTGAGATTCGGGTAGCGGTCGAAGATTCCATTGTAAACGATTCGGGAAATTGCCAGAGTGCTGTCCGTCGGCCAGAGAATTTTTTGATGCAGTGAATATTTGTTCCAGTTGGCCTGGCATGGAGCGTTGGCGGGATGAAGAAAGAGCGGCTTGCCGGATGCGGCGAGAGCGTCCCAGAACGGCTTGAACTCAGGCTCGTCGAGATACTTGCCGGCGAGATTGGTGGATAGTATGACGCCATGCATTTTTAAGTCGGTGAAGCAGCGTTGCAGCTCCCGGACGCAGTCATCCATGTCGATCATCGGCAGTCTGGCAAAAGCCTTGAACCGACGCGGATGTTTGGCATGGGCTTCAGCAAAAGAGTCGTTGAGAATTTTACACAACTCCAGGGCTCTCGCCCGGTTGCCGTCCTTTTCGATTCTACCGCCGGTGTTGGAAAGCACGCCGACATCGACGCCGTACTTGTCCATCACGTCGATGTACTCTCGATGATCGAAGGCGTGAAAACCCACGCCTCTCACGTCATTTTGCGATTCCGGAATGAGCTCGAGATACTTGCCGGGGAACGCGTGAAAGTGAGTGTCGATAATCATGGTTTCTCCTTCTGTGATTTGACTAATTAAACAATGACGTAGTTTGTCAGAATACCAATGGCTGATGAATAATCAGCAGTTCGCTGCTAATCCGTTTTGTGTCCGAGTTGTCGCGCAACTTGCAGAAAAAAAACCATCGCATGTCCGAGCGGTTTGAGGCGCTCAGCACTATCACGGCGTTGGGCTTTTCGATGAAATGAGCGTCATCGTGGCACCCCAGCGGGTCAATGCCTTCCTCGCGCATCTGGCTGTGAATGGTATTGTGCCCTCTTCAAAATCCATCAACCGTCCGGTCAATAGTGACCTTCGTCACCGCCCGCGTCGCCGGGATCGGTATCCACGAACAATTCCTCGATCGACATTTCTCTGCCGATCAGCCCTTGCTGATCGCAATAGCGAATAATGGTCTGGAGATTTTTTCTGTTGGCTTCGCCCAAGCCGTACGCCCACGGATCAGGCCCGAGAGTTTTCTGTTGTTCGTCCCACGTGTGTGACCACCAGGCGAGGGGAACTACTCGCGGATTTACCACGCGCCGATAGGCGACTTGTTTGGCTTGCTCGAAAGCCTTGGCCAAGCTCACCGTTACCCAGGGATGTTTCTCGACGATCTCCTGTTTCATCGCCGTGACGTGCATGATTGGAAAAATTCCCGTCTGCTTGAAATACTCCATCTCGACTTCCTTATAATTTGGAAATAGCCGCGTAACGCGCGAGTCGCCGCTTACGATCGGCTTTGGGATGTAGGGATTGATCATGGCCGGAATCTCGCCTTCCGCGAGCATCGTGTCCATGTGTTTTCCGGACGGAATCATCTCGATCTTCAATCCCTCCGGCGGCGTGAACTCGACATCTTCGCTGCGGTCGACAACCCAGGTTATCTCTTTGTGCGGCACCCCATAATGCTCCTCCAAGATGCCGCGCAACCAAATGTTGCCGGCGGGTTGGAAGTTGGTGCCGCCTACTCTTTTGCCGATGAGATCCTTCGGCGTCTTGATGCCGGATTTGACGTTGACGAACGCAAAGCCGTGGCGAAATCTGCGGTGAAGGAATACGGGGATCGCCGTGATCGGCTCATTGCGCGAACGAGCCATAAAATAAGCGCCGATGTTGAATTCGCAGACGTCGAACTCTTGGTTTCGCGCCATGCGCCAGTGACGCTCCCTCGATCCATGGCCGGTCAGCACCACCAGCTCGAGCCCATCGGCCGCGACCGTCCCTTCCTTGAGAGGACGGACGATCTCGTAATCGCCGCACGCGACTGACAAGCGGATTTTCGATGCCATTACAGGTCTCCTTTGAACAATGCTGCGGTTGGAGTACTGGAGTATTGGGTTTTTGAACTTGTTACTCCAGTACTCCATCACTCCAATTCCCATCTAGCTCTCATGGCCCATAGAGTTTTTGGACGAAGCCTTCCCGCTCGATTTCATCGATCAGACTCATGTCGATAAATTCCGCGGAGTTTTTCTGACCGGCGTTGTTGGACATCAAAATATTTTTGATCCCTTCCAGTTCCGTGCGGGGCGACCTAGGCAAGCGCTTCGCGAAAAATTCGTAAGTCCCCTCGACGGCTTCGACGTCTGTAACCTGCAGATGTTTTTTGAGAATTTTTAGGCTTCCCTCCTTGTTGGTCTTGACGTAGTGCATGCCCTCGATTTGCCCCTTGATGAAACCCTTTACCGCCAAGCGGTTTTGTTGGAGATAGGACCGGGTAACGATGTTCGACGTGTTCGTATAGAAACCGAAATCGCCGATATCCGCTAAAACATTCATGCCGAGCTTGCGCGCCTCGAAGATTTCCGGATAGGACTGCACGGTCGCGTCGACCTTTTTGCTGAGGAGCGCCGCCATCCGCGCCGACGTGCCGCCTGTCTGCAACATCGTGATATCTTTAGGATCCATTTTCCAGGCTTTGACCGCCATCAGCACCGCGGCGTCGTTGGAGCCGCCAAAACGATTGATGCCGATGGTCTTGCCGCGGAGCTGGTGCGGCTCCTTGATCTCCGGGCGGGAGATCAGCTGCATGGGGAGCTTGTTTTCCAAGGTCGCGACGATCACCACCGGCGCGCCGCGGATGGCGCCCAGCAATGCCGAAGAGGCAGCCGTTTGTGTGAGCTGGATGCTTCCGCCGAGCAAGGCCTGAATGTTCGGCGATCCCGCCTGAATCAAAATGATTTCCAGATCGACGCCGTATTTCTTGCTAAACCCCAATTCCTTATTGACCCATAGCGGCAGCTGGTAGCCGGCCGTTCCGCCGTAGCTGACGAGAAAGCGGGTCACCTCAGCGGCCGAACCGGACCGCGACAGCGTTCCTAAAGCGAGAGGAAGCATGACCAAGACGCTTAGCGTCCGCTTCCAGGTTCTGGTCTCATCCATGCGTTTCACCTTTCTTAGGCGAAATTAAGGCCGCGATGCCGCATCGGCTGTTTGATTAAACCGCGGAAAAAGACGCAGCGCGTTTTGTTGCTCCACGGCGGACCGTCCCGTCGCATCGAAGCCATTGTAGGCTTCCCAATGATCCACCTCTTCCTGCAACCTTTCTCCATACACAAAGGGCAGGTCCGAGCCCCAGAGGATGTGAGTTGGATGGACGAGCTCCTGCAGAGAACGTAGCGCGTATCCCGCAGTGGTGCTGGCGATCTCGTAGTAGAGCGCGCGCAAGGTGGGGACCACGTCGGTGACGTCTTTAGCATGCCGATGGCCTTCGAGCATCGAGATTCTTTGGGCGAGAAACGGCACAGTGCCGCCACCGTGAGCGACGATGAAGCGAATATCAGGGCAGCGCTTCAAGGTGCCAGTAAAAACCAGATTGACGACAGCTCGTGTCGTATCGAACACGTATTCGACGACGAAGGGCGGTGCCTGCAATCGCGTATGCTCCGGCGCCTCGCAGTGGGTCGGATGAATGAAAATAACGGCCTTGCGTCGGTTGAGCTCGTCGAACACCGGATCGAACCAGGGATCGCCCAAGTACCGGTCATTCACACTGGAAAAAAGGCCTACACCGTCGAGATGCAAGACATCGAGCGCATAGCTCAATTCTTCCAACGCGCCGTCGACGTCCGGCAGTGGAAGTAGAGCAAAAGAACCGAATCTCGAGGGATGAGCTTGCACCATTCGTGCCTGGAACTCGTTGCAGCTCCGTGCCACTTCGCGGAGACGATGCAGATTCTTCAAAACCACTCGAGGAGTCAGCGATGTGATGGCGCTTCGGATCTTCCAAGTATCCATGGAGCGTA
>VBKE01000422.1 GCA_005879605.1 Deltaproteobacteria bacterium
AGCGAAATGGGGTGTTGAAGTAAATAGAGAAATTTTACCAGTGGACATCTGCCAATCCCACCATGCTTCCAGGCCTGCCAGACAATTCCAGGCTCGTGCGATCGGCGCCGCAGGCCCGTCTCGGCGCACGAAGCCGGATATGATTGCGTGTTGATCGTGCCCGTATACATTGACAAAGTAAACCCTCCCGCGCTACCACACGTATCGACGACATAAAGCAGGCAAGGAGATCAAAAAGGTGAATAAACTAATTCGAGCGGCTGTTTTCAGCATGATGCTAATGGCAGTGTTGCCGGGTTTGACGCTGGCGAGGGATCGGTTGGCGATGGGCTACTCGAGCGCGAGCGGGGTTTTCGCCGGCATGTGGGTGGCGCAAGAGGGAAGGATTTTCGCGAAATACGACATTGATTCTCATCTGGTGCTGATCGCTTCCGGATCGCTGATGGTCCAAGCGATGCTCGGAGGCGATCTGCCCGTCGCTGGCGCCGCGGGAAGTGCCGCGGTCGATGCGAGCTTAGGTGGGGCGGACATCGTCATGTTCGGATCGATGGTCAAAGTCCCCGCTTTCTACATCATGGCTTTGCCGGAGATCAAAACGATCGACGACTTGCGCGGGAAGGCCGTCGGCGTGACGCGTTTCGGCTCCTCCACTGATTTCACGATGCGTTATGTCTTGCGCAAGCAAGGGCTCGAGCCTGGACGAGATGTGACACTCATACAGACAGGCGATCTCTTTGCGGCTGCGGCCATGTTGCGCACACGCGCCATCGTCGCTGCTCCGTTCTCTAGCCCGGCGAATAGGCCGGAGTTTATTTTCCCCACGACGCCTTTATGGCGCGCCGGTCTTTTATTAATGCCAATGGGGATCTGACCCGACGATTTTTAAAAGCCTACTCCGAAGGCGTGTACAGGCTGTTTACGGATCGAGAACTTACCGGGCGCGCGATTGCCAGATACGGCCGCGCAAGCGATGCGAAGACGATCAATGCGGTTTATCAATACGCGTTAGATTACGTGGACAAGATTCCCTACAACACACGGGAGGGAGTCCAAGAAGTTTTGAACCAGATCGCGCCGAGAAATCCCAAGGCGAAAACGGCCAAACCAGAAGAATTCTACGACGATCAGTTTGTGAAGGAGCTCGACAACCAGGGATTTTACAAACAGTTGTGGAAATAGCCGTGGGCGAGTGAGAGCAAAGGGTTTATAGTCTAGTTAGAAGAACGGAAGTCGAATAGCTTTCGTCCATGTATAGGATCAAAAAAATTCCTATGATTTTTTAGGGAGGCGCCGTGGAGATTTTCGATATCCATCATCATCTTGGTTCCTTAACGGGCGGAAGCCTGCAGGAGGAACCGGGCTGGCAGGACCGGGACTATAGTAACCGTGTGCGGATCATGGAGGCGAACGGCGTGACCCATTCGGCGATCCTGGCGGCCACCGGGTACATCCAGGCGGACGGAATCAAGGACACGATGCGTTCCAACGATACCGTGGCCGCATATCGGAAGCGAGATCCCAAGCGCTTCCCGGTGGCCTGTGGAACGGTGGAGCCGCTCCATGGCACGCGTTCGCTAGGCGAGCTGGAACGAATCAAACACGAGCTGCAGATGGAAGGAGTGGTGTGGCATAACCGCTTCCAGGGTGTGGCCGTTGACCATCAGCTCATGCGGCCGCTGCTGAAAAAGGTAAGCGAGTTGGGGCTCGTGCCGTTGGTTCACACCAACGCGGAGTCGAACTTGGAAGCCGTATGGCGATTGGAGCGGTTAGCCCTGGAATTCCCGGAACTCACCTTTGTGGCGATGGATGCGTTAACGACGAATACGAATAGCCAGCTCGCACTGGACATCGCGAAGCGGACGCCGAATATCCTCTTTGACACGGCGCACGTTCGCGGCTCGGGCTACGTCCGGCAGTTTGTCGAGGCGGTGGGGTCGCACCGGCTAGCCTTTGGCAGCCTCTTCTACTCCTACCCGGCAAGCTATGAGCATTGCGCGACGTTGGAAGAGGTGAAGGCGGCAAAGATCAGCGAGGAGGACAAGGCCAACATTCTCTCGCTTAACGTGAAGAAACTTTTCAGGTTGGAATAACCCCGTGTAGGGAACCGCCGTCGGATGCTCGGCCCGCGAAGTCTCATCCACTCCTTTGGTTACCGCTTGTAGTTCTCGCTCCCCCAGATCTCTTTCAAAAAACCGCTTTTCTCTAGGTTCAGCACGAAACTGTTGTCATACAACTCTTCAGGTTTTTTTCTGACGTTGGTGCCGCCCTCGCGGGCGAGGTCTACCGCTTCGGCGACTGCTCTTCCCGGAACCATCATAGTCCTGTCGACAATCTCCTTGGCGTACACGTTATAGGACGACTGTAGCGCATCCTCATCTGTGACTCGCATCGCTTTAGAGATTGCCGCTTTGGCCTTGTCCGGATTCTTCTCGACGAAGTAGACGATCTCGGCCAAGGCCGCAACCATTCGCTGGACGGTGTCGGGACGATCACGCAGCATTTTATAACTGGTATGTAGGGTGCTGTAGATGAACGGCAGGTTCAGATCGATCAGGCGATAGAGCACGTTGTAGCCTTCGTTCTTGGCGCGGACATCCAAAGGCGGCGTGATCGCAATGGCCTGTACTATGTTCGCTGCCATCGCCTGATATCGCTCACCCTGGCTGCCGCCGATGGGCCGGATCGTGACCACGTCCGGGGACAGGCCGAATTTTTTCACGACCGCGCGTGAGAGCCGATCGCTCAAATCTCCCGCGCGCGCGATGCCGATGGATTTTCCTTTAAGATCTTCGGGCCGCCTGATTTCTTTTCGCGCCACCAACACGTAGGGCAGCTTCACCAAGGGAGAGGCGACGAGCTTGGCGTCGATGCCGGACGCGAGACCGGGGATCGTTCCATCGGCGGCGCAATAGGTGAACTGCACTTCGTCGCTTGCAAGAGCCGCGAGATTTTGGGCGCTTCCCCGGATAAAAATGTTCTCGAGTTTCAGGCCATACTTGTCGAATAGGCCATTGTCGAGCGCCGTGTAAAGATGCACGAAGCCGCCGGAAACGGCGCAGGTGGATATTCTTAACGTCGTGAGTCGTTCCCCCGGTTTGGGCAGGTAAGGATTGGCAAATGAACTAGGAGGAACGATCAGGAGAGAGAATAGGAACGCAATAATTCCAATCTTCATAAAGTTGAGCCGAACTTTATTCCAATCATTGGCGGTGTGCAATGGTTCGACCGGCTTAGCACGAGCAAAGAGTGGTGCGTTAGAGACTGGGCTACCGGCGTGATGGAGTAAGGGAGTGATGCATTCAAATCCAGCACTCCAATGTTCCTATACTCCAACACAGCATGATAAGAACTTGACTGGATTCGCCTAATTGTATGATACAGAGGACTCAAGCAAGCATCAGAAAGCAACCTGTGACGAAGGAACCGCTATTTCTGTTAGTGGAGGTGAAAGCCATGGAGAGAATTACGCTGCGACTTTGCGCCAGCGTTCTGCTCGTTCTGGGGCTTGTTCTGTCAAGCTTCACGAATATCTCGGCGAAAGAACCCGAGGAGATCTGGCAAGAGCTGGGGAAGCTGCCGGGTGCAGAGCGGCAGAAGCGACTTGTGGTGGGCGCTAAAGCAGAGGGCACGGCGGTTTTATACAGCAACATCAGTGAAGACAATATTCAAAAGCTCAGGCCCGACTTCGAAAAACGCTATCCGGTAAAGCTCGATTCCTACCGGGCATCGGGTGAAAGGATCGCCAACCGCGTATTGACCGAAGCGAGGGCCGGAAAATTTATCCCGGACGTCATCGGGCCGAGCAACGAACACGTGTCCGCTCTGATCAAAGCCGGCTTGGTTGGCCGGTACGATTCGCCCGAGAGAGCCTTCTATCCCGACACTCATAAAGACCGGCAGGGCTACTGGAATACGTGGGACCACAACGTCGCGGTGATCGCTTACAATTCCCGGTTGGTGCCGCCGGGTGATGCGCCGAAAAAGTACGAAGACTTTTTGGATCCGAAGTGGAAGGGAAGCTTTGCGCTGGACCAGGACCCGGATAAATCGATCATGGGATGGTTGAAAACCTGGGGTCCGGAGAAGACCCACAAGTATCTTCAAGCCATCAGCAAAAACGAAGTCGTCGTGCGCAAAGGCCACACGCTTCTGACCCAGCTTCTCTGCGCCGGCGAATTCAAGGCGGGCATCGATCTCTACGCCTACAGGCTCGCCGACGTGAAGCACACCAAGGGTTGTCCGGTGGAAATCTCCTATCCCGATCCGACGCCTTCAACTCCGAGCCCCATGGTGATCGCCAAGAAGGCGCCCCGACCCTACGCCGCTGCATTGCTGCTGGACTATTTGCTCTCCGAGCCGGCGCAGAAGATTCTCGCGAGCTTCGGGAGACTTTCCGGCCGTCGCGGGGTGCGTCCGATCTACCCTGAGCTGGATTTCGAAGCCAGGGGAGTGCGTCTCATGCTGCTGACGCCGGATGACGCCGTGCAGCTCGACAAGCAGTACCAGCAGCTCAGAGAGGAGTTTTTGCTGAAGCGTTGACTTGAGCCGGATCAGAAAAGAGCCAGGCGAGAGTTCCTGGCTCGTTTCGTGTGCGAAGCTCGCGGGAGTCGGCTATGAACTTTGGAAAAACTTTCTTTACAGCTATCGTTCTTTGGGGTTTCATTTTTCTAGCTCAAAACGGAATCGCCGCCGAGAAATTTGTCATCATGACCGCAGGGCTTTCTATCCGCCACACGCCTCTCTACTACGGTCAGGAGAACGGCTTTTTCAAAGACGAGGGGCTTGAGCTGCAGATGTTGGTGATCAGAGCGGGGCAAGTGGGAGTCGCCAGTCTCATGTCCGGGGAAGTCGATATCATAACGCACGCGGGAACCGGACTTGCCGCGGCCATTCGCGGGCTGCCCATAAAGATCATTTCAGTTGACGGCGATCGGCCCAGTCATGAGTTGCTGGTGCTGCCGATGATCCGAACTCCCGCCGATCTCAAGGGGAAATCGATTGGGCTTGGATCGGTAGAGGGAACCGGGGGAATCGTCATGCGCCGCATTCTTCAGGCAAAAGGACTCAATCCTGACAAGGACGTGACTTTGATCAGCATGGGCGGTGAAGTGCGTCTGCAAGCGATGGTGAGCGGCGGGATCGCCGGGGCGATGCTGAGCCCTCCATTCACCTTTTTAGCTTTGGACCAGGGGTCTGAAGGCGTGGTCACCTCCGAGAGCCGGATCAAGCAAAAGCGAAGCAGTTTGGTGCGTTTCGTCAAGGCCTGGAATCGAAGCGCGAGGTTCTACAAAGACAACCCGAATATAATGATTCCGTATGTTCAGAGGAAATTTGCCATCAAAGATCTTCGCATCGCGCACCTCTTGTACGAGGAAGACGCGCAATCGCGAGTCAACAACGGCAACCTCGATAGCGCCGCGAGATCGGAAGTGCTTGAGACGGCTAAAGAGATAATGAAGGTGAAAAATCCCATCGCGGCAAATCAGGTCTTCGACTTTTCGCTGATCGAAGACGCTAGGTGACGCGCCGCAAAAGAAAGGAGGCAATCATGTTCGGTTATCGGGCCAGAATCGGTTACATCTCTCCGTCAGTGATTGAGTTGAACGCCTATGATTTTTATCGGATCGTCCCCGACGGAGTGGGTCTCATCGCGGTCGCATGCATGGTTGGAGGATGGAAGGAAGAGGCGTACAAACAGGCGCTGTCGCAGGTTGAGGCATGTGCCAAGGAGCTCGGCAGGCGCTCTTGTGATTTCATCATCCACGGCGGCGCGCCGCTGGTATTGGCTCAGGGCAAAGGCTTTGAGGCCAACCTGTTGGAGACGCTTCAAAGATTGACGGGCGTGCCCTGCACAACCAGCGTCGTCGCGGCCATGGATGCTTTCAGAGATCTTTCCGCGTCACGGTTGGCGGTGGTGGATCCTTATCCCGCCGATCTCAACGATAAGATGGTGAAGTACCTCGGGGATTGGGGCTTTGAAGTCGCTTCGGTGGTAAGCCTTGGGACGAGCTTTACCGAATCGAGCTTGGCCTCCATTGCGGATATTTACCGGGCGGCCAAGAAAGCGGTCAAGGAAGCGAAAAACGCCACGGCGATCTTTATTCCATGCGCGAATTTTCCGGTCGTCGATGTCATCGAGGATATCGAGACCGATCTGGGGCTGCCGGTGATATCGAATATCACGTCGCAGTTGTACGTAGCGTTTAAAAAAATCGGCATGCGCGAAAAGATCAACGGCTATGGAAAGCTGATGCGGATGCTGTGAGCTGAATACGGGAATGTGTGTGTACTTTTTGTTGGCAGGGACTTATCAACTTCCTCTCCCTTGAGAGACTGTCCCAGACCTTGGTTTGTCATCCCGAACCAATGTGAGGGATCTAAGATTTCTCGCTGTGCTCGAAATGACACCACGCGGAAAGATACCGCATTTCGCGCATCACAACACAGTTTCCGAGGGGAGAGGGAACTCTTGCTCGATGCATCGTCCAAGGAGCGAAAAGTTTTGTCCAATTAAGGTTAATCGTTCTCCTTTTAAGGAGGTGTGGAAATGGCAAAAATAAGGTCGGTCGTCGTGGAAGGTAACCGCGAGGATGGATACAAGACGGTTCAGGTTTTGTTCGGAACCAATTTCTTTCTGGAAATAACCGAAAGCGACGGTCGCGTCAGCTTTCTTCTGGGAGCCCATCATGAAGCCTTCAAGGCGGATGCTTCGGAAGCAAAGGGAGAGCTAGAAAAGTACATCAAGGAAATCATGGAAAAGCACCCGGAGAGCGTGTTTGAAGAGGAATAGTTGGGGAAAGGATCTATGACAAAGCATGGGATCCATTGCCTCACGGTAGCCATCCTTTTCCGATTCATGTTGCTCGCAAACGTTTGGGCTCAAGAGGTCGCGATTTCCTATCCCGGCTTAACGGGGGAATCCGCCAGTCTGTGGATGGCAAAAGAAGGAGGTTCTTTTAAGGAGAACGGCATCGAGGCGAAGCTTATTTATATGGAAGGCGGCCGGCTGTCTACTCAAAGTCTACTGTCCGGCCACACGCAATTTATGGCGGGCGACGCCGTTTCCGCGCTGACCGCTGTCGCCGGCGGAGCGGACATCGTCCTGATCGCCTCGGCGAAAAACATCCTGCCGTATGTTTTTGCCGTCGCCAAAGACATCAGACGTTCCCAGGATTTGAAAGGCAAGATCGTCGGCGTATCTCAGATTGGCGGCAGGGCCGGAGAGGTGTCGCGGATGGTGATCAAGAACATGGGATTGGATGCCGACAAGGACGTCACGTACCTGGCCGTGGGAGGCACGATGTCGCGGCTGGCGGCGCTTTCAGGTGGAAGAGTGCATGCCGCGCCCATTTCGAGGGGCATGGTGCCGACCGCGGAGGAGAAAGGGCTCAGGATTTTAGAAGTGGAGCCCATTCCCTTGATCATCGATGCCCTATGGACGACACGAAAGTATGCCGAGGAGAACCCGGATGTCATCAACCGCGTCGCCAGGGCTTATGTCGCCGGCATTGCCATTGTTTTGAAAGAGCGACAAAAGACCCTCGAGGTGATACGCAGATACATGAGAACCGGAGACGCAAAGGCGGTCCAGAGCTCATACGAAGTGTACGCCAAGGACCTGGATAAAGTCCCGATCCCAAACGACAAGGCCATCCAAAATACGCTCGACATCACTTACCGCCTCGCGCCGAAGCTCGCCGGCATGGATATTAAAAGATATCTTTATTTTGGCGCCGTGCAGCGCTTGAAAGAAGAAGGCTACATCGATCGATTGTATAAATGACCCATGAAAGGAGACTAGCATTATGGCCCGCATTCGCCATTTGGCCATTGTAACGGAGAATCGAGAGAGGCTGGTGAAATTTTACACCACGGCTTTTGGCATGAAAGT
>VBKE01000423.1 GCA_005879605.1 Deltaproteobacteria bacterium
CCAAAATCGTCTCCGATTACTTTTTTGCTTGGGCAAAAATAATAACTCATGTCCAGCGTTCCGACCGTATCGCTTACATCGATTTATTTGCCGGACCGGGACGGTACAAAGATGGAACCATGTCCACTCCTCTTTTGATCCTACAGAGAGGAATACGAGATCCAATAATTGCTCGGCGACTTGTCACGCTCTTCAACGATGGTGATTCGAACTCCAGCCGCTCTTTGGAAGCCGCTATCAAGAGCCTCTCGGGCATTGATAAGCTAAAATATCCGCCACGAGTGATGAACCAGGAAATTGGCACGGAAATCGTTAAGCGCTTCGAGGAAATGCGACTTGTTCCTACGCTGTTCTTTGTCGATCCGTGGGGTTACAAAGGTCTATCGCTTCAATTGGTGAATGCTGTCGTCAAGGATTGGGCCTGTGAGTGTGTTCTTTTCTTCAATTACAATCGGATCAATGCAGGCTTAGGGAACGACGCTGTTAGAGAACATATGAATGCCTTGTTTGGGGAGCACGCCGATGAGTTGCGGCAGGAGCTCGAGGGACTGGATCCCTCCGCTCGGGAGCTTACAATCGTCGAACGTTTGTCAACCGCACTGAATCCGGATTCATAAGCGACTGGTTCTGCCATTTCGGTTTCGTCGTGACAATAGGCGGACAAGTCATCACTTAATTTTTGTCACCAAAAACTTTCGCGGCTATGACATAATGAAAAAGATAATGGCAAAGGAAAGCTCAAAAATTGAGCAGGGCGTAGCCAGCTTCGAGTACAATCCCGCCTTGAACGATATCCTACTCTGTTCGAGCTCAACCGACCCTTGGAACAACTTCAAGCCATGCTACTTCGTGGGTACGCGGGCAGAACGGTCAGTTTCGTGGAGCTTTATGAAAAGCATTCCGTCGGTCGCCCATACGTTGACAGCAACTATAAGGCCGTACTGAAACAGATGGAGAAAGAAGGTAAACTGACTGCCAGTAAGCCTAGAGGTGCCAAAAGACGTCCGTGGACGTTCGCGAATGATGTCTTAATCACATTCGCACAGGGAGGTTGAAAAATGGGTGCAAAGTCCTCGATTGAGTGGACGGAGTCAACGTGGAACCCCGTAACCGGTTGCACCAAAGTCAGTCCTGGCTGTAAGCACTGTTACGCTGAGCGAATTGCAGAACGTCTTCAGGCCATGGGGCAGCGCAATTACCGCGATGGTTTCAAGCTGACGCTTCAACCGCACATGCTAAATCTGCCGCTTCAGTGACGAAAGCCACAGCGCATTTTCGTCAACTCCATGAGTGATCTTTTCCAAAAAGAAGTGCCGCTCTATTACATATTGCGTGTGTTTGACATTATGCGAAGTGCGTATTGGCACCAATTTCAGATCCTGAGCAAGCGGTCTGACAATCTTCGCGAGCTTGACCATCTCATCGACTGGCCAGCCAACGTCTGGATGGGCGTTAGTGTGGAAAACAAAGATTATACGTGGCGAATTGACGACCTGCGCCATACTCGCGCGCGAACTAAATTTCTCTCGATTGAACCTTTGCTGGGACCGATAGATGATCTCGATCTAGGGGGTATTGATTGGGTAATCGTAGGCGGTGAGTCCGGTCCGAAAGCACGGCCGATCCAACGCAATTGGGTAGTCGACATACACCGCCAATGCAGACAGGCAGGTGTTGCGTTCTTTTTTAAACAGTGGGGAGGCGTTAACAAAAAACAATCTGGGCGAGAGCTTGATGGTCGGACCTATGATGAAATGCCAAAGAAGGTCAATGATGAGGTTGTCCAGCAGTCACTATCTCTACTGAGCGGTGTGTAGACAAAATTATCGCAGCTGATGCTCCCATGGTAAGCCGGCTCTGCGCTAGTCACGAGGGAGTTCGGGATCTCAAGACAGAAAAGAAAATTGCCGAGGTGATTGACAAATAACTCACAACTCAGGCCTGACCCTATCTCTATTCATCTTGGCATCGCTGAAGCTCACCAAGCTCGGAACCGAAAAAAGCCAACTCGGATCATTTCCTTGACGGTAGCATCATGAAGGCACTAGAAGATCAAGAATTCCTAATCTCCCGCAATGAAAATCGCTGAAGTTCTGTGTATCACACTCACGCCAAGTAATTCGAAAAGCGCCCTGGTATTTCGAGATTGATCATGAAAACATGATCTTATCCCCGAAGCTTCCGGAAGTTCCGCCGCGCTGATTCCGAGTCCGGAGCAAGGCGTTCCGGCTGGGATCAGCTAATGCCGCCTCAAGATTCTTCCAACGATTCCATCAAACGACTCCTGCCGTGGTTGGTAGCCATAGCGGTATTTATGGAGTCGCTCGACACGACCATCTTGAATACGGCGGTGCCGGCGATTGCGGCAGCGCTTCAAGTGGCGCCTCTCAGCATGAAGGCGGTTCTCTCCAGCTATACTTTGAGCCTCGCGGTCTTTATTCCCGTGAGCGGCTGGATGGCGGATCGCTATGGAACCCGGCGGGTGTTTTCTTCCGCGATCGGTCTGTTCACCATCGGATCGATTCTTTGCGGAATCTCGAATAGCATCCACCTGCTAGTCATTTACCGTATCCTTCAAGGCTGTGGCGGGGCGATGATGGTGCCGGTTGGTCGTCTAACTATGGTTCGGACATTCGCCAAATCCGAACTCATCCGCGCCATGAGCTTCGTCGCCGTCCCAGCGCTCATCGGCCCGATGCTGGGACCGGTCGCCGGCGGTCTGATCGTAGGATTTCTTCACTGGCGGATGATTTTCTTTATCAACGTGCCGATCGGCATCCTCGGTCTGTATTTTATTTATCGCCACCTGCCGGATTATCGCGAAGAACGTATCGACCAGCTCGACATCATCGGACTGATTCTTTTTGGCGCCGGCGTTGCCCTGCTCTCCTACGTCCTGGAAGTGTTCGGCGAGCACACTTTAAGCGGTCGGGAAATACTGAGCCTTTTGGGCCTTTCCATCGTGCTGCTCCTGGGCTACGGACGCCACGCGACCACGATACCGCGCCCTCTGCTGCGCTTAGGCCTGTTTCGCATCCGAACGTTCCGCGCCGCAGTCACCGGCGGCTTCATCACCCGCCTGGGCGTGGGTGGAATGCCTTTTCTTCTTCCCCTGCTTTATCAGGTCGGCCTTGGCTACACCCCGGTCCAATCCGGCTTCCTTATTATGCCTCAAGCCCTCGCGGCAATGAGCTTAAAAATGACGATGCCGATCGTTCTCACGCGCTTTGGCTACCGCCGAGTGCTCAACTACAACACGGTGATCATTGGCCTTATACTCGTACTGTTCGCGACCATCGGGCCGGGCACGCCGGTCTGGCTCATCGTGCTTCAAGCCTTTTGCTTTGGATTCTTTTCCTCGCTGCAATACACGAGCATGAATACGCTCGTGTACGCCGACGTCGCAGAAAGCGACACCAGCATGGCAAGCACCATCGCAAGCACTGTACAACAGATGTCGATTAGCTTCGGCGTGGCATCGGCCTCGCTAGTCGCGGCACTCTTCATCCCTGATCGGTTTACCTCCGACCCCTCGCAGATGATTCACGGCGTGCACCAGGCTTTTATCGTACTCGGCGGGCTCACTGTTCTTTCCACGATTGTTTTCCGTGAATTAAAAAGCAACGACGGCGATAACGTCAGCCAGCACAACGTCATCGTCCCTCAGGGCCCGCAGGAAATCGCAGTAACCCCAGCGGCCACAACACTCCCGACCGTCAGCGATCGACCCCCAGACCGCGCGTCAGTTTGAATGTGGCCAATCCCAACAGTTAAACAGCAAGAAATCCCTCCGTACCGATAACTTTAGCGTCCCTTTCAC
>VBKE01000252.1:0-16188 GCA_005879605.1 Deltaproteobacteria bacterium
GTGAACTTCGGCACTCCGCGGATCTCCTACGGCGGCTATCAGGTCGGCCTCGCCTTTTACAAAGCTATCCTTCAAGATTTTGGCCCAGCTACCAGCGCTACCGTTGTCCGCGATCGTCTGATCGGCGTCTTCTTTGGGCTCATCGTGTTCGGCATCGTAGAGAACCTGCTGTGGCCCGTGCGAGCACGAGATGCGCTGCGCGCGCGCTTGGCGGACCTCATGCACTTATTGGCGGAGCTGGCCCGCGCGGGAGCGAGCAGCGCGACACCGGCTGTGACTAATAACGAAGTGGATTCGTGGCGTCGACGGACCTCGCATAAAGTGCAGGAAGTCCAGGAGCTCATCGAGTCATCCAAGTTCGAGTCGGGCTCCTTAGACCTAGATGCACTCCAGAAGCATACCGGTGACGCTCAGATCATCTTTGTTCTGTTGCTCTCGCTCGCGCGCCAGGGACACGATGTCACACAACCGAATGTGGTTCGGACAACCGCAGTCGAACTCGATAGCGGCATCGCGGCGGCCCTAGAGGCCTTAGCAACGCGCGCAAGTGGTGGCTCCGAACCGATGATTCCGGAGCTTGAGAAGACATTGAATGCTTTTGAGCGCTCCATGACCGGTACGGATGCGCTTGATAACGAGGGCGAAGCTCACTTTAGAGGACGACTGGCCCTCTATCGCGCACTCAGCGCCGCCATCAAGCGGCTTTCTTCGGAATTTCTGAATACAGAGCAAGACCAACACCGCGGTCTCTCCTCGAACGGGGAGATATTTTTTGAGAGCCAAAAAACTTGAGTCTAATGGGGTTCGTATTGAAGGAGAGGACTCCGCCGAAAAGTTGGAGCGTTTCACGGATGGCTGCAGCTGGAATTTAGAAATCCTACCGAAGTGGAGGATCGACAATGACGAAAACTGGGAACTTTGCATATCTAGGGAGCCTAAGCGATCCGAAGATTCAACAGGAGAAAATCACATGACGTCAACGGACACCTACGCCGCAGACAGCGCGGCCCTACTGATCGTCGACCCCTACAACGATTTCATGAGCGAAGGCGGCATCACCGCAGCGGGCGCGGCGTTGGCCAATGCCGTATCCAACGCTCTCGGCGTTGAAGTGACGAAACTGCCGCTCAGGCCGGAATATATAATGGAGCTGGTGCGCCGAGGCGACGGTTCGGTATAGATACCAAAAAATCATCATTGCGACCTTTGATCCCGGAATCAGCAAAGGAGACAAAAACATGTGGTATATCGTGCTCTCACGCTCGCGGCCGGAAAAAGAGGAAAGCAAACAACTCTATTATGAAGAACATCGGAAATGGCTGGACGATCAGCACAGGCTGGGGCGGCTTCTCTTCTCCGGGCCGACCTCGGATCGCGCCTATGGAATATACATCATGCTCGCCAAGAGCAAGAGCGAAGCGGAACGCATCGCCGCCCAAGATCCTCACCAT
This sequence comes from Deltaproteobacteria bacterium, assembly GCA_005879605.1. Taxonomy (GTDB): domain Bacteria; phylum Desulfobacterota; class Binatia; order UBA9968; family UBA9968; genus DP-1. The sequence continues at coordinate 1,452 of VBKE01000252.1, forward strand.
GTGCGAGGCATTCGCACGATGGAGGTTTTAGAATGGAACGCCCACCGGGCATTTCGCCTTGACGGCCCAACCATCGCCGATGTGGAACGCATGGCGAGTGAAAAATAACCGCCTGAGGGAACCTAACGTGCGTGGTCAAACATCAACGGGTCAGTCCTAGCATCCGGGGTTGCCACAGCCATGCGACGTTGACATCCTTTTGATTGATGTGTTAGTTGCAGCGCCATGAGGACCTCTGTAACGGCGACATCTCGGCTGGCAGAAAGCTCCAGTTTACCTGCTTGCCTTTTAAAGCTGTAAAGCTGCGCGCCCTTTTCCAGTCGCTACCAGATCACCACGCGCGCATTGCTCATTTTGCCATGTCGAATCCTGCGGCGTTTTTAGAGCTGGATGCGAGGGAAATTGGTTATCAATGTGGCACCAGTGAGGCCACCGTCGTGCGCTTTTTTTGTCAGAGGATCGGCCACCGAGGCCTAAGCGAGATGAAAAAGGTGCTGGCGCGTGAGTTGGCAGCGAACCTGATGTCTTCAAAAGTAACGCATAGATTTGATCGCCAGAACCCGGTCTTGGAACAGGTGTTTTCGAGTTGCGTGGAAGCGCTGCGCGACACTTGGTCAGGCATGGATCGTTCAAAGATTGATTCGATCGCTGCTACAATTGCGCGCAGCGAGCGGCTTTATCTATTTGGGGCCGGAGGTTCCGCGCACATCGCCCAAATAGCCGCGCTCAACTTCCTGGCTTTAGGCTTTCAAACCATCGCTTTTGTTGACCCTATTCAACAGCACGCCGCCGCCAAGTTGGCAACCTCAAAAGATGTGGCGATTGCGGTGACTTATTCGGGCAACCAAACCGATCTCGCTGAAACACTGCAAACTGCGAGGACGCGACGGGCTTTTTGTGTAGGGATCACGAGTTTTCAGCAGGGTCTAGTTTCCAAGAGCGCGCCTTACTGATGTTCGTACCCCCAGAGACTTTGCGTGGACAAGCCGGAGCGCATCGGGTTGCTCAGATCGCGCTTTTGGATACGTTGGCGGTTCGTGCCGCGGAGATCAGAACGCAGATCGCTACAAAGAAGCTGCGGCTCAAAGTTAGCGACGCGAAGCTCTCTGCGTCACTCACGGACGCATTTGGAAGTGGGGCGCGCATGCTTGGCTTTCGAAAGGGTGGGGGGCCGGAGTAAACACGGGAAATTGGTTTGGATCGTCGAATTCACGCTCAGAGAGGTGCACTATGATGGTCAATCCTTACGATGATTCGCGTTTGATGTTGGCGCTTCAGATCGACCACTCGCGGGTGGCCGGTTTTTTCGCCGCCCATTGGGGCAACCAAGACTTTGCCCGTCCGGAGCCGTACGCATCCGTCGTGCTGGCCGCTCATGAGCACGACATCGGCTGGTGGGAATGGGAGATGAAGCCGTCGTGTCTTAATGACAAAGGCTTCCCGCTGGATTATCACGACGGGAGTCTCAAGTATCTCGGCCAACTGCGGCTCGATTTCTATAAGAACGCCGTCGACCACGTGCTGCAGCGCGATCCCTACGCGGCGCTTTTGATGGCGATGCATGGGGTGGCGCTCATGAACGCAGGCTACGGCAGGTATGCTTACCCGCCGGATCGCTCCGCCGACCCGCGGGTGAAAGCCTACATCGATCACCAGGAACAACTGCGTCTCAAGCTGGTAGAGCAACTCCGCCAATCGGAACAGTTCAGGACTTTTGCATCGGACGAACAGATTTGGACCAACTACGAATACATGGAGGTCTTCGACCAGCTCGCTCAGTTTGTCTGCAATCGCTATCCGCTCAACAGTAAATCGCGCAAACTGGGTCCGAGCAACACGCTGAACGACGTCGATGTACCGACCAGGCACGGGAGTGAAGCTGTAAAGATCAAGATCGACACGGTGTCGGAAAATCAGGCTGTTCTGAGTCCGTATCCGTTTGATGTCGATCCGCTGGTGGTTTCTTTTCCCGCGCGGCTGCTGCCGAAAAAAAGTTATTCAAGTCCGGAGGAATTTTTGCCGGATTTCTACGCTGCGGAGCGAATATTCGTGAGCCACACACTGAGGGCCTCGTAAGTCGATGACCGGGGCGATTCCAGCATCGAAATGAATTTTTGCTATGGCCAAGGGTGCAGACGCAAGCGGTGAACAACACCCGGCCGACCGTGGAGCAGGAAGACAGTGGCCATGCGTTCTGCGATCCAGTGGCATAGCCGCCGTGACGGTCACCGAGCGCTTGACGACACGATGAGCTTTCACGGCACTAAGTGAGAAGGAGGCGTATAATGGCTGAATATCGCGTAATCGGCACTCCAGTGGAGCGAGTGGACGGTCCAGAGATGCTCTCTGGGCAGGCCCTTTACGGTCCCGATGTAAAGCTGCCGGGCATGTTGTGGGGAAAAATTTTAAGAAGTCCGATACCTCACGGCAAAGTTTTGCGCGTCGACGGGGAAAAGGCGAGGAAGCATCCTGGCGTCAAAGCGGTTATTTCCGCCAGGGACGTACCGACGCGTCGATATGGCTATGCCATCGAAGACGAGCATATTTTTGCAATCGATAAAGTGCGCTATGTGGGCCAACCTGTCGCAGCGGTGGCCGCTATCGATGAGGATACGGCGGAAGAGGCCCTCTCCCTGATTGACGTCGAGTACAATGAGTTGCCGGCAGTATTTGACGCGGAAGAAGCGATTCGAGACGGAGCGCCGTTGGTGCATGACTTGGGCCAACTTAATGCACGCTCGGTTTACTTGGCCTCATGGCATCCGGTCAAGGGCACCAATATCATCCATCAGGCCTCCAATCAGCGCGGTAATGTGGAAGCGGCTCTGCAGAAGGCCGATTATGTGTTTGAAGACACTTTTCGTCCTAGCCAAATCCATCACAGTTATATGGAACCGCATGCCACGCTCGTGGCCGTACGCGGCGGCACCATTACGGTCTGGACCTGCTCTCAAGAAGTCTTCGAATTACGGACGGTCATGGCCGCTCTTTTCGGAGTACCCGAAAGCAAAATGCGGGTGATCTGTACGAAAGTTGGGGGCGGCTTTGGCGGTAAAATCGAGCCGCGCCTTGAGCCCATTACAATTGCGCTCGCACTAAAGAGCGGTAAGCCGGTGAAGATCGTCATGACCAGGACCGAGGAATTTACCGCGTCCGCAGGGTCCACGCCGGCAATAGTGAAGCTCAAGACCGGCGTCATGAAAGACGGCACCCTTGTCGCGCGGGATATTAACTTTCTCTGGAACACTGGCGCTCATGCGGAAGGTCTGGCGCCGAGCAACCGAGCTATGAAGGACGGCATCGGCCCCTATCGCATCCCCGACATCCGCGTGACCTCCACTCTCGTGTACACCAACAGAGTTCGCGGCACACAGCTGCGCGGTCTGGGCGTTCCCGAGGGAGCATGGGCCATCGAATCTCAGACGGACATGATCGCAGACCGATTGGGCATGGACCCCTTGGACTTGCGGCTCAAGAATATACTTCGCGAGGGCGATATAAATTCCATCGGTGATGCCGTGCAAAGTATCGGCCTGCTCGAATGTCTGGAAAAAGTCGCGGCAGAGATTGGCTGGGGAAAACCCAAGGCGAAGAACGTTGGGCGAGGCCTGGCAGTGATTGCCAAATCCCCCACAACTCATTCGAGCATTTCCGGCGCCCATGTTCTGTTCAACGAGGATGGCAGCGCTCAAGTCATGGTGGGAGCATCCGAAATAGGTCAAGGCATGTGCGTGGTGTTATCGCAAATCGCGGCTGAAGAACTTGGGATTCCTGTGGAAGCCGTGGGGATCACGTGCGCAGACACGGGCGCGACGCCGTACGACCGTGGAACGTTCTCCAGTCGAGTGACTTTTTATACCGGGATGGCTGTCAAGAAAGCCGCGGAGGATGCGAAGCGACAGCTTTTCGAAATGGCATCTAAGATGTTGGAGATTCCGGCAAGTGACCTGGTGGTGGAGAATCAGCGCGTAGTGTCTGTCCGGCAGCCGCAAGCCGCGCTTACTTTGAGGGAGATTTTGGAGCACGCCCACAACCACGAGAAACCGATTTTGGGCAGAGGGTGGTATGGAGGCAAAGGTGACTATCCGTCCCTCCCGCATAAGACACAAGGAAAAGAATATGTGCCCGGATGGAAATATGCGGCCCAGGCGGTCGAGGTGGAGGTTGACGAAGAGACCGGCATAATCAAGGTCATAAAGATCGCCTCGGCACACGATGTCGGTACATCTCTGAATCCGATAGGCGTCAAGGGTCAAATCGTCGGCGGAGTCGTGATGGGGCTCGGATACGCGCTCCATGAAAGACTCGAGTTTGAAGACGGGAGAGTCATCAATCCTTCCTTCATGGATTACAAATTGCCGTCATCCCAACAGATCCCGGAAATCGTTCCCATCCCGGTTGAGGTTCCGCTTCCCGAAGGACCTTTCGGTGCCAAAGGCGTCGGCGAACTGGCGGTGGTCGGCATTGCTCCGGCCATTGGCAACGCCATTTATGATGCCTTCAAGGTAAGAATCAAGGATCTGCCGCTTTTTCCGGAGCGGGTACTGTCCGCCATTGAAAACATGGATTTTAAGAGCGGTGCGGGGTGAGTTTCGGCAAGAAAATGGCGAGTAAATCCGGCTGTGTTGGTTGCTTGATTTAGCATGTTGCAGAAATCGAAGGATTCACGGCGAAGATGGATACGGTTTTAAGGCGCATAGACCAAAGCGGGTTCATCGATAACCTCTACCGTTGAGATGCGTCATATCATGCGATTAAGGGTTCTTTTTCTGATCCTGGTGATTGTTCCGGCTGGATGAATTCGAAGCGGCGCTCAAGGAAATGCTGGGAGCGTGGGAGACATCGGTTCTGATCGCAAGATCGATAAATCCACCGCGGCTGACCTGGCGGCCTATCCGTTTGGTTTGACCGAAAACGGGATTTCATTCAGGAGAGCCCTAGTGGATCAGGGGTTGGTTGACCCGTTTCATGCGGGGCTTCGTTGCCGAAGACCATGGAATTCAAATTGTGGATGGATCGTTGCTACCGATTGATATCGACAAACAGCTCCTCGAGCCGAGGTTTTGTAGGAAGCAGTCCTTGAGAATAAGAGAAATGGAGGAACTTGTTCAACGCGGTCGCATTTTGAGTGATGCCGTGGGTCCAGGGATCTTTCCCCATAAGATCTTCCACTTCCTCGATATAGTCTTCGAGCCAGGGGAAGACCGGATGGTGTTTCAGTAACTCGACTTTCGCATAGAACTCTGCTTTTAGCTCTTCGAGGATCAGATGAATGCGGCGAGCGATGGCATTTTCTTTGTCGAAAATGGATTGTCTCAAAACCAGAGTATGCATGATCGGAAAAACTCCGTGTTTCCGGTAATAGTCTCTTTCCACCTGCGAGCAGTTTGGAAAAAGTTGACGGACGCGGGCGTCTTTTTCGCGCGCAACCGCTGGCTTATGGGCGCACATCACGGCGTCCAGGCGACCATCCAGAAGCATATTGAACAAGGTTTCGTTCGATGGAATCGGTGTGACGCGAGCCGCTATTTCCTTGGGCAGTGGCAGCCGTTCCTCGCGTCCAGGCCGCTCCGCGCCGCCGGTGAACCACTGGACGTCGCCGGGTTTCACGCCAAAGTCTTCTTCAAGAAAACCTCTAACCCAAACAGCCGCCGTCATGTGGTATTCAGGAAGGCCGACCTTTTTTCCCGCCAGTTGCGCGCCGCTGATGATGTCGCTGTCGGCCCGTACGAAGAGCGCGGAGTGACGAAAACGTCGCGACGTGAAGATCGGCAGCGCTATGTATTCGCGCCAGCCTTTGCTTCTCAGCATCGTGTAACCGGACATCGACATCTCCGCTACGTCGTAGGCGGAGGATTCGATCACCTGGCGGAAAAGTTTATCGGGCGGGGTCACGTAGGTCCACGTCAGCTCGAGGTCGTGGGCGGTGTACGACCCGTCCATGAGTTTGCCGAAATACGGGTAATAGATGGTGGCCATGTTTAGCTTGAGCACGAGAACCTCCTTCGAAATCTTGTTGGCGCAGCTTCCGGTCTCTTTTGGATTGCAGAGCGGAGACGACCTTGTATAACTTGCGCGCAAAAACTTTTGCAATAACCGTCATGGAGGGTGAACGGGAGGTTGAGAATGTCTTTTAAGGATCTCAGAGAATTTTTGACATTGCTTGAAGAAAGAGGGGAGCTGCTGAAAACCAAAAAACCCGTGGACCTTAAGTTCGAAATTTCCTCGTACATCCGCAAGACCAGCGATCAACAGGGTCCAGCTTTACTTTTCGAGAAAGTTAACAACTCCGCTATTCCCGTGCTGGGCGGAGTCTTTGCGACGAGGGAGCGGGCTTTTCTTGCATTGGAAACCTCGCCGCAAGATTACGTGAATAAATTTCAAAATGCATTAGATCGCCTGCTGCCGCCAAAACTAGTTTCCAGCGCTCCGTGTAAGGATGTCGTCCTGACCGGCAAAGAGGTCGACCTCGGGCGGCTGCCCATTCCGATTTTTTCGGAAAAAGACCCAGCGCCATTTATCACACTTGGATTGTGCATCAGCCGCGATCCGAAAAGCGGAGGCAAGAACACATCGATATACCGGTTGCAGGTCAAAGGGCGCAACCGGCTGGGGATCATGGCGCAACAACTGGTGCGTCAGTTGATCGAGGCAGAATCCATCGGCCAAGGCCTCCCCATTGCCATTGCTATAGGCACCGACCCGGTGATTCCTCTCGCGACCCAGTGGATGGCGCCTTATGGCACTGACGAGTTGGCGCTGGCCGGCGCGTTGCGCGGCGAGCCGGTGGAAGTAGTCAAGGCCGAAACCGTCGATCTCGAAGTGCCGGCCACCGCTGAAATCATTATCGAAGGGACCGTTCTTCCTAACGTCCGCGATGAAGAAGGACCGTTCGGCGAAGTATCGGGATACTATACCCCATCCAATCCTAAACCCATCATTGAAGTAAGCGCCATCACGCACCGCAAAAATCCGATCTATCAAGCGGCGCTCACCGGTATGCCGACCACAGAAAATCATATTCTCAAGCAGTTACCGTTGGAAGCGAGTTTTTATTGGGAGCTGAAGAAGGAATTTCCCGGCGTAACCGCGGTTCATTTTCCCGCGGCGGGGACTGTTGGGATGACTTGCGTAATTGCCATGAAACAGGCCTACGAGTGCGAAGCGAGAAACGTCATTGCAGCGATGATCGGCACGCGCCGCAACAAAATCACCATCGTCGTCGATGATGACGTGGACATCTTCGACATGGAAAAAGTCTGGTGGGCCATTGCTACACGGACGCAAGCCGATGAAGACATCATCATTTTTCCCCGCGTCGTGGCGACGGCGATGGACCCCTCGGTGCGAAAGCTCCGCGTCGGCTCCAGTCTAGGGATTGACGCGACCAAGCCCTTCGGCCAGAGTTTTCCGGAAATTGTGAAAGTGCCCGGAGCGGACAGCGTATCGCTGGACGATTTAAAAAATGATTAGGAGAGAGGACGAATGAAATTTCAAGGCAATTTAGTGATTGGGCGGCCGGTAGAAAAAGTGTGGGAGTTTCTCTGGGATGTGGAAAAGCTGTCTCGCTGCATTCCCGGCTGTCAAGCCGTCAAGACCATCAAAGAACGTGAAAAGTACGAATTGAGCGTAAAAGACAATGTCGGCCCGATCAGCGTAGATTTCGAGATGGTGGCGGACGTGAAGAAGCTCGAGCCTTTGAAACGGATAGAGATCGCGATGGAGGGGAAGGATTTTAAATCAGGAGGCGTGCGGCAAACCATGGCGCTCGCGCTCAGTCCGAAAGGGAACAACACGCAAGTAGATTTCGAAACCGATGTGAACGTGTTCGGCAGATTAGGCACGCTCGGATACCCGTTTGTTAAGAAGAAAGCGGAAGCCGTCATCAAAGAGTTCGGCGAAAACGTTAAAGGCGCTATAGAGGCAAATCCGTGAGCCGCGCAAGGAGTTCTAATGGTTGAAAGAAAGCTACTACGGCCTGAAAGCATGGAAGATGCATTGGGCCAGCGTGAACATTACCAGAGAGACGCGCTGCCGATCGCGGGAGGGCAATCGCTCCTCGTGCTGTTGCGCAATAAGTTAATCGATCCCAAAGTCCTGATCGATCTCGAGCGGCTTAGCGAATTGCGCGAAGTGAAGCAGAGCAAAGATGGCATATCCATTGGGGCGATGACGACGATCCACAATCTCTTCTCATTGCCAGAGGTGCGAACTGCGTTCCCGGTCCTAAGCCAGGCGGCGTCCAAAGTGGGTTCGACCGCCATCAGGAACTTAGGAACGATAGGCGGCAACATCTGTCACAATGAACCTGGAGCGGACTTGCCACCGGCCTTGTTGGCTCTGAACGCTCTTGTCGAGCTAAGGAGCCGGAGAGGGACAAGAAAAATCGGCTTATCGGAGTTCTTGCGCGGTTACTTCGAAACCACCATCGCTCCTGATGAGATCCTTTGCAGCGTGGAAATTCCCCAATTGCCCGCCAAAGCTGCGGGCGTCTACTTGAAGCACGCCATCAGCTCGGAGGATCTCGCCATCGCCAGCGTTGCTGTTGTGCTGATTCGCGATAACCAGCAAGCGGGCAAGGCGCAGGAAGTACGAATCGGTTTGGGTGGCGTGGCGCCAGTGCCGTTTAGACCGACCAAAGCGGAAAGCACCTTGCGTGGCACGATGCTCAATCAAAAAGCGATTCGCGCAGCCGCGGAAATTGCGGCCTCAGAGGCTGATCCGATGACGGATCCCCATGGCTCCGCCGAATACCGGCGCAAAATGGTCAAGGTGCTGGTGCGCAGAGCGATTGCGGCAGTCTTGGAGCAACCGGAAAGGAATGGTCATGGCAAGGCTTAAGCTACGAATCAACGGCGACGACACCGAGGTTGAGGCGAGGGAGACGGCGCTGCTGCTGGATGTTCTACGAGAAGGGTTAGAGATGACCGGCACCAAGCGCGGATGCGAGACGAGTCACTGCGGCGCCTGCACGGTATTGTTGGACGGAATAGCGGTTCATAGTTGTGTCGTGCTTGCCGCGCGGTGCGAAGGAAAAGAGATCACGACGGTGGAAGGTTTGAGCCGGGACGGAGAACTCAATGAGCTGCAGCGGCTCTTTTTAAAGCACGGCGCGCTTCAGTGCGGTTATTGCACGCCGGGCATGTTGATGGCGTCAACGGCGCTGTTACGGCGCAATCCGCGCCCGACGCTGGAAGAAATTAAAGTCGGCCTGGATGGCAATCTCTGCCGTTGCACAGGCTACACAGGAATATTCGAGGCGATCCAGGCGTGCGCGGCGCGCGCGAAGTAGGCGCCGCGCGGTTCAACGTTCCGAGTTCAAAGCTCAATGTCTGGAAAGACCTTGAACTTTGAACCTTGAACGAAATGCTGTGCGTCGCAGAAAATGCAGAATTCGAAAAATAAAGTTAAAGCGCCAACGTTTTCTTCCATCGGCAAATCCGCGCCTAAAATCGAAGGGGTTCAAAAAGTTTCCGGTCAAGCGCGCTACACTGCTGATTACCTGCTTCCCGGAACAATATGGGGCAAAGTTTTGCGCAGTCCGTATCCTCATGCTCGCATTGTTCGCATGGATACTTCACGAGCAAAGGCGCAGCCCGGAGTCATGGCGGTTTTGACCGCGGCAGATATTCCAAATGTTTTGACGGGCCGACGACTGCGAGACATGCCGATGCTCGGCGGCGAGCGAGTCCGCTTCGTCGGTGAAAAAGTCGCGGTCGTTGCAGCCGAAGACAAAGATGTTGCAGAAGAAGCGGCACAGAATATCGGGATAGAATACGAAGAATTGCCGGCCGTGTTCGATCCCCTGGTCGCGATCACCGAGGGCGCGCCGCAGCTTCACGAAAGACTCCAGGATTATAAGGGCTTGCCAAAGCTCGCCTCCGCGATTAACAACGTCTACTCCCACGACGCGTGGCGAATAGGCGATGTTGAGCGGGGGTTTCGCGATTCGGATCACGTTTTCGAAAATACCTTCAATACACAACATGTTCACCAATCCTATTTGGAACCGCATTCAAGCGTGCTTTCTATAGATAAGGAGACGGGTATCATCCATGTCTGGATGAGCAACAAGGTGCCGTACAATACGAAGCGCAGTCTATCGGATGCGATCGGCGTGCCCGCCGAAAAAATCGTCATTCATGTTGCTGCCATTGGCGGTGACTTCGGAGGCAAGGGCGCGCTCATGGACCTGCCTCTCTGTTATTTCCTCGCGCAACGGACAGGGCGGCCGGTGCGCATGATCATGACGTACGCTGAAGAGCTCATGGCAGCGAATCCGCGTCATGCTGCAGTTATCGTGATGAAAACAGGCGTGAAAAAAGACGGGACTCTCGTCGCCAGGCAGGTGAAGGCGTTTTGGAATGGAGGGGCCTATGGGGCGATGAAACCCATCCCTTCAGTCAACTTACCTGGCGCCGTGAAAGCCGCCGGCGCTTACCGCATTCCAAATGTCAAAATCGACTCTTACGCGGTCTACACCAACAGCGTTCCTTGCGGCCATTTTCGCTCACCTGGAATGGTGCAGCTCATATTTGCAGGTGAATCCCAGATCGACATGATTGCGGAAGCTTTGCGGATCGATCCTCTCGAGATGAGAATTCGTAATGCAATTCAGGATGGCGATCTGACGCCCGGAGAGAGCAAGAGAGGCATGATCGACGTTAAATGCCGCGAAGTGCTCGAGGAAGCGCGCGCTGTTTCTAACTGGAAGACCTTCAAGAAGGCGCCTCATGTAGGGCGAGGTGTCGCGCTTTCGTACCGCAACGTCGGCATTGGTGATGCCAACGCGCGGCTGAGCTTGGACCCTCAAGGCATCGTCTCGCTGCTGATAACGTACGCCGATACCGGCACCGGAGCTCATACGATTCTCTGTCAGATGATCGCCGAAGTTTTAGAAATTCCGTTTGAGCGTGTTCAATTGCAGGTCGGAACGACGGACAGCTTCCGCTCCGAGGCGGGCACCGGCGCCAGCCGGGTGACTTTTGTCTTGGGACAGGCGGTATTGAAAGCAGCGGACAAACTGAAAGCGCTGATCCGTCAACACGGCGCCGAAATGCTGGGCGTCTCGCCGGACGATCTCATCTTGAAAGCCGGCCGGGTCACAGTTCAAGGTGGTGACGGCCGTTCCTTCGCCTTCGAGGAAATTGCTGCGGCTGCGATAGCGAAGGGTGAACGTGTCGAGGTGGAAAGCTATTACGAGGCGACCGAAACCCCGCCGGAAGGCGTGTTCACCGCTTGCGTGGCTGAGGTGTACGTCGATATCGAGACGGGGCAGATTCATTTGCGTCAATTAAATACGGTTCATGACGTCGCAACGGTGCTCAATCCGGTAGGTCACCAAGGCCAGATCGATGGCGGCATTATGCAAGGCGTGGGTTACGCTCTTATAGAAGAGCTGGCGATGGAAGATGGCAGGGTTACCACGCTCAATCTTGGGGAATACAAAATACCCAACATAAGAGACATTCCTCTTTTGCAGACAACACTCGTGCGCGGAAAATTCGGCGCGGCGCCGTTTCAAAGCAAGGAAATAGGGGAGAGCGCTATCTCTCAGGTCGCCCCTGCGATCGCGAATGCAGTTTACGATGCAATCGGCATTCGGATCATGGACCTGCCAATTACAGCCGAGAAAGTTTTCCGCGCTTTGCAGGCGCGTAGGACAGAAGACCAAGGAACCGTGCGGCGATGAAAATAGGAATGACTGAAATGGTGCGGTGGCTGAGCTTACTGTGTTTCTGGATTCTCGTTTTCGCGCCTTGCGCGGGTGCCCAGCCGCTTAAGGAAATTCGCATCGGATCCAGCGATATCACCGTCAGTAACCTCTGCACGTTTTACGCGCGTGATCGAAAATTTTTCGAAGCCGAAGGCATGGACGTCAAGATTATCATTGTCAAAACAGAGGCAGCCCTAGCCGCTTTGGGCGTAGGAGAACTCGATTATTCAACCCTAAGCACGTCGTCGATTGAAGCCACGCTCAAAGGCATGCCGTTGCGCCTGATCGCGGTCACGAACCGGCAACCTCTACTAGGTTTGTTGGTTCGAAAGGGAATCAATAGTGTGTCAGAGCTGCGGGGAAAGAAATTATCGATCAGTTCCTTCGGCGGCGCCATCTACGGCGCTGCCGTGTATCTCTCAAGAACCACGGCCTCAAGCCCAAGGAAGACGTTACGATCTTGGCGGGAGGATCTAACTCGGCGCGGGCCGCCGCACTCAAACAGGGAGCGGTAGACGCCGCTCTCTTGAGCTCTCCGGATGATATCAGAGCCGCGGGAGAGGGCTTTCGTATTTTGCTCGACGTCGGCAGCGACTATCGGCTTCCGTGGGGCGGCGTCAGCACGACGACGGGGAAAATTCGCGGCAGTCCGCCCGAAGTCGAGAAAGTCCTTCGGGCGGTGCTCCGGGCCACGAGAGCCATTACTGAGCTGCGCAACAAAGACGAGGTGACCAGCTGGATCGGAAAATTTTTCAAGCTGGACCGCGCCATGGCCGAGGAGTTTTACCGCAGGCTCGTGCCTTCCCTGAATCCGGGCGAGATAACGGAGCGCGACAAAATAAAACTTGTCATCGATAACGCCGTCGAGCGAGGCTTGACCGACAAACCGCTCGATCCCGATGCGGTGGTAGACTTTTCGATTGCAAAGCAGTTGCGCTTCTGAGAGATCCTTCGCTTGAGTGCTCAGGATGACGCAAAACAAAAAACACTTAGTGAACAGTCGGAGGATACGGCGACTACGAATCGCTTGACTGTCAGGCGGTGTGTAAACGCAAACAGGAGCCCTTCGACGGGGGCTCAGGGCGAACGGTTAAGTACTTAACGTTGCTGACTCCGCAACCCGTTCGTGCTGAGCTTTGTCGAAGCACCCTAACGTTTGCACACGGTTGACAGAGCGGCGATGCTTTTTTCCTTGCAACGTATGACGAAGGAGCAGCTCTATGAAAGCCGAAGCAAGTGAAGCCATCGTTCGAGGACTCAAATCTGCCGGCGTCGATCTGGTCGCCATCCTACCGGATCATGGATTCGATCGGGTGCAAAAGAGAATCGCTGAGGACGAAAGCTTTACATTTGTTCCCGTGAGCAATGAAGGCATCGGCGTCGGCATATGCGCCGGTGCTTTTTTTGGCGGTAAGACACCGGCGCTCATGATTCCCACGTCGGGTTTTTTGGTCGCCACGTGGCCGCTCGCGAGCCTGCATCAACTCTGGAATATCCCGCTTCTGTTATTGATTCCATATCGCGGCGAGGTGGGCGACGCTCAGCCTGTGATGAGGACCTATCAATTCACGACCGAACCGATTCTGCGCGATCTTCAAATTCCGTATGTCAACGTGAGCGAAATTGCAAAAATCGAAGGCGCTATCAAAGACGCCGTGAGTTCAGCTTTTGCATGGCAGAATCCGATCTGCATTTTATTTTCGGGGGAGACACTACGATGAAGCGATTCGATTGTCTGAAAGCCCTGGCCGCCGTCGTACGCGATGACGATCTCGTCGTCACCAACTTGGGCAACACGATGCACGAGTGGCTTACCCTCCGGCCGTCGCGCGCGAATCTGTACAATATGAATCTCGGGCAGTGTACGCCCGTCGCCTTCGGACTTGCGTTGGCCCTTCCCCATAGAAGGATCCTCGCTTTAGACGGAGATGGCAACCTGCTTTTAAATTTAGCTTCTCTAGCCGACGTCGCGCATAGCAAACCGGCCAACCTACGAATCTTTGTCTTCGACAACCAGGCCTACGAGTCACCCGGAGGAATGCCGACCGCGACGGCCCATGGCGTCGATCTCGTCCAGATCGCGAAAGGGTGCGGCATCAACAAGAGCTTTTTGGTCTCGACAATCGAAGAATTCAAACAAAAACTCGATTTGCTCGACGAGAGCGGGCTTTCTTTCGTGACCGCGAAAATTGAACTCGGAACGATTGAAAGACCCCCTTACGCCGCGATCGATCATAAATATAACAAGTACATTTTCGCGTCCTACATCGAAGAGACAGAAAAAAAACCCGTATTGCGGCTTCGTTCTCGGTCGCCGTTCACCGAGAAGTAAAATCCGAAGGAGAAGCACCTATGCCTTGGGCGCGACTGCTTTCTTTGGTTCTGTTGTTGCTCTATCCGTCGTGGGCTTCCCCCCAGTCAAAAAAGTTGGGATCTGTGAAGATCGGCTACAGCGGGGTGGGGATTGCCCACGATCTGCTCAAGATTATGGGCAACAAGTTGATCTTTGAAAAACATGGGCTCAACGCGCAAAGTATCTACATCGGCAGCGGCTCGCTCATGAACCAGGCGGTGGTGGCCGGCAGCATTCAGTTCACCACTTCGGATCTTCCGTCGCAAATCCAATCGGCTCTCGCGGGCATCGATTTCAAGATCATCAGCGTTACGATTGACAGGCTTGATGGTGCGATCATGGCTCACAAAGGTATTCGAAGCCCGCAGGAGCTCAAAGGGAAAAAAATCGCCATCAGCCGATTCGGCTCGGTGTCCGATATTGTTACCCGCATGGTGCTAAGGCATTGGGGCGTGGACCCCAAAGACGTTGTACTGATGCAGGTGGGTAATACTCCAACTCGCATCGCGGCGATTCTGAGTGGACAGGTGGACGGGGGGCTGATCAATCCCACCGACGTTGACAGAATGGCTGCCAGCGGTTGCTGCGTGTTATTGGCAGACCTAAGCGCGCTCGATATCCCATATGCGAGATTCGGAGTGGCGGGTCTCGCAAGTTATTTCAAAGCA
>VBKE01000252.1:16220-20084 GCA_005879605.1 Deltaproteobacteria bacterium
ACAAGACTCACCCAGAAGACGGCGTGGCCGCCCTCCGAAGCAGGGGAGGAGATCCGCAGACGGCCAGAGAGATATATCAAAAGATTGCGGATTCCTATCGCGCTCGCCCGGACCCCGATCTCGTCAGCATCAAAGGTGTTTTAGAATCTCTGCCTGATGAAAGAGCGAAAAAAATTCGCCCCGAAAGTTTGATTGACGCGGTTCCATGGGAAAGAGTAGCAAAAAGCGGTCTAGTAGAACGGCTCTATGGGAAAAAATAGCTTACTGCCGAGGGAAGGCTTATAACGTGAGAAGGAGCACCAGATGAAAGAGAGCACTACCAATGAAGTTGTTGAGGGACTGACAGAAGCGGGAGTGAAGTTTGCTTCATTTTTGCCGGACAGCTGGTTGAAGCCGATTTACTCCCGGCTTTCGCAGGATTCACGCTTCATCACCATTCCAGTCTCCAATGAGGGCGTCGGCGTCGGACTCTGCTGCGGGGCGTGGTTGGGCGGTATGAAAGCGGTGATGTTGATGGAGAACACCGGCGTGCGCATGGCCTGCGATCAACTGGCGCGTTTGGGGATCAGCGTCGGGCTTCCGTGTTTCATGATCATTCCCTATCGCGGAGATTTTGGCGATGCGCAGACCTACGCGGTCGCGCATGGTCAGACTATGCTTCCGGTTCTCGACGCGCTCCGCATCCCGTACTTTATCGTGCGCGAGGAAGAGCGGATTCGCCAATCTATCCGCCGCTGTCTTAAAACAATGAGCGTGACGAATTACCACGTGGCCATGATCATGGGCGCCGAGATTTGCGTCGAGAATCTTTGATCGTGCGAAGGAGTCGTATATGGAGAGAATTGATTGTCTAAAAGCGCTGGTGCCCTATATCAAAGATCAGTTGGTGGTCATCACTTTGGGCCGGACGGCGTTGGAATGGGCCGAAGTCTGCCCGCGCGAAGGCAACCTGTTCAACTCTGGAATGGGCAATCACATTCCGGTTGCTTTGGGTCTGGCCAAGGCGCTGCCGCATCGCCAAATTATTCTCCTCGACAGCGATGGCAGCGTTCTTATGCTGCTGCCTGCACTCACGACGTTGGGATCGTTTCCGGCACCAAATTTGAAAATTTTCGTCTTCGACAATGAAGCGTACGAGGGTACCGGCGGCCAGCCCAGCGACACCTCGCGAGTAGCGGATATTGCCGCCATGGCGCAAGGGGCCGGCGTGCGCGGAGCCATGACGGTTAGAGACTTGGATCAGTTTAACGCTGCGGCGCGCGACGCCTTAACCCAAAACAAAATGGCTTTCGTCGTCGCGAAGGTCGAACTGGCGAAGGGGCGGGCGCCACGCAAGGATGTCGGTCACAAAGAAGGTCTTCTTCAGTTCGTGAGGTACGTCGAAAAGACGGAGAACATAGCGGTTCTCCATCGCGAGCACTATTAGCTGACGCGCGCCTATTGAAAAACCTTATCGATAAATCCGCTCTGGTCGATTTCTCGGAGAAAACTCATATCGGTAAAATCCTGTGGCTTGAACTGTTTTGCGCGCGGATTTCTAGGAGCAATCGCGTCCAATTCAGCTTGCAGCCCTTTATCGCTGGCGTACGGTTTTTTCGGCAAGATTTTCAACAGGTACTCGTACGTTTCGTCCAGCGCTTCACGATCCTTGAGGCGCATCCAGTGCGTGAGAACGGCGAGACTCTCTTCTTTGTTTTTTCTGATATAGGCGTTTCCCTCAATGAATGCTTTGAGAAAATTCAATACGACATCACGATTTTGTCTCGTGTAATCGATCTTCGCATCGATCGAATTATAGGCCCACGTAATCCCTGCATCCTGAAAGCTGGTGATCAGATTAAAACCGAGCTTTCTCGCCGTCACGGTTAATGGCGGTGAAATGACGGTGGCATCCACTGTTCCTGAGCGCAAGGCGCTAAAGCGGGAAGTTTGATCGCCGATGCCGAGAATGACGGCTTCCTTCTCAGGGTTGATGCCCATGTTTCTTAGCGCAATTCGTAACGAAAGGTCGGAGACTGATCCTAGCCTGCTGACGGCAAAACGCGCTCCTTTAAGTTGTCCGACAGATTTGATTTTTTGAGCCGCTATCAGCGTATACGGCAGGCTATCGATGAAAACCGCGAGCGTTGCCGTGTCCGCACCTTGCATTTTGGCGTCGATAATCGAGCTGTGACCACCCAGATGAAATTGAATAGAACCGCTTACGAGCGCCTGGACGGCGAGGGGACCGCCCTGGAACGTAATGACTTCACTGTCAAAGCCATACTTTTTAAAGATCCGTTTGTCCTGGGCAATCCATAGAGGCAAGAGCTCCCCGCTAAGACCGGCGCTCCCGATGCGCAAAGGCGCGGCGTGAGCGTGGCATAAAATGACAGAGGAGACAGATAGTATTAGCACAAAGCCGAGCAATATCCGTCGCATATGCCCTCACCCCTTCCCTCTCCCGAAGCGGGCGAGGGAGAACTCTTACGTTGAACTTTGAACCTGGAACTCTTGAACTCAGTTGTACTGAAATTGGCTGCCGAGCTTTCTCGGAACATAACGGCCGACCGGATCGCCGACCATCTCCATGGCATTGCTTTTGTTTGACCACTCGGCGACGATGTTGCCGCGAACAATCGTCATCACCGGCCAGCCGGTGAATTCCCATCCTTCATAGATGGACCATCCGGAAGAGGTGTAGAGCATATCCGGCTTCACGGTCGTTTTTTTGTTGGCGTCCACAACCACGATGTCGCCGTCGGAGCCAACTCTTATGATGCCTTTTTTAGGAAAGATGCCGAACACTTTTGCGTTGCTTTCACAGCAAGCCTCGACCACTCGTTCCAAAGATATGCGGCCCTGGTTCACGCCTAAGCTCAGCATCACTTGGAGGTACGCTTCGACGCGCGACGAGAAGCCGCTGACGCTCTTCCAGACGTCCCCTTTGACTTCCATCTCGGCCCGCGGGACTCCATGATTGACGTGATCGGTCCCGACACAGTGAATTCTTCCCTCCCTTAGTCCCTTCCAGATTCTCTCGATGGTCTCTTTACTGCGCAGCGGAACATTGAGTTTCCAGGCATCCTTGGCGAGAGAGAGATAGCAAGGAGCAGTTTGAGCATAAACGGTTAAGCCGTCTTTACGCGCTCTCTCTACTTCATCCATCGTTTCATCGCAGGTGCAATGCTGAATGTAAAGCGGACATTTTAGCAAGCCTGCGAAATAGGCGAACTGCCGGACATGAGCCGCCTCAGCAAAATGCGGCGAGCGATCATCCCAGGCGCCGATATCCATGCGTCCCTGTTTTTTGAGCCGCTCCTCGAGAACTCGCACAATGCCCCAATTCTCACAGTGAAGGCTGACGATGCCCGGCGGACCGAGCCGGGCAACATGTTCCATGCCGCGAAGAACCCCATTCGTTTTTGCGAAAGCCAGCCTGAATTTTCCGGCCGCATCATGTGAAGGTAATATTTGAAAGAGGTGATGCCGAACTTTTCCGCGTATTCCGGAATTTCCTCGGCCTGTCCATCGTTGGCAAGAATCGGCGTCAAAAAGAAATCTACGCGCGAGTGTTGCTCACCGGCCTCTTTAAAGTTCGGGAAGACGTTTTTGAAAGAAACGATGTCACTGGGATCGTTCTCCAGCTTGTGTTTCATCTGCATATTGGGGCTGGTGAGCTGCATGCCCCAAGTCGTCACGCCGGTAGAAGCGGCGGCTTTGGTTTCGCTGATGAGATCGTCAGTGATCGGCCGGTGAATCCCCAGGTGAACTTCGGGATCAATCAAACCGGGAAGAATGTGCTTTCCGCCGACATCAATCACCTTCTGACCGTCCGGCAAGACGGAGTCTTTACCGACGGCGATAAACTTTCCGTCTTTTATT
>VBKE01000253.1 GCA_005879605.1 Deltaproteobacteria bacterium
GAAACCGAGAATCGCGCCAGCTGGCTCCAAGCGCCGCGGCAAGGGAATAGCGGCGGGTGTCAAAGCGGTGCTCACGCCGTCGATCTCGGGAGCCATCGTCATGATGAATGCCGATGGAACCGTCAATGTGCTCAGCAGCACCGTCGAGATGGGACAGGGTTCGGAAACCATGATGGGGCAGATCGTCGCGGAAGAACTTGGCGTTTCGTTTGATCAGGTCCACGTCGTTCAGCCGGACACCGACATCACCCCCTATGATACGATCACCGCCGGAAGTCGCTCCACCTACCACATGGGCAATGCGGTGCGCACGGCCGCGGGAAAGATCAAAGCGGAACTCTTCCAGGTGGTCGCAAAAAAACTTGAAGTGAATCCGGATGATCTGGTCGCGCAGCGGGGCCGCATCTTCGTCCGCGGCACGGAGGAGCGGGGGATGACGATCAGCGAAGCCTTCTTGGCGAAATTTGGCAGTCTCGGTACGACTCTTACCGGCGAAGCGATTTGCCAGCCGGAGGCGATTCCCACCGATCCGGAAACCGGTCAGTCGGAGAAGTGCACCGAGTACTGGTTCCCGTCCGCCACCACGGCCGAGGTCGAGGTCGACACCGACACCGGACAAGTAAAGATCCTGCAGTTTTACAGTGTCGGCGACACCGGAACGGCGATCAACCCAAAGCACTGCGAGCAGCAGCTTCTGGGCTCGGCGATCACTCATCTCGGCCTGACACTTTTCGAGGAGATGATTTTTGATGAAGGGCAGCTTGTGAACGGCTCTCTACTCGATTATCAGGTGGCTTCCATCAAAGATCTCCCTGACTCTTTTCGTTCCATCGTGGTCGAGGTGCCGCATGAGACCGGACCGTTCGGCGCAAAAGGGGTCGGTGAAACCGGCGCCCTGACGGTCTCGGCGGCCATCGCCAACGCGATCCAGGACGCCATCGGTGTGCGCATTCATGAACTGCCCATCACGCCGGAAAAGGTATTGCGGGCGTTGACGCAGAAGAAAGAAAAAAGCAGCCCTGGAAAGGTCCAATGAAAATGACGCGTGAGATCACCCTTCAGGTCAATGGACGCGAAGAAAAAGTCGCAGTCGAAGATGCCGATACGCTACTCGAGGTGCTGCGTGACCGATTTAAACTCTGGAGCGTGCGCGAAGGCTGCGGCGTCGGCGCTTGTGGAACCTGTACCGTGTTGCTTGACGGCCGGCCTGTGAGTTCTTGCTTCTTGCTTGCCGTTCGTGCCGCGGGACGTGAGATCCTGACGCTGGAAGGACTTAGGGACGGCAAGGACCTTCACCCCATTCAAGAAGCTTTCGTGACGCAGCGCGCGCTGCAGTGCGCCTATTGCACGCCTGGATTTGTCCTTTCGGTCAAAGCGCTGCTCGACGAAATTCCCGATCCGTCGGATGACGAAATTCGCGAGTATCTGTCCGGAAATCTTTGCCGCTGCGCAGGGTATGCCGATATACTGCGCGCCGTTCGCGTTGCCCAAGTCAGCTCGAAGCTGGCATAAATTTCTCCCGTAGAAAAGAGGCGACAGAAGATTGCATAGATTAGCGGCTCTCCATTGCGTCGTTTTCATCCCTCCCGCGACTCAGAATTTTCCTCATGGATACAGATTTGTTCCGAAACGGTGTTAATTGTTCGAAGCGTTGCAACCAGTCGTCACACGGCTCGCCCCGTACATTCTAAGTTATTGAAAGATTATAAGAATCGGATCTTTCCTTTGTATCAGCTGACGTCTGGTTCTGGCATGTAATATGCACTTCAAAAGGCCGAAGAAACTCAAAAGGTATTCTTATGGACTCGGTTCAAACCATTGAATCCCCCGCTTATCCCCTGAAGCTTCAAGGCCTCGATCGGCTGTTCGACGCGGCCAAAAAGACAACCGTTATTCAACTTCGCTGGCCGCTGGTTATCCTGTGTTCTTATCTACTTCTGTATTCTCCAGCTGCATGGTTAGATGAAGGTCAAATTCAGGCGATTCTCGTCTTTTATCTCCTAACAAACGCCACCCTTTATTTTGTAGCCGATGAATCTTTTGATTCGCCGTACTTCTACGGACCCTTGCTATTCTTCGATACCGCTTTTTTGGCTGGAGCGCTGGCGCTTAGCGGCGGGGCAACGCCTGATTTCTATGTCGCGTGTTTTCTTACTGTCGTCTTAAGCTGTATTTGCAATGATTCGCGGGGACTGATCGTTGTCACCTTACTGGCTCCTTTCCTCTATGCTTATGTCGTTTTCAGTTCGGGTGCGGGAATCGATCCAAGTCTGTACCTCCGTATCCCTTTTCCGCCGGTGATTGCTCTGTTCTACGGTTACTTCGCCCAGGTCGAGCGCCTGAAAAAGACAGCGCGTGAAAAGGAAGAGCAGCTGACACGTCAGCGAAAGGTGGCCGAGGAGATTCGGCGTCAGCGTGAGCGCTTGGAAGTTCTCCACGAAATCAACCTTGCGGTGACCTCAACAATCACTCGCGGAACCATCCTCGATCTTTTTCTCGAAAAGGCGTTGATTCATCTTCCTTACACCGCCGCCGTCATTCGCTTGCGCAATCCCGAGACCGCGGCTCTCGAGACTGCGGCATTAAAAGGGGTCGGCGCAAAAGGATTGGACACTTCGAGCCAGCCGCTGATGTTCTTCGATCGAGCTGTAGAAATCAAAGCACCGATAACGATCCGCAATGTTTTCGCGGAATCGAAGATGGAAAATCTAGAATTCTTCCGCCATGAAGGGTTGCTTTCTCTTGTGGGCGTGCCGCTGGCGGCGAACGGTGAGACATTTGGCAGTTTGACCTTCCTGATGCGAGAAGAACACGACTTCTCAGAGGAAGAGATCGACTTTTTATTGACGTTGGCGGGACAGGTCGCGATTGCCGTTCACCATGCAGAACTCTTCGAGCAAATCCAGGAGCAAACCGGCGAGCTGCGAAGGGCGAACAAGATCAAAGACGAGTTCCTGGGTGTGGTGTCGCATGAACTCAAGACGCCGTTGAACGTGATCTCGGGTTACACGCATATGCTGATCGAGAGAATGCTCGGAGAGATTAGTCCAATTCAGGAAAAGGCTCTGCAAACGGTATCGAGACAATCCAAAGAACTACACAACCTGATCAACAGCGTATTGCAAGTGAGCAGTATCGAAGCAGAGATGCTTCAGGCCGAATTTCAAGAAGTCAATTTTTGGGAGTTTCTCTCTGAATTGAGAGCTTCCTATGACTATGCGCTCCCCAAAGATGTGAAGATAAAGTGGGATTTTCCTCCCGACTTACCTACGGCTAAAGCGGATCGAGGAAAACTCGGGCATATCCTCACAAACCTGATCAACAATGCGATCAAATTTACTGACCAGGGTAGCGTTACCATCTCCGCCCGCCATCTGTCCAGCAAAAAACTAATGGAATTCAAAGTTGCCGACAGCGGCGTGGGTATAGCGACGGACCAACTTTCCATCATCTTCGAGAAATTTCGGCAGGTCGATAGCTCAGATACTCGAGCCTATGGCGGCGTGGGATTAGGACTCTATATCGTAAAGAAGTATGCGGGAACGTTAGGTGGCACGATTCAGGTGGAGAGTAGCCTCGGCCATGGCTCGACGTTTACGTTGCGAATTCCCTGCGAGCCGAAGAAAGCGCCCTTCGCGCGCCAGCAGTTATCGTTTCCTCACGAGGCTGGAACTTCCGGCGGTGGGCTCGTTTAGAAATTTCTCCTGCTGATTCCGTGCAGCAAAGTTGATGAAGCTCCGCTCTAACGCGGGATGTCAGACAGCACGCGGTTGCCCCGCCTTGAGTACATTTTTACCCAAAGATCATACAAGTTGTCGGGCCGGAAAACATCGATCTCGCGCCTCCCCTGGGCGTTTTGAAACACGATGCTTACCGAAAGCTCCTGCCACGAGATCCCCAGCAGGCGATCCCCTCTTTCTCCCACTACTTGCCCAAGGGTGCGAAGTAGCTGAGAAAGGCTGTGCCCGTCCGTAATCCCGCTCTTCAGACGACGCCGACCTTGTCCTTCCCGTTCAATCCGGTCAATTTCACGAAGCGAATAGCGAAAGCGCTTGGAGAGGCCTGAGCACGGTTGGGAGAAGTATTCTTCTTGGGCTTGCGTTCGGATTTCAGTTTTGTTTTTCCACAATTTCTCCAGGCGATTTTTGCTAAGGCGCGAAAGGGAACTGGTCTCCAGGTTAGTTGCTCCGGGTCGAGACCAAACCAAGTACGATTCTTCCGTGCATTCCAGGTTGAACGATCTTACACGCAGGTGTTCGATGTCCTGAGCGATGGCTCTCAAATGACGGCCGTAGTTGGCTGGAGCGAGGGATTTTTCCGCGTGCTCCTGTGGAGCCTGACGATCGAAGAGAAGTGGGACTTCACCACGCTTGGCGATCTTTGCGAGCCGTAGTGTTCCGCGTCGCAGAGGCGAAGCGACCCGCCGTACGCCGTGAACAATGGACTCGATCGGTAGTTTATAGCTACAGTTCAGGCAGAAACTCGTGACAAAAACTTCTGTGGTCTTAAACCTCGGTTTCGCGATCGAAAAGCCGACGTAGTAGTTACAGTTTGGGCAGAGGCGTGCGCGGTACTTTGCCATGGTGTACGTCACAGTCTGGCCGAGTAATTAGATGGGACGAAGGCAAAAGTCAAGATAGACAACCGCGACTCAGAACAATTTGGGATAATCCGCCGAAAGTTCGCGTCACCCAGGCCCTTAACGACCAGTTGTCAATTTTTACCATGTTTTGGACGATTATCTCTCTGAATGCGCATCGAGTCTAGCGATAAAGCGGCGACTCTCGGCGAGAACCCCAAGCGGTTCTTCAGACTGTAGGAATTGGAAGTATTGCTGCGAAGGCCCGGTTAGGGATTTCCCTTTCCGGGCTTTTTTTTATTGTTGTTGTGAAGCGGAGAATATTAAAGATTTAATAACCACGGGCACTGATCCTGAGGACGGAATCAGTGCGCCAATATCGATGTAATCGAAGTCGTTCAGCGCGATGCCGTCAACGGAGATGATCGGGTTTGGAATCCGGAGCTCTTCTTGAAAATGAAGGCCCACGATTCCGCCAACGTCGCCGTCATTCACAAGCACCAACGGATGACCTCGATCCAGGACATCCTTGAGACCTTCTACAACTCCCCTTGAAAACGCCTGGAGGCGAAAAAAAGTTGCCGATCCCTGCCAGTGAAATGCGATCGCCACGGGTTGGCGTCCGTACTGTAGGTCCAGTCTCCGGAGCGCATTAAGCGTTGCGTCCCTGACGGCATCCTTGCTCAATTCGTCTGTCTCGAGGGGGAACTCCGGCGCTACCACGGGAACGTTGCGCACCGGAACCGCGTCCTCCGGCGTGATGAAAATCGTATTCCCGCTGACTTGGATGGTGTACTGCGAGGCGCCGATCACCGTCGCGCGAATTCGCGCCGTCGGTTCCATGACCAACATTCCCAGTGCCGGAATACGACGATGAATTTCATCCGCGATCAAGGGTCCGAGATCACCGAAGCTCGTCTTTTCGCGATTGTAGATAAACTCCGAAACCCCGCCGGAAAACATGACTGAGTCAATCTCGCCCCGGTAGGTCAAAGGCGGTAACCGCAGCAGGCTCTTCACTTCTTCAGAAATAGGCTCCGGTCCCAGTATGGCGAACAGTTTGTCCATCATTCCTGAGACCATCGCGCGTAGGCTGTCTTGGTGAATTTTCTGACCCAGTTCAATCTTCATTCCCGCCCAACCTGCATGTTTCCGTCCCGCGTCTTCAATGCGGACCAGGGCGCCGTCCGGGTTGAAGGCGACCAAACGCGCGCCGATATCGATGGCCGAAACTTCCTGTACTTTACCATTGTTACAGATCGCAAACTTGCTCGTGCCGCCGCCGATGTCGATATTCAGCACGACACCGCCAGTTCTGGCGGAATGAGCCACGGCGCCGGAGCCATGCGCCGCCATGGTTGCTTCGAGTCCGTCGCCCGCGCTGACAGCGACAAACTTGCCGGCCTCTTGGGCGAACAGTTCACCAATCGCGCGCGCGTTGCGCCGACGAACAGCCACCCCGGTTAAGATCAAAGCGCCGGTATCGACTTCGTCGCGTTTGATTTTCGCCTTTTTGTATTGCCGGTTAATGAACGCCTCGAGGGCTTCGACATCGATTTTGGTCTCGTCCACATAGGGGGTAAGAAGAATCTCCGACTCATTCAGTATTTCGCGACGCGTCACTCGATAGCGCGTAGCTTCCAGCTTGAGCTCCAGACGGGAAAAGACGAGATGGGACGTTGACGAACCGATGTCGACGCCCACACTCGTGAGTATTAGCTCTTCTTCTTCAGAAATGTGTCGATTGGCATTGGTAAATGAAGCTCTTGGCGTGGTGTTGTCCATGAGGCTCCAGGTTGCTAATTTTCCATCACTGCAAGCTCTCTATTTCTGGTAGAGTTCGGGCTCCATACGGGATTGCGCCCCTTCTTTCCGAAGGGTTTCTTCGAACTCTTTACGGAGGAACGGATCTTCTTCGTTGTACGGAATCGCCGTGCCACCATCTTTCATATCGATGGCGCCATAGTCGATCGCTTTTTCTCCGGGTCTGCCGCGTTCACGTCCGGGAGCGTTGGGGCCGAACCAGGCCGTGAGTCGGAGCGGCTCCTTACTGGCGCCGAAGTGAGCATGGAACCAGTTGCCGCTCATGGGCGCCGCGCTGACCATACCGACGGGCTCATAGTCCTGCCGCTTAATCAATTCGGTCTTGCCGGCTTCCCAAGGCCTTGTTCCCAAGGTGCTGGGCCAGGTGTAAGTATAGCCTTTGCCCTTGAGGCAGATGAGCACCGCGGCCGAACCGTGGGCGTGAGCTTTCGAGTAGCGGCCGTTTTCGTGCTGTCCGATCCAAAGATAAAAGCGATTGCCGGTCATGTGCGGCTCGATGCGCCGGTAACCCGGCGAACGACGGTTATCGAGAGGCAACTCGCAGGTAACGATGTCGGGGATAATATTGGTTTGTCGCATTGCGAGGCCGCGCACAGGGTCCGGCGCAATCTCTTCTTTGTATTTGTAGTAGTCATCGCTCGGATTGAAGCGGTCTTTGAACTGGTAAGGACAACTAAAGATAAAGTCTTCATTGGCAAACATGTTCATCACATTCGGGGCCGTCGTTCCGGCGAGGAGAAGCGCCGGGCTGGACGTGGCATTGACGATACGATGCATGGCATTCATCGGTATGGAGAAAAGGGAGCCCTTTTGCCATTCGAAAGTGAGTTTTTTGCCGTTGCCTTCGGTCCAAACCTCTGTCGTCCCTCGGCCTTCGACGACCAGGTACATCTCTTCGTACATGTGCTTCTCGGCGTTGAGCGCGCCGGCTCCCGGGACTTCGACCACATAACAGCCCCAAAGTCCTTCCGTTCCTAACAGTTGAATGAAGGTTCCGTTGCCTCCCATGCGTTTCCACGGTTTGCGCGGCAAGTCCTGAACCCGCCTGACGCCGATGTCTCTATAGATGGGAATGTCCTGAGCTTCCATGAAGAGATCGTAAGGCGTTTTGGGTCGGGGAAATCTCCCGTAACCTGCCTTTGTCTTGTTATCGGTGGGTTCCTGCCACGTTGAGGAAGTTGGATGATCCATAAAGCCTCCTTAGCGATTCAATCTTTTTGTTGGAGTCTGCGATCCGACAAGAGCGATGGTTGCCTAAGTTCAGCGGATCGTTCTCGGTTAAATTATCGTCGGATGCACCGGTAAGTCAAACGGGGGCAGAGAATTCGATCCGATGGCTAGATATAGGAAGGTTGATTCTAAGCCAAGCTTTCGGCGCGAGCGCCATTATCCGCCCGAGGCGGGCGCAAAGGTTAACCGACGGTAAACCTGCCGAACTGTATCGACGTCACACTTGCAGTATTCGCAGATTTCGGCGAGTTTGCCCGCGCGATAATACGGATAGACCTTTGAGCCGTCGAGACATTCTTTGGGCGATGGAATACCCAACGCCCGCGCTAATAGGTCGAGACTGACATGCTCGCGTCCCCATTTGCTCCATTCGTGCATCGTGTCAAAGATCGGTGCGCTACGAAACCGGGCGAAGGGAAGCTCTCGTGAAGGCTTGATCTGATGGATCATCGACCTCTGATGGATAAATCGAAGATCGAAATCCAATACGTTGTGGCCGACAAAAAGATTGGTTTCAGTCGCCAGCTTCCAGAAGCTCTGTAGAATCTCTCTTTCGTCGCCGCCGAGCACCGCGACCGGAAAGTCGGCCGGCGGCTCCAAAGCATACGCCAGACAGAGAATTCGGGCCGTTGCCGCGGAGAGGCTTAGACGCTTGATGATCTCAGCTTCGTCGAGCTGCATTTGTGCCTCGAGCAAACCGCTATGCTGCAACGATTGCTCCGTCGGCACCGTTTCGATATCGAAGAAAAGTATCTTCATGGATCCGGCTTGACTTCAATTGCTTCGCCTGCCCTCAAGAAAATCAGCTTGAATGCTGTGACCTCCCTCCGCAAACTTTGTCGCACGGCCCGCGAATAGACTTCCGCCTGGTATCGATAATCATCTCTGGCCTGCCTCATTGCCTTGCTCACGATCCTATCCGTCTTATAATCTGCGATATAAAGCAACCCTTTGCGCTCGTAGAGGAGATCGATGACCCCTTCCATGATCTGCCCGTCCCATGGCATCAACAAAGGGGTCTCGCGCCCAAGGATATTCGCTGAGGAAAGTTCCGTAAAGATGTTGGAGTGGAAAAAAATAGTGAAGATTTCACGAAGCTCCTGAACGATTGCCTTACGGTTTTGGCCCGCGAAACCGTCCAGCTGCTGCTCTACGTAACGAGTCAGCTCCTGCTCCAATTTGTTCTGGCCGGCAGCAAAATCCAGTGTTTCTAAAAAACCATGCGCCAGAGTTCCAATGAAGAGAGGGTCTGTCTCTCGCGGCGATCCGAGTTTCTGTTCGAACCGCTCAGTGAGTTCGATATAGCGCTTTTTGAGCGCGGTCGGTGAAACGAAGAGTGGCTTGTTTTGAGCAGTTTCATATCGCTGGCTTCTCTGATGCCACTGGCGGACAAAACCACTCCAGTCGGCTCGTGCTGAAATTTCCCTCTGGCTTTTGGGGGGACGCTTGGGAGCCTCGCGTCGCTCGTGCAGCGTGTGGACCTCGATGATTCCTTTTCCGACGGCAACCAACCCGTGTGGGGCGGATGCTGACAAGTCATCGACGGAGCGTTGGAGCATCTCGACAAAGCTTCCTTTATCGACTTTCAGCGGCGGACAGGAAATCATTAAATGCTCGCGCGAGCGCGTCATGGCGACGTAAAAGAGCCGCTTCTGCTCCTCTTCTTCTCGAATTCGTTTTTTTTCGTCGAGATAAATCGCGGCCAGATTTAGATGATCCATACTTCGTAAGCCGATGAGTTTGGAGGACCAATCATATTGAACGCCGATTTCGAATCGGCCCGGGTTGGTTGCTCCTCTGGCGTCCGGCAGAACGACCACGGGAAATTCGAGCCCCTTGGCCTTGTGAATGCTGAGGATCTTAACGGCATCGACGCCTTCTTCCGCCAAGGCGCTTTCACTTTCCTCTTCAACTTCGAGAACGCGCCGCTCCAATTGGGCGACGACGTCCTTCAAAGTGGCGAGTCCTGCACGGCCCATGACCGATGCCTGCTGACGGATCTTGTCGATATTAGCAATCGCCTGTTCGCCGCTGAAGGAGCGCGCGGCGAGAATCCGAATCGGTATCGCCTCAAAGATTCGGTTGACGGCATCGGCAACTGAAAGAGTGCGCGTTTCTAGATGCAGGCGATCTAGCGCCTCGTAAAGATATCGAACCGGCTCGAGTTTTTTCGCCAGGTCCGGGCCGGTATGTCTCGCGAGTCTATAGTCAATTAAACGATCACGTTGAAGATCATGGATTTCCAGGTCGGAGAGAGCGCCGATCGGTGAGCGCAGCAGCCCCACGAGCGCCGCCTGATCGTAGGGATCACTGGCCGCGCGCAGCAGATTGACCCCATCGACGATCTCTTGAGTCGCGTAGAAGTGCTTTTCCCCTTCCACGACGTAGGGAATGCCTCTTCGGCGCAGCGGTTCTAGATAGAGATGAACCTCTGTGAGCTTTCTAAAGAGTAAAGCGACATGTCTGGGTTGCACCGCGATCCGCTCGCCGTTGCGGTCGCGAATGCGAGCCTTGCCGAGCACCTCCTCGTGCAGCCAGCGAGCCAGGTTCTCCGCTTCCAATCGGCGCGCCGGGTTGGCCTTCAATTCCTCTGGGGATTCAACTCTACAGAAGGTCACTTTGCGAAATGAAAATTCATCCTCCGGACCGGAATCATTTTCCTCCTTCTTTGGCGACTGGATCGGAACATAGTCAGGCTGCAAGCCCTCCCGCGAGCGGATCAATGGCGCGAAAACACCGTTGACCACGTCGAGAATTCCTGCGTGGCTGCGAAAATTCGTCGTAAGCGTACATTCAATGCCGCCCTGGGCCAGGATGATCTTTCGCATCACGTCCAAGTAGCCCTGAATGTCGGCGCGCCGAAAGGCGTAAATCGACTGCTTCGGGTCTCCGACCACGAAGATTTTACCTGGTTGGATTTGGATCGACTGCCACTCGGTCGCGCTCTTGCCGAGTTTTTCCGCCAGGTAGAGGAGAATCTCGTATTGAATCGGATCGGTATCTTGAAATTCATCGACGAGAATGGCCTTGAAAAGATACTTGAGTTCTTCGCGTAACGGCAGGTGATCGCGCAAGAGATTCCGCGCGCGCACCAGCAAACCGTCGAAAGAGACGAAGCCCTGTTGGATAAAGTTTCCTCGACACTCCTCGGCGAAGGGAACGAGCAGGTCCCAAAGCGACTGGGTCAGTTCCCCGTTTACCCGGAAAAGGCCGCGAGCGACGCGGCAGATTCGTTGCAGCTTTTCACAGTCCTCTTCGGACCAATTTCCGGCGCGGCGGAGAGTTTTCTCGGCGAACCAGCGCTTCTCTTCGTCAAGTTCCCCCGGCGCAA
The DNA here is from genome assembly GCA_005879605.1 of Deltaproteobacteria bacterium. Classification (GTDB taxonomy): domain Bacteria; phylum Desulfobacterota; class Binatia; order UBA9968; family UBA9968; genus DP-1. Next base: position 10,965 of record VBKE01000253.1, read on the forward strand.
TCTCACCGTGTTTCAAGGCTCTTTGCAGAACCGCCAGGGCGTAACAGGCGAAGATGTCGATTTGGTTGTGATTGTCCGGGTAGCGTTTGATCAGCTCGTCTGCTTCCCGTTTCCTATCCGCTAGCCAATCTCTCAAAACCGGGTCCGTCTTTTTCTCGCCAGTTTCAGCCAGTCGCTCGTGTGGGACCATCTCGGAACAAAGCGAAAAAGCGATCTCGCGCAGAACGTCCAAAGATATCCTTCCCAGGACTCTCTTCCAGGCTTGGTGCCGGCTTCCTTCTCGCCCCAACTCTCGATCCAGCCACACTGACCATTGCTCGTCGAAATGTTTCTCGAAGGTCGAGCCGTCGTCCTCTTTGAACTGCGGATCAAGACCGGCTTCGACCGGGTAGAGTCGCAGCAACAAGGCCGCGAAGCTGTGGATCGTCCCAATGTAACTCCGCTCGATTTGCCGGAGCGCTTCGTAAGCGCGGCGGTCGATTTCCTCCTTGCCGAGATGATAAAGCTGGATCAAAGAGCGAAGCTCGGCATGGATCTTGGCCTCCTCGACTCCGGACGGCTCTTTATCCAAACGAGTTGACAGGTAGCTCTGCAGTCGCTCTCGAAGCCGGACTCGCATTTCATTGGCCGCTTTGTTCGTGAAGGTCAGAGCCACAATCTGGGTGATCTCCGAAGGATCGGGCTCGCGCATGAGCAGATGCACTAACCGGTTTACCAACAGGGTCGTTTTGCCCGTCCCAGCGCCGGCCGTGACTACGACGTTCAGGTCGAACGTGGTAGCGGCGCGTTCACGTTCGGTCGCATCGGGGAGGCGTGGCTCGGCCAGGCTGATCGCCATATCACTCTTTGGGAATATTTTTGTTGACTGCCTCCTGATAAGGCTGGGTCAATACATCGTTGGCGGCGCGCCACGACGTCGGAAGATGGTTTTTCCGGCAGACGTGCGCAACCTCGCAATTACGACAGGCATCGCCGGGATGAATGAAGTAAAGACCATCGTGGATGCCTCGGACGAGAAGCGAAATCGTCTCTCTCAAGCTCTGTCCACAGGATCCTTCCAAGTCGTCCGCGGAAAACGTTTTTTGCAGCAAAGGTCCTTCATCCCATCGGGGAGCGAGATAATAGAATGCCGATTCGATGGCTGCAGGCTTAATTGTCTGACGCCGCGCAAATTCGTTTGCCAAAAGAAGATAGATCGGCGGCTGAAGCTTTTCCCCGCGCACGGCCGCCAGCCGCAAATTATTATCGGAAGTCGAGGATTTGTTTCTCATTGTGAATTTGTAATCGATCACGCGGTAATAAGCGTTCGTTTCGTCAAGGTCGATCCGATCGACCGCGCCGAGAATCGGCAAGTCCGCCGCCGCAAGGGGCCAATCATGCGGGAGTTTGCCTTGCAGCTCGATCTCGAGAGCCACCGGCCGGCGGCGTGACTGTGTCAGCTCTCGGAGGTCCCGCTTGATCTGTTCTCGGAGAAGGGCGATCATTTGTTCTTGCAAAAGTTCCCAGATGATTCTGTATCCCACCGGCTTTTCAGCTTCATATTGGCGAAACACTTTTCTTGCTAGAGCTTCAAGCATGGCCTCGGGTTGTAGCGATGGACTCGAACCGCTGAAGTAACCGGCATCGATCAGTTCCTGGAAAAAAGTTTTCAACACCGCGTGGATCAGCTTGCCGATTTCGGATGAGTCGATCACCGATTGCTCCTCGGGGCGCTCCAGCGGCCGGAGATCGAGAACATTGACGGCGAAAAACTGAAAGGGGCAGCGCGCGTAGCGTTCTAAAGCAGTGGGCGACACTCCGTGCTGGCAAAGGTCCCGCCAGTATTCCGGTAGGTGACCGATCACGCCGTCGTATGGCGACAGCTTGCCGTTGGCATCTTCGAGGAAATCCAGGAGTTGGCTTCCCGGTCGGTACAAAGCCTTCGCGCTGGGAAAGTTGTTAAGCAGCGATTCGGGGTCCTCTCCTTCGAGGCTCAGCCGAATCGCCAGCTCTTCGGGTAGGAGAAAATCGCTGGATCGAAACGGCTCCACATCCTTTTTGGCCCGAATGCTCCTGGGGATCACCGGTTTCGTGATTTCGGTTGTCGTGCTAGACAGAGCGCGCTCGAGTTCCGCCAGATACCAGGAGGGCTCGAGAGCTCTGCCCGTGTCATCCGACCGCTGGTAAAGGCAGTAGAGCCGCTCGGTTGCCGACCCGACGATGAGGGTGAAGAGCAATTTTTCCTCGTCGAACGCCGCAAGCTTTTCGCCGACCTTGTAGCCCAGGACCGTTTCCATCAGTCTTCGTGTCCGATCGCGCAGAAACGCGTCTTCCCGGATCGTGCGCGGAAACAGACCCTCATTGAGGCCCAAAACGAAGATCGTCCGGAATCGCGAGCCGCGGGCGGCCATGGCGTCCAGCACCGTGACCCCGTCGAGGTTTCGGTCCGAGATGGGAACGGACTTGCGTTCCAGCCAGCGCCGCAAGGTCTGGACGAACTGCGAGAGAGATACCTTTGAGTCGATTCTATCGAGGATCGATAGAGCCGTCAGAGTTTCGAAGATGGCTGTCTTGACCGCTTGCTCGGGGGATTCGGCCATGAGTGCTTTGGCACCTTCCAAGTCCAAATACTTTTGCAGCAGCGTGCGCCACCATTCAACGTATTCGCTCCACGATGCTTCGGCTGGCAGGCCGCTCAAGTCGTCATGCAGCTCCGTGAACAGGCGCCACAGAATCGCCACTTGTCCTGACTCCACTGTTACTTTTCTTGTCTCGCCGTTCCCTTCCTCGCCCCGGCTAAATTCGAAGTCGCGGTCCAGGTAGCGCTTCAAGCGCGTCCACTCGTCGGTTCCTTTCGTGATACCGAGTCGCCGGGTCAAAACGTCCCAAACATCAGGCCGGGGCGCCAAGCCTTGCGGCGAAACGGCAGAGAGATTGAAAAACGGCGACGAGACGAGCTGCACGAAGTGGCTGCGAAGATAGTCTTTCCCTGTCAGATCGAGGAGCAAGATGACCGCCTTTGCCAGCGGCGCTTGGAGCAGCGGCTCCTCTGCGGAGGTCGAGATCGGAATCCGGTGATCCCGGAAAACTTCCTTGATCCAGTCGGTGTAGGTTTCCAAAGTGCGCGCCGCGACGCCGATCTCAGCGAACGCCACTGCTTCATGCCGGTTTAGACGGAGAATCTCCTTCGCCACAGTAAGGATTTCATCGCGCGGTCCGGAGCAGCTGATGATCGTGCAGCTTCGAAGGTTAGCGGTTTGCGGCTCCCGCGGTGGAATCTGGTCACTGAACAGAGGTAACAAGCAAGCATCGCTGCCGGGCTGGATCATGTGCTCTTCCTCGGCTGCCCAGCCTTGGAGATATCTCTCATAAAAGCGCTCCGCGAAAATCCACGCAGGGTGACCACGGAGCAGTGGAAAGTAAAGAGTGGCGGAATAATGGCGAACCACTTCATGCAAGACATCCAGCTGCACTTGCGTCAGGTCATAAAAACCATAGTAGAAGATCCGCTTGAACTGATTTAGAAAAGATGACGATCTCACGGAGTCGCGCACTGAAGAGACAAAGTCCGCGTAGTCGCGGATGCCCCACTGTCTGCAGCTTTCGATAAAGCTTTCATAAAGATCGACCAGCGGAGCCAACTTGTCTTTGTCGCGATCGTCGCAAAGGCCTTCGTCCAAAGCGCTCCTAAGGCTCGCCGGATTGACGCCGCCGTCCCTCAGGTCGCGCAGTGTTTGCCAGAGGGCACCGCAACCCCCGGCCTTCTCCGCGACAGACAAAAAGCCCGCGGTCTGGGAGCCCCCCGTCTTGATCCAATGGCTCAAGGCCTCCTCGAGAATGGAGTCATCGGCCAGAGATGCGCCCGACCCGGGTTGGATTTTCTCGGAGAGCCGGAGATAGAGCTGGTGAAAGGTCAAAATATAGACATTGAGGAGATTCACTCGATTTTCAGCTGCAAAGCAAATTTTTAGCCTTCGACGCAGGGAATCCGAAGGCACGAGAATCAACAGTGGCGAGAAAGGATTATTTGATTTATGTTTGCGTACGTCCTCAATGAGAGCGTTCTCCAGATGGGGATGAAAGGGACCTAGGACCGTCTTCATGAAAACCTTTAACGCTGAGATTAACACAACCCTCATTGGGGTCAAAAGATTTCAAGAAGATTAGCTTTAAAGTTGCAAAGGCCGACTTAAAGTTTTAAACAGAGGGGACTCTTTTTCCTATGTTCTTCAGGCGCAAGTTCCAGCCGATTATTTTCTTTTTTCTTTTTCTATTTGTCGGGCCGTTTCCCTCGTATGCCCAACGAACACTTTCCGGAATGGTGGTGGCGGACAGCGAGCTCGCCACCAGAGCTGGAACGGAGATTCTCAACCGCGGCGGCAACGCCGTGGATGCGGCCATCGCGACTGCCTTTGCCCTTGCGGTCGTGGATCAGGCCTCATCGGGTCTGGGCGGCGGGGGTTTTATGGTCATCTACGATGCCAAAGATCATCGCGCCCACGCTTTGGATTTCCGTGAGACCGCTCCCGAAGCGGCACGAACCGAGCTGTATGTAAAGGGCGGAAAGCCGTTTCCATCACTGAGTCTCACGGGAGCCTTGGCGGTGGCGGTGCCTGGCGAGGTCGCAGGATTGATGGAGGCAATGAAACGCTTCGGCACCATGCCGCCTCAGGTGCTCATAGCGCCGGCGATCCGGTATGCGAGCGAAGGATTCCCGTTAGATGCCGCTCTACGTTTCGCCATTGAACGTCAACGTTCGACCATGAAGAGATTTCCTGATCTCGCGCGGGTTTTTCTCGCGAAGGACGAGGTTCCGGCGGAAGGCGAGCTTATTCGGCAGCCTGAACTGGGCGAGACTTTGAAGGCGATTGCCTCTCAAGGGGCTGAGGTTTTCTACCAGGGCTGGATCGCGCAAGCCATTGCGGAGACGGTAAAAAAAGAGAGCGGAGTCCTGACGTTAGATGATCTCAAGAGCTACAAACCGGTTTGGCGCGAGCCGTTGATCGGCCATTATCGCAAGCGGACGGTGATCACCATGCCACCTCCTAGTTCGGGAGGCATCGCGCTGATCGAGATGCTGAACGTTCTCGAAGGCCATCAGTTAAACCAGCTACAGTACAACTCCGCAACCTACTTACATCTCCTGGCGGAAACGATGAAACATGCTTTTGCCGATCGGGCGCAGTATTTGGGCGATCCGGATTTCGTCAAGGCTCCGGTGTCGACGTTGACCTCGGCGGATTACGCCGCTTGGATTCGCGGACGGATTTCCTCCGCAAAAACGCATCCGGCAAAATACTACGGTCTTGTCAACTTCAAAGGCGAGCAAGGTGGGACAACGCATTTCAGCGTCCTCGACCGTTTCGGCAACGCGGTGGCCTGCACGCTTTCGGTCAACACTCGATTCGGTTCGAAGATGCTCGTGCCGCGACCGGGCATTGTTCTAAACAATACGATGGACGATTTTTCCATTCATCCAAACTCCGGCAACATTTACGGTTTGATCGGCAATGAGGCCAACTCGTTGCAGCCCAAGAAGCGCCCGCTCAGCAGCATGACACCGACGATCATTCTTCGGGGAGATCGACCCGAGCTGATCGTCGGCGCTGCCGGCGGGCCGCGGATTATCAGCGCCACCTTACAAACGATTCTTAACGTTTTGGATTTTAACTTGTCGGCTAAAGAAGCCGTTGAATCGCCGCGTATCCATCACCAGTGGATACCGGAGGACCTGATGGTCGAAGCAACCTTGGCGCCTGAAACCAAGAAGTCCTTAGAGCGGCGGGGCCACGCCGTCAGGGAAAGAGGGACGGTGGGCGTAGTACAAGCGATTTTACTGAAACGCTCGAAGGTCACCGGAGCGGCGGACCCGCGAAAAACGGAAAGGGGGCTACCGGAATAGGCTTAATAACGAGACTTAGGGACGCGATTTATTTTCGCGTGCGGCGCTTGGACCATGATGACCACCTCGGTAAGCCGCGCGCCACAATTCATCACACCTTTTAAACCTCTTACCGCGCGGGTAAGAGCTCTAACCGCGTGTGAAGGGCAGAACTCATCGATGCAAGGCCGGATTTCAACGAGTACAGAAATCCCTGGTGACGAGCGTCGCCAGCGCTGCGTTCCTGTTCGGTCATGGCGTTGAGGTTAGTTGCGACGGATCAATAGCCCAAGCACCAAGCCGACCCCAGCCGCGATCCCCACCGCACTCCAGGGATTTTCCCGGACGTAGTCGTCGGCAATGTCGACGCATTCTTTTGATTTGTCGATCAGCACCTTCTCGGCGTCCGCTAACGCTTTCTTGCCTTCAATCAGGCTTTGCTCGATTTTCTGCCGTGCCACCGTCACTTTCTCGCCGGCTTGACTCGCGGTGGCTTTTAGCAGCTCTTCGGCGTCACCGACCAATGTTTTTAGATCGCTCGTGAGTTTATCTTTGGATGTTTCCCGGTCCATACTAACCTCCTTCAATTCGTGCCGTGCATGACCGATATGATAAACAGCCGTCCGGGGGTATTCAAGCTGCCACGGCGCAAGGGACAGATTTTTTGGCGGCAGTTGATTTAGCGATGCGCATCTCATAGCATAATAGGAACGATTATTTCACAGCGCCGAGGAGGCAAAACTGCATGATTTTATGGGCTTGGAGTCGAACTGTCAGCCTGCTTATTTTTTCCATTTTGGTGATCCCGTCGGTTTCTTGGTCTCAAGGGAAGGCGGAGCCAAAACTTATCGAAGGGGCCAAAAAAGAAGGGCAGATCGTTTATTACACGACGATGACTCTGGATCAGAGCAAACAGACCGTGGATCGCTTCGAAAAAAAATATCCGTTCATCAAGGTCACGCTCTTTCGCACCGGAGGCGGACCGCTTTTGAACAAGATCTTCACAGAATCTCGCGGCGGGAGGCATGACTGGGACGTGGTCGTGGGCAGAGGAGAAATGGTGCTACCGATGATGCAAAGAAAGCTCCTGGCCTCCTATCCTTCACCGGAAAGCAAGATGATCGACGAGCAGTTGGTGGACAAGGAAGGATTCTGGACGGCGTACTATGTAAATAGCTACGTGCTGGGTTGGAATACCAAACTGGTGAAACGAGAGGACGTGCCGAAGACCTACGATGCTCTGCTCAATCCCAAATGGAAGGGCGGGCAAATTTCGCTCGATACGGAAGCCTACGGGATGGTGGAAGGACTCAAACGGGCCTGGGGCCAAGAGAAAGCCATCGCCTATCTTAAAAAACTCGCTGCTTTGGACCCCGTTCTAAAGCGCGGCAACACAGAAAGGGTGCAACTCGTGGTCGCCGGTGAATACCCTTTGATTATCGCTTACAATCAGACCATTCAGAGATTAACGTCAAGAGGCGCGCCGATCGATTGGCTGCCACTTGAACCGGCTGTTACGCAGGTGAATCCTGTCATGATCGGGTCGAAGGCTCCGCATCCGAATGCGGCCCGGTTGTTTTATGATTACATCCTTTCCAAGGAAGGGCAGGAAGAGCTGCGGAGCTATCAAAGAATTCCCGTGCGCAAAGACGTGGAGCCGGATCCGCCGCGGCTTTTCAGGGGCTTTAAATACGTCATTGAAAATCCCGAGGACTACAAGGACTTCGACTCCACAGTGAAGCAGTATCTGGAGATTTTCAAACTACGCTAAGGCGATAGGCGTGAGATGTAGGAAATGGTCGCGACCGTTCCCTACTAATGGCTATTGCCTCGCTTCAAAGGGATTTTTCAGCATCACCGTTTGCTCTCGGTCGGGGCCGACCGAAACCAAAATCACTTCGGTCTCCAAGATTTTTTCTATTCGACGAACGTACTTCTGCGCGTTGGCCGGAAGATCGGAAAATCTTCTGACGGCCGTGAGAGGCGTATCCCACCCATCCATCTCTTCCAAGATGGGTTGAGCGCTTTGCATGGCTCGGATGCTGGCGGGAAACTCCTCGTGGAGCTTGCCATCGTAGCGGTAGGCGACGCATATGGGGATTTTCTTGAAGCCGGTCAATACATCAAGCTTCGTCAACGCGAGGCCGGTGATGCCGCTGATCCGTACCGCATGGCGCACAGCCACCGCGTCAAACCAGCCACAGCGGCGTGGCCGGCCGGTGGTGGCGCCGAACTCGATCCCTTCGCGCTTTAATATTTCTCCCTCCGAGCCGTGCAACTCGGTGGGAAAGGGGCCGCTTCCGACCCGCGTCGTGTAGGCCTTCGAGATGCCGATGACTTGGTGAATATGGCGCGGCCCGACACCCGTGCCGCTCGATACTCCGCCGGCGACCGTGTTGGAAGACGTTACGAAAGGATAAGTTCCATGATCGACATCCAAGAGCGTCCCCTGAGCTCCTTCAAACAGCACGCGCTTCCCGGCTCGCATCTCCCGGTCGAGTAGGAGGCCGGTGTCAGTGACGTAGGTTTTGAGTTTTTCTCGGTAACCGCTGTAGCGGTCGTGTATTTTGTCGAAGTCGAGGGCCTTCTCTTTCAGAATGGCCTTCAGATAAATGTTTTTCTCCTCTATGTTGCGCCTGAGTTTCTCCTGGAACGTCTCTTCTTCGAGCAGATCGATAAAGCGAATGCCGATGCGCGCCACCTTGTCTTCGTAAGCGGGACCGATGCCGCGCCCGGTCGTTCCGATCATCCCTTCACCGCGCAACCGTTCGCGCGCCTGATCGATGGCCTTATGGTACGGCATGATGAGATGGGCTTCCTCGCTGATGCGTAGTGACGCGTCATCCAAGAGCCAGCCGTTTTGCTTTAATCCGGCGATCTCTTTGAGCAGGACCTCCGGATCCACTACGACGCCGTTGCCGATGACGCAGAGTTTGCCGGGATGGAGCGCGCCGGAGGGAACCAGGTGAAGGACCGTTTTTTTCCCATCGACGACGAGCGTGTGGCCGGCGTTGTTGCCGCCTTGAAACCGGACGATGATATCCGCATCGTGGGTGAAGAGGTCGACGATCTTCCCTTTGCCTTCGTCTCCCCACTGAGCGCCGATGATCGCGACGTTGGCCATGTTTTTATTTTAGATTTGGAATTTTGGAGTCAATCTAAAATCGAAAATCTCAAATCCAAAATCGTTATAGTTTTACCAGGTCCGCGGAAACGATTTGGGGTAGGGCGCGCAGTTCTTCCAGCGCCTTTTTGGATACCCCGTCGTCGACGTGGATGAAAGAAATTGCGTTGCCGCCTTTTTCGCTCCGCCCCAGCTCCATCCCGGCGATGTTGATCCCGTTCTTCCCAAGAAGGGTTCCCACGGTGCCGACCACCCCGGGAACATCCTTATTGTGAAGAATCAAAATGTAGCCTTCAGGCACCGCTTCGAGGTAGAAGTTGTTGACTCTCACAATGCGCGGATGCTTGCTGCCGAAGATTGCGCCCTCGACTTCCAGGTCCCGTGTCTTGGCTTTGGCCTTGATCGTAATCGAGCTTGCAAAATCGCCGGAGCGTTCGCCTCTTGATTCTACAATTTGGATGCCTCTCTCGCGCGCTACGAGCGGAGCATTGACGTAGTTAACGCCGGACTCCATGACTGGCGTGAGTAGTCCCTTGAGCACGGCGAGCGTCAAAGGGGCGACGTTGTACTGAGTCACATCGCCGCGATAGTCGACTTGGACCTCTTTCGGAAGCGTGCCGGCCATCTGCACATGGAGGCTGCCGAGCTTTTCCGCCAAGGTGAGATAGGGTCTCAATACCTCCAAAAGTTCCGGGCTAACCGACGGGACGTTAACGGCGTAGCGGACAACCCCTTTCGCGAGAAAATCTACCATCTGTTCCGCCACGGCGGTCGCAACATTCAGTTGCGCTTCATCGGTCGACGCCCCGAGATGAGGGGTGGTGATCACCTGGTCCATCTTGACCAACGGATGGCCAGCCGGCGGCGGCTCATCGACGTAAACGTCCAATGCGGCCCCCGCCACCTTTCCCTCGCGGATGGCATCCGCGAGATCCTTTTCGTCGACGATTCCGCCGCGGGCGCAGTTGATGATGCGCACGCCGGGTTTCATTTTCGCGAAGGCTTCGCGGTTGATCAAACCTTGGGTCTCTGAGGTCAGCGGCACGTGAACGGTGATGAAATCGGACTTGATAAAGATCTCTTCCAAGCTGGCCGGTTCGACGCCCATGAGCGCAATATTCTCGCCCAGGATAAATGGGTCGTAGCCGATCACTTTCATCCTGAGTCCGGCCGCCCGTTCCGCTACGATACGACCGACGTTGCCGAGGCCGATAATTCCAATGGTCTTGTTGCAGAGCTCGACTCCGACGAATTTGTTGCGGTCCCATTGGCCGCTCTTCAGTGAGGCCACCGCCTGCGGAATGTGACGAGCGAGAGCCATCATGAGGGAGATGGTATGCTCACCGGTGGTAACGTTGTTGCCGCCGGGCGTGTTCATCACGACGATCCCTCTTTTGCTGGCCGCATCGACGTCGATATTTTCGAAGCCGACCCCCGCGCGGCCGATGACTTTCAAGTTCTTGGCCGCTTCGATCAATTCCGCCGTGATTTTCGTCCCACTGCGGATCACCCAGCCGTCGTAGTCGGCGCAGATTTTCTTGAGTTCATCCGGCTTGAGGCCAACCCGGACGTCCACCTCGAATCCGCCCGCGTGCTCGAATACTTCCAAACCTTGTGGAGCCAGAGAGTCGCTGACCAGAATCTTCATTCTTAAGCCAATGCTTCCATAAGGATTTCTTGCGCCGCCGCGACGCCCCGACCGAAGGGAATTTCCACACCGAATTTCCTGAGCGCCATTTCCAGCGCCGCAACCGCCGTGATCACGTCGAAGGCGCCCATATAACCGACGTGAGCGATGCGAATGACCTTCCCCTTGAGTTGGTCTTGTCCTTCCGCCAAAGTGACGTTCATCTGATCGCGGAGGTAGTCCAACACCTGATCCGCATCGATGCCGTCGGGTAAGAAAACGCCCGTCGCCGCCGGGCTCGGGTTTTCCGGAGCCAGCAACTTTAACCCGAGCGCTGTGGCCGCGGCGCGAGTCGCCCGAGACATGCGGGCATGCCGGGCATAGACCTGATCGAGGCCTTCGCGCTCCATCAGGCTGAGCGACGCGCGTAAACCGAAGATCAACGAAACTGCCGGCGTAAAAGCACCGGAGCCCGTCTGCTGGTTTTTTCTTTCGAGGTTGAGATCAAAGTAGAACCGCGGAAGCTTCGCACCTTTAGTTTTTTCCCAGGCTCGGTCACTTAAGGCGATAAAAGCGAGGCCGGGCGGCAGCATGAGCGCTTTTTGTGAGCCGGTGACCAGAGCGTCGATGCCCCATTCGTCAACCGGCACGGAAAGAACGCCAACGGCGGTTACACCATCGACGATAAAAAGCGGCCCGCCGCGCGTGAGCTTGGCGATCTCTTTGACGGGATGGAGCGTGGTTGTCGAGGTCTCGCTCGCCTGAATCATGACACCCTTCGTATCGGGATGAGCCTTGAGCTGTTTTTCCACCTCTTCAATTTTGACTGCTTTACCCCATTCGATTTTGATCTCGACCGGATTTAAGCCGAAGGCGTTAGCGATGTTGAGCCAGCGTTCGCCGAATTTGCCGCCGTTAATGACCAGTACCTTTTCGCCGGGCGAAAAGAGGTTGGAAACGGCTGCCTCCATTGCGCCCGTGCCCGATGACGCCAACATCAGGACATCGTTCTTTGTGCCGAAGAGCTTTTTAAGTCCCTGGCGTGCCTCTTCGAACACTTTGTTAAACTGAGGCGTACGATGGTGAATCATCGTCTCCGACATCGCCAATGCGACTTCATTGGGAATCGGAGTCGGACCCGGTGAAAGTAAGTACTGCTTAATCATTGTTTTGTCTCTCGATTTCACTCAATGCATAATCGGCGGAGCGTGGAGAAACAAGCGCCACGAGGAGGGATTAACGACTTTACGCGCAGTTTGTCCACAGTGCGCACAAAAAAAAGCCTGAACCTCTTTTATGTAAGAGACCCAGGCGTTCGGCCGTCTTAACGCTCTGCACTCCCTCGTGGTCGATTCCACGTTGACGCCAGTCGCGCAAACCCTAGCAGTTTTGTATATGAGAAGGCTGGGCTTGTCAACGGTTTTGCGGCTCACGAAACCGCTTCCCCGCGGTTTGCGAAGCAAGTCTGGATTGTGCGAATATTCGCTTGCGTCATGGAACGGCTGGTGCTTTTCGATATCGATGGAACGCTCGTGCGTACGCAAAACGGTCACGTTCCTTTTAACGAAGCAATCCTTCAGAGCTTCGGCATCGCCGGTGATATCCGCACCGTCGTTCCTGACGGCAATACAGACCCCCACATCGTGGAGGAAATCTTCGCCGCCGCCAAAGTTGACATCAGTATTGCTGACGACCACTGGGAGCGATTCGCAACCAATCTGCGACTCAGCTACGCGAATGCGCTAAGAGAGGGAAC
>VBKE01000039.1 GCA_005879605.1 Deltaproteobacteria bacterium
CTGCCTCCACTACGGTAGTGGAGCCTGGCGACACCCTTACGGTGGATGCCTTCGGTTGTCTCGTCATGGAGGTTCGACGGACGTAGCGAGCGAAGCTTCTGTATCGAACGGCTTGAACGGTTTAAGCGAATGGAACTGTTCGACCCGTTCAAGGTAATAGCGCATGAATTATTCACTGACAACCACTGAGCCGCGTGTGGACGCTTTCACCTCTGAAGTGATTCGCAGCGCGGTGGTGGCGATCACCGCGGAGATGAAAACTAACCTCCAGCGCACCGCCTACAACCAGATCATTTACGAAGCCGAAGATTTCACCGTCGGATTATTCGACGCGGAAGGCAATACCATTTCCATCGGTCTAGGGTTGCCGATGTTCATTCGCGGCCTCTCCGATGCGATCAAGGCGAAGCTCGAATTCTGGGGCAAAGAAAACATCGAGCCGGGCGACATTCTTCTCACAAGGGCAGCCACTTGAACCACATGATTTTCACTGTGCCGGTGTTCAAAGACGGCGAGTTGGTGGCTTTCTCTTCATCCATGGCCCACTGGCCGGATGTCGGCGGCGTGCTCGGCGGCATTACCCGAGACATTTACTCCGAAGGGATCCAATTGCCTTTCGTGAAGATCTACAAAGCGGGTCGTCAGGACCCTGAGCTGACATCGATCATTCGCGCCAATGTGCGCCTGCCCGAGCGCGCCATGGGCGATTTTCGCGCGCAGATCGCTTCGATTCGCACTGGCGAGCGTCGCCTTTTGCAACTTCTCAAACGCTACGGCAACCAAGCCTTCAAAGAGAGCGTCGCGCTCGTCTTCGAACAGGGCGAGCGGCTGGCCCGCGCCGCGGTGCGCGAGATTCCCGACGGAGTGTATGAGGCCGAGTCATTCATGGACGACGACGGCGTCAATGTCGGCAAGCACATCCCAGTCAAAGTCCGCGTCGAAGTGCGAGGCGACGAGATGACCGTCGATCTGAGCGGTGTCGCGCCGCAGGTCGCCGGATTTTTTAACTCCGGGCCCACCGCCGGCCGCTCCGCCGTGCAGGTCGCTTTCAAGTGTCTCACTACTCCGCTTCTGTTGCCGATTAACGACGGCGCGCTGCGGCCGGTCAAAGTTGTGCTTCCCCCAGGTCGGGTGGTGAGCGCCACCAAGCCGGCCTCCATGCGCGCGTGGATGACAGTTTCAATGACCGTTGTCGATACGATTTTCAAGGCGCTGGCGACGGCGTGTCCGGAGCGCGTCATCGCCGGACATCACTGCGATCTCAGCTCAGCCCACGCCTACGGCTTTATCGATGCGAGCGGGCGGATCTTTCTTGCCCGCAGCGGCAACGTCGGCTCAGGACACGGGGGCGGCTGGGGCGTGAAACTGGGAGAAGATGGGATGCCGGCTACCATTTGCATCAATGATGGCGACACGCATAACCGTCCGGTCGAAGCCTTGGAAGCGAAATCGCCCGCGGTCGTTGTTCGGCGCGAGCTTTGGCAGGACTCCGGCGGTTCGGGTAAGTGGCGCGGCGGTTTGGGCGTGCGGTCGGAAATCCGAGTGCTCATGCCGGCGATGTACCAGTCTAGAATCGAGCGCACCCAATGTGCGCCCTGGGGACTCCTCGGCGGGAAGGACGGACTGGCCAACCGCGTCGGCATCATCCGCGCCGACGGCGCCGTGGAACGATTCTCCACCGGCAAAGTCGGTCCGCTGCGGTTGGAGCAGGGCGAAGGCTTCATCACGGAGATGGGCGGTGGCGGTGGCTTCGGCGATCCGCTGGAGCGTGCGCCGGAGCGCGTGTTGGCCGACGTGCGAGCAGGATATGTGTCGCTGGAAGCTGCCGCGCGAGACTACGGCGTGGTGATTCATCAGCACGGGCGACGGTTCGAACTCGATGTAAAGGCAACGGAAGAGTTGCGTGAACGAATGTCGAGTTGTAGCGAACGCAACAAAGACGTGGCTCGTTGGACGAAGCCGTCAGCGAGTATTCCCTCTCTCCTTGCGGGAGAGGGCAAGGGTGAGGGGTAGTCTGAGTTTCAATCGCCCTCACCTCGTTCCTCTCCCGTCGAGGGAGAGGAGGTCTTGAGCTCGCAACAATGTCGAATCAAGACAAATAATTTTGGTCTGCAGCATGACGATAAGAAAGTCTGGATGAACGCGACGCAGACAAACAGTCGAACCGCCGTTGACGCCTTCACTGTAGAGGTCATCCGCAGCACGGTGGTGGCGATTACCGATGAGATGAAAACCAATCTCATGCGCACGGCGTACAATATGATCATTTACGAGGCCGAGGACTTCACCGTCGGGCTGTTCGATGCCGACGGCAATACGATTTCGATTGGCCTGGGGCTGCCGATGTTTATCCGTGGCCTCTCGGATGCGGTCAAGGCGAAGATCGGGTTCTGGGGAAAAGAGAACATCGAGCCGGGAGACGTCCTGCTTACCAATGATCCCCAGGTGATGGGCAGTCATTTGAACCACATGATCTTCACTTTGCCGATCTTCCACGAAGGCGAACTGGTTGCCTTCGCCTCATCCATGGGGCACTGGCAGGATATCGGCGGCGTGCTCGGCGCGGTTACTCGGGACATCTATTCAGAAGGGCTGCAGATGCCCTTCGTGAAGATTTTCAAAGCCGGCCGGCAAGATCTCGAGCTTACCGCCATCATTCGCACCAACTGCCGTCTTCCCGAGTTTGCCATGGGCGACTTTCGCGCCCAGATCGCGGCGATCCGGACGGGCGAGCGACGCCTCGGCCAGCTGCTCAAGCGCTACGGCTCCGAGACGTTCAAGGAGAGCGTCCGATTAATCTTCGACCAGAGCGAACGGTTGGCGCGGGCTGCGGTGAAGAAAATTCCGGACGGGATCTACCAGGCCGACTCGTTCATGGATGACGACGGAGTCAATCTCGGCAAGCGCATCCCGATCAAAATCCGCGTCGAAGTGCGGGGCGAAGAGATGACCGTCGATTTAAGCGGCGTCAGTCGGCAGGTCGCGGGCCCGTACAATTCCGGATCCACCGCGGGCCGCTCGGCGTCGGAAGTAGCGTTCAAGTTTCTGACGACGCCGCTGCTCTTGCCGATCAACGAAGGCTCATTCAGGCCGCTGAAAGTTATTTTGCCTCCCGGCCGGATCGTCAGCGCCACCAAACCGGCGCCAGTGCGCACGTGGATGACGGTTCCAATGACGGTTGCGGACACGATTTTCAAGGCCCTCGCTCGGGCCTGCTCTGACAACGTGCTCGCCGGCCACCACGCCGACCTCGCGGCGCCGCGGGTCTTCGGTCTCGATCCGAAGACCGGCCGCTCTTTTCATTTCCCGCCCATGCTGTCCGGCGGCGGCTGGGGCGCGTTGAGCGACGCGGACGGTCAGAGCGCAACCTTCTGCATCAACGACGGCGACACGCACAACACTCCGGTCGAGGCCGGCGAGGGCCGGGCACCGATCTTTGTCTCCTATCGGAAGCTGCGGCAAGATTCCGGTGGGCCGGGCAGATTTCGCGGCGGGCTGGGCGTGGCTCAGGAAGTCCGCTTGCTCTCGCCCAGCAGCGTTCAATCGGCCATGGAGCGAACAATTTGCGCACCGTGGGGTCTTCATGGCGGCAAAGACGCAATGGCGAATCGCTTCAGCGTAGTGCGCAAAGACGGCGCCATACAGAAATTCCCGACGGGGAAAACCATCGGTCATGTCGGTCTCAACGTCGGAGAGGGCTTCTTGGTCGAAGTCGGCGGCGGTGGGGGTTTCTGGAGTCCCCTCGAGCGCGATCCGGAGCGCGTCCTGAATGACGTCCGATCCGGATACGTATCGCTCGAAGCGGCCCGGCGCGACTATGGCGTGATCATCCATCAACAAGGACGTCGCTTCGAGCTTGATGTCGAGGCGACGAATACATTACGGCAGCAAGTGGCAGAGCGTGGTTCTCCGATTGTTTAGGGGCGGCTATCGTCTTGAACGGATTGAACGGCTGGAACCCCTTGAATTGTTCCAATCGTTTAATTCGTTCGAAAGGTTCAAGCCGCAACCAGCGCTAAGGAAAGACAGGAGGATCCCATGAAGATTGTTCTCTTTGGCCCCGAGAAAAGAATCGGCGCCTGGCAAGGCGACAAAGTGATCGACCTCAACCGCGCTTTCGCCAGCTATTTGCGCGAGCAGCGCGGCGACGCCAACGCGCAAGCCCATGCCGATGAGAGAGTTCCGGCGGCGCTGGAAAATCTCATTGCGCTGGGAGCGGCAGCTCTTGAAGATGCCGACCGAGCGATCCAGCACGTCGCCGAATCCGGAGCGGGTCTCGCTGCTATCGTCCACGATGTTAACGGCGTGAAGCTCCACGCTCCCTGGCCGGAACGCCGTATCGCCTGCGTCGGCGGAAACTACGCCGCGCATCTCGCCGGCATGTGGGCGGGGCGTCCCGGTGTCACTGGCGATCTCGCGCAGATAACTCGCATGGCACGCGAAGAGGGCCAATGGGGTTTTTGGAAAA
>VBKE01000040.1 GCA_005879605.1 Deltaproteobacteria bacterium
CGCGATCTCGTTGGGCGTCTTTTGTCGCTCCGCGCCTTCGACCAAAGCGATCATGCGATCGAGAAAAGATTCGCCCGGGCTTGCCGTGATGCGCACGACGATCCGATCGGACAACACTTTTGTGCCGCCGGTAACCGCCGAGCGGTCGCCGCCGCTTTCACGAATGACCGGGGCGGACTCGCCGGTAATCGCCGATTCATCGACCGATGCGATGCCTTGGATCACGTCGCCGTCGCCGGGGATAATTTCGCCGGCTTCGACCACGACGGTATCGCCTTTGCGGAGCGCCGACGCGGGCACCGTTTCTTCACGGCTCCCGTTGACCAAGCGTCGCGCGTTAGTCTCCTTGCGCATCTTGCGTAGCGTCGCCGCCTGGGCCTTACCGCGTCCTTCCGCGACCGCTTCGGCGAAGTTGGCGAAGACAACGGTGAACCACAACCAGAAACTGACGTTGAAGGTAAACCATAGCGGTTGAGATCCGGGTGTGGGAGCAAAAAGATCGCGCAGCAAGATCAAGCTTGTCAGCACACTGCCGATCTCGACAACGAACATGACCGGGTTCTTGATCACGTGGCGCGGCGTGAGTTTGCGGAAACTGTCCCAAATCGCCGGCCGCATGATTTCAGGATCGAACAAAGAACGTTCTTTTAAGCGTGTGTCTGCCATGTTAGTAAACCTTTCCTGCTTGAGCCAAAAAGTGTTCAACGATCGGACCGAGTGCCAGCGCCGGGAAGAAAGTCAACGCCCCGACGATGATGATGACGCCGACGAGCAGCACGACGAAAAGTGATCCGTTGGTCGGGAAGGTGCCCAAGCTTTCCGGCACCGCTTTCTTACCGACGAGCGAGCCGGCCACCGCCATAGCGGGCACGATCATCAAGAAACGCCCAGCGAGCATCGTCAAACCGAGACTCACGTTAAACCAGGGCGTGTTTGCGTTCAGGCCGGCAAAGGCGGATCCGTTGTTTCCCGCGGCGCTGCTATAGGCGTAGAGAATTTCGCTGAGCCCGTGCGGTCCGGCGTTGTTCAGCGAGGAAACGCCGTACGGCGCGACCAGCGACCAGCCCGAGTAGTAAAGAATCAGCAGCGGGAAGATCAGCACATAGAGCATCGAGAGCTTGATCTCCCGGGATTCGATCTTTTTACCGAGATATTCCGGCGTGCGGCCGACCATCAACCCTGCAATGAAAACCGACAGGATGACATAAATCAGCATGGCGTAGAGTCCCGCACCGACGCCGCCGAAGACCAATTCGCCGAGTTGAATGTTGGCGAGCGGCACAAGTCCGCCGAGCGCGGTAAAACTATCGTGCATCGAATTGACCGCGCCACAGGACGTTGCCGTGGTGACAGTCGCAAACAGCGCAGAGTTGGCGATACCGAAACGCGCTTCTTTCCCTTCCCAGTTGCCTGCGCCTTGATCCACCGCTATACCGCGCATGAGCGGATTGCTTTGCGCTTCGCTGCGGTAGGCCATCCATACACCTACGATAAAAATCAACGCCATCGCGCCAAACAGCACCCAACCCTGCTTTTGATCCCGCGCCATGCGACCGTAGGTGTAGGTTAACGCCGCTGGGATGGAAAAAATCAGCAGCATCTCGATGAAGTTAGTCAGCGGATTGGCGCTCTCGAATGGATGGGCACTGTTGGCGTTGAAAAATCCGCCGCCGTTGGTGCCCAATTCCTTGATGATTTCCTGTGATGCTACCGGCCCCATCGCCAGGGTTTGCTTGACACCCTCCAGTGTCGCTATTTCGACATATGCCGAAAAGTTTTGAATGACTCCCTGCGAGACCAGCAGCAATGCGATCGGGATAGAGATAGGAATCAACACGTACACCGTGGCGCGCACGAGATCGACCCAGAAATTGCCCAGCGTCTTCGCCGCGCCGCCCTGTAAGCGATAGGTGATGCCGCGTGCTAACGCGAGTGCTATGCCGATGCCGATAGCAGCCGACATGAAATTATGCCAGGCGAGCCCCGCCATCTGCGTTAGATAGCTCATCGTCGATTCGCCGCTATAAGCCTGCCAGTTTGTATTTGTGGTAAAACTCGCCGCTGTGTTAAACGCCAAGTCTGGGGCGACCGGAGGAAAATTTTGCGGGTTGAGCGGCAGAACATCTTGCAGGCGTTCGATACCGTAGGTCACCAGCAAAGTGATCGCGCTGAACACGAGCATCGCTAGCGTATACTGCTTCCAGTCTTGCTGCTGCTTCGAATCAACGCCGCAAAGCTTGTAGAGCAACCGCTCGATCGCTCCGAACAGGCGCGGTAAAGGTTGCCGGTCCCCCTCGAAGACACGATACATGTAGCTGCCGAGCGGCTTGGTTATGGCGAAAATCATCGCCATATAGAGTAAGATTTGTATCCATCCATTTACCGTCATGACATCTCCCGTCTTCGCCCTAATGAAATATCTTTTAGTTTGTTTCGCATCGCCGCGAATTTCTTGCTCCTCAGTTAGAACTTCTCGGGCCATAGCAGCGCGTAGAGTAGGTACAACAAGACCGCCACCGACACGATAAAGCCAAGAATATATTCCAGTCCCATAGTTCCTCCTTACAGACGATCGCAGCCGCGGACATAGAGCCATGAGATGACAAAAAACACGACCGTGATGATGATGAATATAACGTCAGCCATTTGATCGCTCCTAAGAATCGAGTAATCTGCCAAATTGCTAACGCAAGCGGAATGCCAGCCTCTTCCCCGTAAAAAGATTGGTTTCTAAATGTTTTTGAGTGGCCGGTAGGATGCAATTTGCAAGAAGCGTTTAGTGAAGAGTTGCAAGATGCAAGCACGTGCAAAGGACGCGTGCCGTGCAGTGGCCAATGAGAACTTTTTTTAGCATCACTCTAAATCCTGATAGCCGGCGACGATACTCGCAATAACGGCTGTTTTATTTCGATCAAACGGTTGACGGTTTGCTTCGATTTAAGCTGGCATATTTTATGCGCCTCTAATTTATCGAGACGCGTCAAGGCCGCGAAGAAGGCAGAAGAACACATGCACTTGATGACGGCTGGTACTTTCGTCCGGTAACAACACAAAGGGAGAAATCCAATGACCCAATCGCAAGTTCATATTCTGGTCGTCGATGACGAGCGCAACATTCGCAATAATCTCGGCATGGTGTTGGAGGCTGAAGGGTACAAGGTGGATAAGGCCGGCAACGGCGATGACGCTCTCCTTCGTGTTAGAGAAGGTCGCTACGATATCGTCTTCGTCGATATTCAGATGCCCAAAATGGATGGCCTGGAGCTACTCGGCTATCTAAGAGGTCTTAGACCCAAGATGCCGGTGGTCATGCTGACCGCCTATGGAACTGTTAGCCGAGGCGTCGAGGCAATGAAACTGGGAGCCGTAGACTTCCTTGAGAAGCCGTTCGATCCAAAGAACATCCTGGTGCTTTGCGAAGAAATCCTTCAGAGACAAAAGATCGGCATGAGCGGAACCGTCGATGAGCTTCTCCACCTGGCCGAGCTGGCCCGCGAGCGAAAGGCGTATGTGGAAGCCCGCGGGCACTTAAAGACGGCAATGATGCGCGACCTCACCCGGCCGGAGCCTTACTATCAGCTGGCCGAGCTTTCTGAGAGCGGCGGTAACTTACGCGAAGCGTTGCACTATTACTATATGGCTCTGGAGGCAAGACCTACGTTTGCGCCGGCGCGTGAAGCTCTCAAGCGGCTGGGACACCTCGCTCCGAGGCCGGCGGCATAACGGCAAACCTATGTCTATCATCACCCTATCTCATGAAGCTTTCGGCGATGGTCGGGCGGTAGCAGCAATGAGCTGCCCTAAAGCGGCGACTCCCTATGAAAGGTATCTCACCCTTATAGACGTGATTTTATAGGGGGGGCGATCTCAACCCGAAGGAACAGCAAGGAAAGCTGCCGAGCTGTTCGTGAAGTGTCTTGAGAATGAAGGCATTAAGTGCATAGCCGAGTCGTAAATGAATGGCGGAGAGGGGGGGATTCGAACCCCCGGTACCCTTATTAGGGGTACACACGATTTCCAGACTTGCGCGTCTCTAATTCATAGCATCCTACCAGCAATTTCCAGCAGGAAGTTTTATCTCCCCTGGCCTCTATCGGTTGTCAGGTTTTGTCTGTGGTTGTCTATCGAACCTGTACAACTCGTGGACAGCTGATCCAAAAAAAACGGGGCTGAAGAGAGCGTCAACTCTCTCCAACCCCTAGAGAAACACCGATGGATACAATCGGCGATCCCCTAACCGTTTTTAAATCCCGCCA
>VBKE01000254.1 GCA_005879605.1 Deltaproteobacteria bacterium
ATGAGCGGTCTGCAATTTCACCTGCCTCTCGGTCTCTTTCTAGACATCGGGGGAGGTAGTCTAGAGCTCTCCGTCGCGGACGCAACCAACAACTATTGCCTGTTTAGTCTTCCTCTTGGAGCGGTACGCTTAACGGAGAGTTTCTTGGCGTCGGATCCGCCCCGCCACAAGGAGCTCAAGACGCTCGGTGACGTCGTTGAAAAGGAACTGAAAGGAGTGGTCAGACGGATCCAGAAGGAAAAATTCACCATGGTGTTCGGCAGCGCTGGAACCATCACCACACTGGCCGACACGGACACACGTCTGACGGGCGAAACTAAGGTGGGATCGCTTACGGTGCTGCGCCGGCCGCGCCTGAAGGCGCTAATGGACGTGCTCAAACGAGAACCGACCTCTCGAAGAGCGGCTCTCATCAGCGGTGACCCCAAAAGGGCCGATATCATCGTCGCCGGAGGCATGGTGCTGCTCGAAGCGATGACGCAGCTGGAACTGGACTACATTTTTGTCTCTCAGCGTGGACTGCGCGATGGACTGATGGTCGACCTCCTTCACAGGCACTACGCAAACGCCGCGCTCGGACAACAGCAGGACGCCGAACACGCCGAGTCTCTGGAGCAAATCGGACAGAAATACAACTTCGATGTGCTCCACGGACGGCAGGTCGCGCAACTCGCGCTGAGTCTTTTCTATCAGCTGCAGAAACTGCATCAACTCGAGGAAAAACATGCCAGTATTCTGCGCGCTGCAGCTATGTTGCATGACATAGGAGCGTTCATCGCGTTCCCCAAGCATCACAAACATTCCTACTACCTGATCAAGAGTTCGCGCCCGAGTTCCTTCAATAAGGAGGATCTCGATCTCATTGCCAACGTCGCGCGTTACCATCGCAAGTCTCATCCAAGCCCGAAACACCTCGGGTTCAGCCAGCTCTCTCCGAGCAATCAACATGTCGTGCGAAAGCTGAGCGCCATTCTTCGCGTGGCGGACGCTCTTGATTGCCGGCGTGAGCAAAATGTAAAGGAAGTAAAATGCGCTCTCTCCGGCCCCAGGACATTATCCATCGAAGGCATTGCCTCCGTGAACTTAAAAGGAGAAATCGAGCGGGCTATAGAAAAAAGTGCACTGATGCGAGAAGTGTTTAATGTGAAGTTGTTGATTCGTCAGGCAAAGGCGGTTCGCGCATTATCATAGAAAGGAGGATTTCATGCGCCGCGTCTATTTGGAAAACAATATCCTCTTCTTGGGCGAGGATAACGCTTGCCTAAGCCTCATGGCAGAGGCTATGGCGAAGCATATGAGTCCGCCCAAAGCCCGCGTCTTCAGCGCCGGGATCAAATCGGGCCGAATACCTCCGGAGGTACGCCGTGTGCTCGAGGAGATCGGCGTTAATCTAACGAACATCAGCCCCAAAAGAGTCAACGAGGTACCTCTGAATGAAATCGATTTGGTGGTTTCTTTCGGCGACGCGCACGCAAAATGCGATTCGCTTCCGAGGAAAGCCAAGATCGAAAAATGGTCGATCCCTGATCCAGCCCGTGCCTCCGGCGGGACTTCCGCTGTCCTTTCGGTCTATCGCGAAGGAAGAGACGAGATTGATAAACGTCTGGCTGCCTTGTTTCTTGACCATTGGCGTCATACGGCGTAAGAGGCCGTAGAACGTGCGGCAAGATGGTCTCGTCATGATGAATCTCTATTTGATGCGCCACGGTATCGCCCTGGCACAGGATGAACCTGGAATCAATTCCGATAGCGAGCGTCCGCTCAGCCCGAAGGGCGTTAAGCGACTGCGGAGTGTAGCCAAGGGCCTTGCAAGGTTGAAAATCCCTTTTTCCTCGTTTCTCACGAGCCCCTTACTTCGCGCGCGTCAAACGGCGGAAATTGTCGCTCAAACCCTGGGACTCGAAGCGGAGTTGGAGGAAATCTCCGGACTCGCCCCGGAAAGCTCGGTGGAGCAGCTCATGTTCAGCCTCACCCGTTTTCATGCACAGAAGCATATGCTGCTCGTCGGCCATGAGCCACTACTGAGCGATACTGCCTCGTTTCTCATCTTGGGAAAGATCGGCCCCAAGCTCGATATTCGCTTTCGCAAGGGAGGACTTTGTTGCATTGAAGTCGAACAACTTCCGCCGACGGAACCGGGCGTGCTGCAGTGGCATCTTACCGCCAAGCAACTCCGCCTTCTTGCAAAATCCGGGAAGTCCTAAAAGCAAAACGACTCGATGAAACTAAGCTCACCCGTTTCGATCTCCCCGAAACGGCTTCTCAAACGAGCCGAGAAGCTGCTAGACCGGTTCGCCGTTCGTTTTCCAGAGGCCTCTGATCGCAATGATCCCGATGCGATCCACGACACTAGGGTACGGAGCCGCAGGCTGCAGCAGCTCTTCAATGCGATTTTTTCTAAGCCACGAACGGACAAACAACGGAAACTGATCCGGATTTTGAGGAAGGTTCGACGCCAGCTAGGCCAGTGCAGAAGCATGGACGTGAGCCTCGATCTCATAGCGGAAATGTTGGAAGCGACGGCGGATCCTTCCACTCGGGAAGCGTGGGAGCAATTTCGCACGCATCTTCGGGCAGAACGAGAAAAAACCTTCCGGCGGGCGCGAAAGAAATTGTCCTCCTACAAGATCACCAAATTCGTCGCCCTCAGCCATCGCTGTCTCGGGCGCGCGAGAGTAGAATTGGAGTCTCGCGATAATTACGCCGTGTTGGAAACCAACCTGCAGCAGGCGCGGCAGCGATGGAACGAGAGTCTAGCTCGCGCTAAGGAGAACCGAACTCCTGATCGCCTGCACGCTTTACGGATCGCCGCCAAACGGCTGCGGTATCGCTCTGAGCTACTGGCCGACTTTGGAGATTCATCAGCAAAGTCATTGGTCAAGTCCCTTAAAAATCTGCAGCAAGCATTGGGCCGCTGGCATGACCGGCATGTCCTGTTTCGGTCTGTGGCGGATTTTGTTGGCCGGCCGGATTTTCTTTTAGACCACCCGGCAATCGCGCGTAGCTTACTGAATGAAATAGAACGAGAAGGCAACGAAGAAATCGCAGTCGTGGAAGAAATTATGAAAAGCGCTGACAAGATCTCGGGCACGCTCGGATCGACAACCCGGAGCAGCTCTGAAGGGAATCTTAGGCGGAGCGAAGTTTTGTCTCATCCCCGTTTCGCTCAACCACGCTCATAACCCGATCACGCAGATCTTCAAACACATCTTCGACAGAACCGGAAGCGTCCACCACATCAAAACCATAAACGTCCACCATCTTGTCGAACTCCGCCAGGAGCCATTTCTGATAGCGCACGAAACTTTCGTACATGTCCTCTCCCATGTGCATGTCCATCCCCGACTCCCAGTAATCAAACCCCGTGCTTTGGATGACCCGTGTAATTAGATCATCAATCTTGAGTCGAAGATAGAAAATCGCATCCGGCTTGAGGGCGAAACCGTAGACTTCGCGCAGCCATTCAGGATCGGCGCCACGCACAATCGCGCGGGCCATTAGCGAATAGATATAGCGATCGGTCAGGACGATAAACCCCGCGCGCAACGCCGGGATGATCTCATTTTCCAACCGGTCGGCAAAATCCGTAGCGTAAAAGAGGCTCATCGTGATCCCGCCCAGAGTGTGCCCCTCTTTTGCCTGCTTGAGACGCTTACCGGCAAGAGCGGAACGGGTCATTCCCGTGTCCAAGACAGCGTGGCCATGGTTTTCCAGCCATTGCTTGAGCAGGCCGATATGCGTAGAGCGTCCCACGCCATCGGTCCCTTCCAAAACAATGAGCTTTCCTTTTAGCTCTTCCAGATCTACTTCCGGGAGCCCATCGCCAAAGAAGCTAAATCGACCCATCGTCTAATCCTCGTTTTCTTGGTTCCTTCCAAAGCCTTAGTGACAATTTCCCGAACCTGAGTCTGTTGCTCTTCGATGGAGCGAGTCGCGTCAATCACGACCAGGCCGAATTCTTCGACCATTTTTTCGTATTCGTCGATAATATGGCCCTGGAACACACGAAAGCTTTCTTCAATGTCATCGCTGAATCCAAGATCCATGCCCGCCTCGTAATATTTGATCGCGTCTCTGCCGCCCAGGATTCTCTTCATGGCAACATCCAAGGGAGTACGGAAATAGAAAGCCACTGTCGGCTTGACCGCAAAAGCGTAGAGATCCCGAACCCATTTTGAACTTACTCCCCTGACGACATCCCGCGCAAATGCCGTGTAAATATAACGGTCCGCCAAAACCATCGCGCCTGCCTTCAGCGGCGGAATGATATCGTGCTCGGTACGGTCGGCGAAGTCAGTGGCATGAATTAAACTAAACGTCATTGCAGTCAGCATCTGTTTCTTTTTGCCGCGCTTCGTTACGTCTTTCACGAGCGGCGATGAATTCCACTCGCTAAAGGAGACAACGTACCCCTCGGACTCGAGCCACTTCTGAAGCAGCATCAGCTGAGTGCTCTTGCCTGAACCATCGATCCCTTCGACGATAAACAATCGCCCTGGGAAGCGATGCTTACCATACATCTTCATTACGCCGGACATGAGAGCCGAACCTTTCCTTGTGTCTTCTTAAAGCGACGGATTAAAACTGGCCTTAGTGATGGACTCCTCGAACGAGATCCTAACCTTTATTCAAAACAAGTCCCTAAGGCAAGGACAACGGTTGCTGCGAACGAGAAGCCCTTAGAAAATCTCAATAAGATTCTTGTAAAACCAACGGGTTAGATCTTATGTTACAAATAGATTAATTTTATCCTGGTTTGATTCTCCGGCGCTGAAGATTTTGAAACCAGTAACACCATACGTAATCCGTTTGTAACGATTATTCTTTACCTTCAAAAGTGAAGACCGAAATCCTATCGATAATTTTAGCCCGGCTTTGTTGTCATTCATCTGCTCAATGGCAAAGGCGGCCTGTCCTTTCAAAAAGGTTAGAGTTCACCGGCGCAGGCGCAACTTTCCTGTTTTAATCATTTCTTAATATTCGTTTAATTTTGCCGTTACCGGCGACGGATATCAGTATGCGTCAAAATAGGCAAACAACCTCATCTGGGCGGTGACGGGTGGTTGAAACGTAATCAAGCGCCCTGCTGTTAACATTAATCGAGGCTTCATTGATTTGTAACATGATTGTAACAATAGGAAATTAACTATCCTAAAAAAGGAGATTTTCGCGATGAAGATGAAAAGCTTTGCGATAGCTACTGGCATACTCAGCCTGCTGTTGAGCGGCACGGTAACATTGGCAGCCTGTCCGACCAAAGGAGTAAAAGAGCTCACCGGAGCGGGCGCAACGTTTCCCTATCCGCTTTATTCAAAGATGTTTGCGGAATACGACAAGGCATGCGGTGTCAGGGTGAATTATCAGTCCATCGGCTCGGGCGGTGGTATTCGTCAGCTCCAGCAAATGACGGTGGATTTCGGTGCCTCTGACGGCACGATGGACGAAAAGCAAAAATCCGAGGCCAAAGGTGGCACAGTACTCCACATTCCGACGGCTGCAGGTGCGGAGGCGATCGTTTTTAACTTGCCCGGCATTCAAAGAGGACAACTCAAGCTCACCCCCGACATTTTAGCCGACATCTATCTGAAAAAAATTAACAACTGGAACGATAACCGCATCAAGGCTTTAAACCCAAACGCAAAACTTCCCGATCTAACCATCGCCGTGGTGCACCGATCAGATGGTTCGGGAACGACGTATATTTTTACGCATTATCTGTCCAAGGTTAGTCAGGAATGGAAGGACAAAGTGGGCTTTGCTACATCGGTCAACTGGCCCGGGGACGTCGGCGGCAAAGGCAATGAAGGCGTTGCCAATTCGGTCAAACAGATTCCAGGTGCCATCGGCTACGTCGAACTGGCCTATGCCAAGCAAAACAACATGACCTGGGCACAGTTGCGAAACAACGCCGGAAAATATCTCGAGCCGAGCCTCGACGGAGCCGCGGCGGCGGCAGACCAGCCCAATCTTCCGGAAAACATGGAAGTGATGGTCACCGACAGTTCTAACCCCACTGCTTACCCGATCACCGGCTTTACCTGGCTCCTGGTTTACGCGAATCAGACCAACGAGGCCAAGGCCGACGCAGTGGCAAACCTCGCCTGGTGGATGATTCATGAAGGGCAACAATACGCGCTTCCCCTGGAGTACGCACCACTCAAAGGCGCGGCCTTAAAGAAAGCGGAGGCGCTGGTGAAACAAATAAAAATTAACAATCGTGTCGTCCTAAAATAGGGGCCCGTTCGCTTTAAAAAACGGCTCACGCAGCCGGCACGGAAGGGGTACCGGCCGCAGCCATATCACTCTGGAGCATATGAATGAATGGGAAACCGCAAGCCGTTGGTCCTAGCGTAGGAAGATTCTTCACAAACCCCCCTGCAAGAGTCGTCCATCACGACGTTCACGTCATCAATTGGGGCGATCGGTTGTTTTACCTGGTAACCCGCGCGCTGGCAATTTGCGTGATCGTTCTTGTAGTTCTGCTGGCATTGGACCTTTTCCGAGGCGCCTGGGAGGCGATAGGACAATTTGGTCTCAAGTTTCTCGTCGGCACCACTTGGGATCCCGTGGCGCGGCAGTTTGGCACTCTTCCGACGATTATAGGTACATTGGTTAAGGCGTTTATCGGTCTTTTATTGGCAGTGCCGATCAGCATCGGCTCTGCCATCTTTATAGCTTTCTACGTCCCAAAATGGCTTCGTCCGATGATCTCCTACCCGATCGAGTTACTCGCCGGCATCCCAAGTATCGTTTTCGGTCTTTGGGGGTTGTTTGTCATGGTTCCCGTCATTCGGGCAGTACAGATATGGCTCAAGGCAAATTTCGGTTGGTTTTTTCTTTTCAATGGTCCGGCGGTTTACGGAGTCGGCGTGCTAGCCGGGAGCGTGATCCTCGCCATCATGATCATACCGATCATCACCGCCATTTCCAGAGACATACTTTTGACCGTGCCGCGGCCCCAAATCGAAGGCATGTTGGCTTTGGGCGCAACCAAGTGGGAAGCGATCTGGAAGGTCGCCTTACCCTATGCGCGCGTCGGACTTTTCGGCGCAGTGATTCTGGGTCTCGGGCGCGCCATCGGCGAGACCATGGCGGTGACGATGGTGGGTGGCAATTCCTTCGATCTCATCCATTCTCTGTTCGATCCCGTTCATAGTATGGCGAGCCAGATCGCCAGTGAGTTTACGGAAGCAACCTACAACCTTTATGTTTCGTCGCTTATTTATGTCGGACTTGTTTTGTTCGGCATCACTATGATCATCAGCCTCTGCGCCCAGTTTCTCATCTGGCGCCTTTCGAAAGGCAGAGTCGCCGTCTTCGAATAACAAGTGAAAAATGGACGCACTTAAACTCGAAACTCGTAGCCGGCGCTATCTTTTCCGCAAAGCCACCGAGCGTTTCGCACAGATCGGCATGGTGCTGTGCACTGCCGTCACGGTATTTTTTCTTCTAACAATTTTGGGCTACGTCATTTACCATGGTGCCTCGGCTATCGACTGGGAATTTCTCACGGCTCTTCCCTTGCCTGCCGGTGAGACAGGAGGTGGGATAGCGAACGCCCTGGTTGGCAGCGTTCTCGTAGTCGCGGTGGCAACTCTGATGGCCATTCCCATCGGTCTGGGCGCCGCCATCTTTATTAACGAGTTTCCCAGCGCTCGGCTGGGCAGGACTGTGCGGTTCCTGGCGGAAGTTTTAACCGGCGTTCCATCCATTGTCGTCGGACTGTTCGCCTATGCTCTGGTAGTTCGCTCCATGGGTTCCTTTTCGGGATTTTCAGGCTCCGTCGCGTATGCTTTCATTATGATCCCGATCATTCTCATCACTTCTCATGAAGCTTTCCGTCTGGTTCCGTCATCGCTCCGGGAGGCATCCTTGGCTCTGGGTGTCCCAAAGTGGCGCACGATCCTCGGGGTGGTTTTGCCGGTCTCATCCCGTGCGTTGTTGACGGGCGCAGTTCTCGCCGTATCCAGGGCCCTGGGAGAGGCGGCCCCGATGCTATTTACCGCTTTCGGCAATCCCTTTTGGAACCTGAATCTCAAAAAGCCCATCGCGACTGTGCCCTTGCTCATTTACACTTATGCAACGGGCCCGTATGACGATTGGCACAAGAAGGCATGGGCTGCTTCTTTCGTTTTGATGATGGTGGTATTATTTACAAGTGTTCTTACTCGGGCCTTTTTAAGGGGGAAGTCACATGAATAACGGGGGAATTCACATGAGCGATGAGAAGAGCTACACGGCTGATAGCCTTCAGGGCGCCACCGACTTTCCTGCTCCCAACAATCAGCCTCTAATTGCACCCGAGGAAATTCGCCTGCAAGTCGAGGCACTGAGCGCTTACTACGGAAACACCCTTGCCGTCAACAAAGTCAGCCTTTCGATCAAAACCAATCGGGTTACTGCTATTATCGGTCCATCGGGTTGCGGCAAGTCAACTTTTATCCGCTGTCTGAACCGGATGCATGAGGTGACACCCGGAGCCAGGGTGGAAGGCCAGGTTCTTCTTGATGGCCAGGATCTTTACGGGCTGGGAGTCGATCCGGTGGATGTGCGGCGGCGAGTCGGCATGGTCTTTCAGAAACCTAACGTTTTTCCGAGCATGTCCATTCACGACAACGTCGCGGCCGGCTATAAGCTTAACGGGGTGCGCGACCGCAGGCTGATTGCCGAAAAGGTCGAAAAGAGTTTAAAGAACGCGGCTTTATGGGAGGAGGTAAAGGACGATCTGCAAAAGCCGGGAACCAGTCTATCGGGAGGACAACAGCAACGACTGTGCATAGCGCGGGCATTGGCGGTGGACCCGGAAGTGTTGCTCATGGACGAACCTTGCTCCGCTCTCGATCCCATCGCGACGGCGAAGATCGAGGAATTGATCCATGAGCTGAAAGACACGGTCACCATAATCATTGTCACCCACAACATGCAGCAGGCGGCGCGCGCGTCGGATTATACGGCTTTTTTCTATGTGGGAGAGTTGATAGAATTTGGCGAGACAGGAATCCTCTTCACCACCCCACGGGTACGTCAAACCGAAGACTACATTACCGGCCGATTTGGATGAGAGGTTGCCCATGAAAGCAGAGCACACCGATAAGAAATATGAAGATGAGTTAAAGAAACTTCGCGAGGATATTCTTTACATGGGCGGCCTCGTCGAAGACCAGATCCTGAAAGCGGTCAAAGCCCTGATCGACCGCGATTCGGACTTGGCCGAGATCATCATCGAAAGAGATCACGAGGTCAACCGGCTCGACGTGGATATTGACGATGTATGTATCCGGCTGTTAGCCCTGCATCAACCCGCGGGCCGCGACCTGCGCTTCATTACGACCGGTTTGAAGATCACCACCGATCTCGAACGCATGGGCGACATCGCCGTCAACTTTTGCGAACGCGCGCTGGAGCTCAACCAGGAGCCGCAACTCAAACCCTACATCGACGTTCCGCGGATGGCCGCCATCGCCCAACGCATGATTCGCGAGAGTCTGGATGCCTTTGTCCGCGAAGACACGGACCTCGCGCTCAAAGTATGCAAGGATGATCAGGAAGTCGACGATCTGAACAGCCAAATTTTCCGCGAGACCATCAGCTTCATGATTGGCGATCCACACACCATCAATCGGGCGATGAAGATCTCCTTCCTTTCGAAGTATCTCGAGCGTATCGCCGATCACGCGACGAACATCGCCGAGATGGTCATCTTCATGGTGAAAGGAAAGAGCATCCGGCACATGAAAGAGCTGCCCTCCTCCGTCTAATCCTCTATGGCAAGCGCACAAAAAATCCTCGTTATCGAAGACGAACCAGACATTCGGAAACTCGTTCAATACAATCTAACCCAAGAGCATTTCAATGTCGTGGAGGCCGAGGACGGCGAGCAGGCGCTAAGCCTTTTACAGCGCGAAAAGCCCAACCTCGTCATTCTGGATCTCATGTTGCCCGGCCTTTCCGGTCTGGAACTCTGCAAGATGTTGCGGCAGCGGAGCGACACGAGCAGACTACCCATCTTGATGCTAACCGCCAAAGCCGGCGAGGCGGACCGGATCGTGGGGCTCGAAATGGGAGCGGACGACTATCTCGCCAAGCCCTTCAGTCCACGTGAGATGGTTGCGCGAGTAAGAGCCATCCTTCGCCGGGCAGAGTCTAAACCGGCTTTGGAGACCGCCGTTTCCTACGAGAAGGGGCCGCTTAAGATCGACTTCTCGACGTATGAAGTGTTCGTCCGCGAAAAACCGGTGAAACTCACACTCAAAGAGTTTGAGCTTCTGCGCTTTCTGGTGCAAAATCCAAGTCGCGTACTAAATCGCGATCAGCTCCTCGATCGCGTCTGGGGCGGCGAAACCTTTGTCACCCCCAGGACCGTCGACGTCCACATTCGCCGCCTGAGAAAGGCCATAGAGAAAGATGATCGCAAGCCGAAATGGATCCTGACCGTTCGGGGGGTGGGATATAAGCTCGATGAAAAGGCCGTGGAATAACAAGCTCATCTACAAGTTTTTCCTCTCTTATCTCGCCATAATCATTTTGTTGTCGGTTGGTTTTTTTCTTTACTCCAGCAAACTTCTTCGCGATTCCTACGTTTCATCGCTCAACAAAGTGATGGAACAAAAAGCCCGGGTTCTCGCCCGCCTCCTGCCCTGGCAAGACCAACCCGGATCCCTCGACGCGATATCCCGCAGCCTCGGTCAGGAACTTGACGTACGCATTACGGTCATCGCGCGCGACGGCACGGTCATCGGCGATTCGGATGAGCCCGCAATCGACCTCGAAAATCACGGATCTCGGCCCGAAGTCATCGAGGCTTTCTCGGGCGGAAGCGGCTCTTCGGTGCGCTATAGCACTTCGGTCAAACACGAACTGTTGTACCGCGCCTATCGCCAGACCGAAGGCAACCGCCAACGGATCGTGCGTGTCGCCGTATCTCTTAGCGAGATTCAAAATTTCACGAGCTCCCTCGGTCGTACCTTGTTCCTCGGGCTTTTGCTGTGCTCGCTGTTTGGACTAGCGGTCGCCTACTTTGCCTCTCGTCGGGTCAGCGGGCGAGTGAACCGCCTCGTGGAATTTTCCCGCGCTCTAGCCCGGGGCGAATTTGGGGAGCGTGTTTTTCCTCTAAGCCATCCTGACGAACTGCACCTGTTGGAACAGAACCTTCACGAGATGAGTCTTAAGGTTCGCGATAATATCAACGAGATCAGGGCTGAGAAGGAAAAAGTCGACTCGATCCTCAGATGCATGGTTGAAGGGCTGCTGGTACTCGATCCCAAGGGTAACGTGCTGCTCATCAACGAACAGGCCGAAAAAATGTTCCACGTAAGCCACGAACAGATGCAAACCGATTCGTTCGTCGAAATCTCGCGCAGTCCCGAGATGCGAAGGATTCTTCAAGAAGTTATGGCGTTCGACTTTACCAACCGTGTTTATTCCAAAACGGTATCGATGGAGGACGGAAGATGGTTTCGCGTCAATGCCGTGAGCCTGCAAAACGGAGGCGCGCGGCCCAGCGGATCTATTCTGGTGTTTCACGACATCACCGAGATCCAGAGGTTGGAAACCGTGCGATCGGACTTCGTGGCCAATGTCTCCCATGAGCTGCGCACCCCGCTCACGGCCATCCGCGGTTACGTGGAGACGTTGCTTCACAATCCACCGGTAGACCCGCGGGACGCCAACCAATTCCTCACCATCATCGAGCGCCATTCCGAGAGGCTGAGTCGGTTGACGGAAGATCTTCTTACGTTGTCCGATCTGGAATCAGGTTCGGTCCAGTTGGTGCGTAAACCTATCGAAGTAGGGCAGCTTGTTCAGCGCGTTCTGGAGATTTTTTGGGATCAATCGGCAAAGAAAAATGTGAGACTTTCACAAACCATCGCACCGGATCTCCCGCCGATTCTCGGCGACCCAGACCGCTTACAGCAATTGTTTATTAATCTGATCGATAACGCCGTGAAATACACCCCACCCGGGGGCTCGGTTAGCGTGACCGCATCACCTGTGCTCGCTTCCCCGGACTCCGAGGGAGAGGTCGAAATTTTGATCGCCGATACCGGGCCGGGGATAGCGGAAAAGGACTTGCCTCGATTGACAGAGCGCTTCTACCGTGTGGACAAGCCCCGCTCACGCGAACTGGGCGGCACCGGCCTCGGTCTGGCGATTGTCAAACATATCGTTCAAGTCCACGGCGGCGAGCTGAAGATCGAAAGCGTCGTGCAGAAAGGGACGACCGTGCGAGTATTGCTTCCATCCGCGCCATTGGTAAAGCATCAAGGCGCGACCCTTTTCCTCTGCACTGGAAATTCCTGTCGCAGCCAGATGGCCGAGGGATTTGCGCGTCAACTCGCGCCCCATGGTCATCGGATTTTCAGCGCGGGAACCAATCCCAAGGGGATCCATCCGCTGGCGATTCAGGTCATGAGGGAAGTCGGCATCGACATCGCATGCCAGCGGTCCAAAGGATTGCAGGCGGTTCCGCTCGACGAAATTAGCCGCTTGGTTACACTCTGTGGTGACGCCGCCGAGAGCTGTCCGACCCTACCATTGAAAGTGGAACGCATCCATTGGCCGCTGCGTGACCCGGCCTTAGCCCACGGGGGTCAAGATGACGTCTTGCGCGTGTTCAGAGAGGTGCGCGATCAGATCCGCGACCGCGTCGATCGCTTATTGGCTGCGGCATCCAGCCAACAGTCCAGCCAGCCTTCGATCAGCGAGCCATCTCGAATTTTGACTTGATCATCAGCCGAATAGATAGCTGGGCGTTACTTGGCCGTAAAGGAATAACTGCGGACGGTGTTGTCCTTATCGAAAACGATATAGAGCTCTTTGGAATCCCGCAACTGACTCAATTCATAATACTGATAAAAGTACTTCCAAGTCTCGTAACCGTTCTCCAGCCCTTTACGATCCGGTTCGCCAAAATCGTTAAAGATCTCACGTTGCGTAGTCACACCGTTTTGGATGGTCTTGACGGCCGTCGAAGAAAAATCACGTCCGAAATAAATGCAGCCCGAGAGAAACAGATATAAAACAAAGCAGGCAGGTTTGATTCGCATAAGATGCCACTACATCTCGCGACGGCCTTCCAAAGCTTTCCCCAATGTAACCGCGTCGATGTATTCCAGGTCGCCGCCCATCGGCAGTCCGCGCGCGATGCGCGTCACAGCAACGCCTAACGGTTTGATGATTTTCGACAGATACAAGGCGGTCGCCTCGCCATCCATGGTGGGGTTGGTCGCGACGATGACCTCGTGTACCGTGCCGCTGCTCAGCCGCTCCATCAGCTCTTTGATACGCAGCGCATCCGGACCGATGCCGTCCAGCGGAGAGATCGTTCCGTGTAGCACGTGATAGAGGCCCTTGAACTCCCGCGATTTCTCCACGGCGATCAAATCCGACGGCTCCTCAACGACGCAGATCTTATCTTGTTCCCGTTCCAGGCTCCGGCAGACGGCGCAAAGCGCTGCCTCGCCGTTCAACGGATCGACTTCGGTAAATCCGAAGCAGCTTCGGCACAGTCCCACTTCCTTGCGCAATTTTCCGATGCTGTCGGCCAGGCTGAAAACATCTTCCTTCTTGCCCTTCAGCAAGTGAAATGCCAATCGCGCGGCGCTCTTCTCCCCGATCCCAGGCAGTTTAGAAAGTTCTTGAATTAAACGTGCAAGCGGCGTCGGATAAGTCGTCGTCATGGCATGAGTCCAGGAATCTTCAATCCTCCCGTGACCTTGCTCATCTCGGCGGAAACCATGTCCCGCGCCTTACGCATTCCGTCGTTGACGGCCGCGAGGATCAAATCCTCCAACATCTCTTTTTCCTCTGAGTTGATCACGCTGGGATCAATTTTCAAACCGCAAAGATTCAGCTGGCCGTTGACAGTCACCTGAACCATTCCGCCACCGGCCGATCCTTCAACCGTTTTTTGCCCGAGTTCTTCCTGAATCTTCGAGATGCGCGCCTGCATCTCCTGGGCTTGTTTTAGCAGGTTGCCCACGCCGCCAATCCCTTTTGCCATCAAATCCTCCTTACTCATCCGTCATGATTAACGGGTCAAAGATCACGCCGGACAGTCTAGCCATTCTCTCGGCGGACCGTCTTGACCGATCCGCCAAAGATCCGTAGCGCTTCTTTGACCATCGGACTTCCCTCTCCTTGTTCCGCGGCTCCCGTCCCCAGGCTTTCATTCTTGCGCGCGGCATCATCAGCAGCTAAGCCCGTAATATCGACGGTCACGTCGGCGGCAAAAAATTGTTTGGCCAAATTCGTTAGCGCCGATAAATTCTCCATGTCTTGGAGATAGTTGAGATGGTGCCGTTCAACGATGCCGACCCTGAGTTGTCTTGGCGAAAGCTCCAGGGCCGTCCCCGCTTCGAGATGCGACGCGAGAAATTTTTTCTCCCTGCGAACAAAGGCAACGAAGTCTTGCCAGACTTTTTCTCGATCGCTAGCGATCGGTACCGCAGCGGACGGTGCCGACGCAACGGCCCGCGGAGACTGAATCAGGGTATCTTTAATCGGCCCTGCAACCGTCCTCATTTCACCGGACAGCTTCTTCTCGAGCTTCTCCAACCGCTCCAGCAGTTGCACAACGGGCAGCGTTTTCGGCAAAGTTGCCAGACGCACCAACACGGTTTCCAAGGCAAACCGCGGGTGGGCCGAGCGCGCGACATCTTCATCCCCGGCTGCCATGAAGTCAAAGTAGTCCAACAACGTCTCAAGCGATAGATCCGCCGCTTGGCTTCGTAAATCTTCGACTTCCTGGTCGGGAAGGTCCAGCAATTGACCGCTTGCCAAGCCCTCAGATTTCTTTGTGCCCGACTCCAATAATCGGACGACTAAGAGATTGCGGAAGTGTTCCAGCAAATCCCGCGACAAGCGGCAAAGATCCCGCCCCTCGACGACGACAGCGGCAACGAGCTCAACGCATCGCCGCGCATCTCCTTGTACCACTGCGCTCGAAATCTCGTACAGAATCTGTCTTTCGGCCAATCCAAGAATATCCTGCAGCACCTTTTCATCAACCGTGGATTGGCCGACTTTGTCACCCGCTGGTTCGGCAAACGCGAGCACCTGCTCGAGCAAAGACTGGGCATCACGCATGCTGCCGTCCGCCTCTCGAGCCAGAAGAACCAAAGCTCCATTCGTGATCTTCAGTCCTTCCTTGTTGGCTATATCCGCCAATCGCTCGACGATCTCTCTTAACGAAATGCGACGGAAATCGAAACGTTGACAATGCGACAGGATGGTTTTCGGAAGACGATGGGGCTCGGTGGTGGCGAGGATAAACTTTACAGAGGGCGGCGGCTCCTCCAGCGTTTTTAAAAGGGCGTTGAAGGCATCCTTCGTCACCTGATGCACTTCATCGATGATGTGTCGATGCCGCGATTCGATGCGCCGTCAATTTCCAAAACATCGATCGAATTACCATTCGTAATCTCTTCGCAATGGCTGCATTGATTGCAGGGCTCCGGAGTCGGACCCCGCTCGCAGTTTAAAGCTTTGGCAAGAATTCGAGCGCCGGTAGTTTTGCCCACCCCACGAACGCCTGTAAAGAGATAAGCATGGGCGATGCGGTTCGTCCGTATCGCGTTCTGCAAAGTCCGGGAGATATGTCCCTGCCCCGCGATATCATCAAAGCTCTGGGGGCGCCATTTACGAGCTAGTACGAGATAGGACATAAATTCAGTAGGCAGAATGCAGTAGGCAGATGGCAATCAAACTGCTCACTGTCGACTGCTCACTGCACTGCGGATGCCCATTGCTGACAGCCAGGTTTCCCTGTGGCACAGGGGATCATCCGTTACCGCTGCTTCCTTCCGGACCTGACGGGGTTCGCGGTTCCGCCTTGCACAGGACCTAACTATCAGCAATCGACATCCGCGTTTTGGTTTTGAGGCCAGACGATTGACGTATGGAGAACAGTACGACGATCCCGGCGAATATTCAAGATTTCCGCCTGAATCTCTTAACGATTTTTTTATACGCTTAGGCCGTTTTTTAATTCGCCGACGATTTAACGAGTCGTTAAGCTCCTATTGATGAAGCTAGCCAGCTACACGGCCGGCCCTCTAATCCAGAGCGCCGTGCAGCGCATCGCTCATGCTACCGATCTCACGACCATCTCGGAGAACGCCCTTGCCTGGGCCGCCACTTTGGCAAAGGTGAACACGGCTGAATTGCTGCTCCTTCACGTGGTGCCGCCGCCAACCCCCATTTTTGAAACCGAATCACCGCTGAAAACCCAAGCCGAGTTTGAACTCTCAGTGCTGCTGACAAGACTGAAGTTGAATGGAGTCAACGCACGAGGCTTCGTACTCTGCGGGACGAAGTCCATTGACCACCAAATCCTACAAGCAACTCGGCTGGAAAAAATCGACCTCATTGTCATGGGAACAGAGGGTCGGAAAGGTATTTCGCGGCTATTGGTTGGGAGCGTCGCTTCGAGGGTCATCGCCCGCGCCCATTGCCCAGTGCTGGTGGTTCCAGCGAGCACGGTGACGGCAAGCTCTTCCCCACCAACTCGGTCCCAACACCTAAGATGATTGCCAAAAAACCAGAGAGCTTCTCCCTAAAAGATTTTGTTTTCGGTAAACCAAAGGATCCTTTGGATCCAAGGGTTTTCCATCAGATCTCCCTGGTCGCGTTTCTGGCATGGGTAGGCCTGGGGGCGGACGGTTTGAGCTCGTCGGCCTACGGTCCCGAGGAGGCCTATTTGGCCTTGGGAGACCATTTCTTTCTTGCTCTGCCTCTCGCCATCCTCATGGCCGTGACCGTTTTCGTCATATCGGCAAGCTACAGTCATATCATCGAGCTATTTCCGACAGGCGGCGGTGGGTACCTCGTCGCCACCAAACTTTTGGGTCCGAAAGTCGGGCTCACTTCCGGCTGCGCTCTGATTGTGGATTACATGCTAACGGTTACCATTTCGGTCGCGAGCGCGGGGGATCAGATCTTCAGTTTTCTACCCATCTCACTACACGGCGCCAAGCTGGTGATCGAGTTTGTCTTGATCTTTTTTCTGATTTACTTGAACCTTCGCGGCACCAAAGAGTCGGTGCTTTTTCTCCTGCCGATTTTTCTCCTGTTTGTCGTCGCGCACATCTTCGCCATTAGCCTCGGAGTCTTACCCAAAGCAGCCGAGATCCCCCTTGTCGCGTCAATGACTTATCAAAAGACCATCGGCGATATTCAGGGACTGGGTGTATGGACGACGATTTTTTTAGTTCTGCACGCGTACAGCCTTGGCGGCGGTACCTATACTGGGATTGAGGCGGTGAGCAACGGCCTTCAGGCTCTGCGCGAGCCGCGAGTCGAGACCGGAAAGAAAACCATGCTCTATATGGCCAGTTCGCTTGCCTTCACCGCAAGTGGCCTGCTGCTCTCCTACTTGCTCAACCAGGTCTCCCACGAACCGGGCAAGACTCTGAACGCCAGTTTGTTTGAAAAAATTTACGTAAGTTTCTTGTCGCCTGATTTGGCCTATGCGTTGGTGATTGTAACGCTCATTACCGAGGCGGCCATCCTTTTGGTCGCGGCCCAGGCGGGATTTATCGATGGTCCGAGAGTCCTTTCCAACATGGCGATCGATTCCTGGGTTCCCCACCGTTTTTCCCATTTAAGCGACAACTTAGTCACTCAATACGGTGTCTGGTTCATGGGCTTGGCCTCCCTCGCCTTTTTGTTTTATACCGGCGGTGACGTAAGGCTACTGGTCGTCATGTATAGCATCAATGTGTTTTTGACTTTCAGCCTCTCTCAGGTGGGGATGTGCCGCCATTGGTGGCAAGTAAGAAAAAACGAAAGGCTCTGGTTACGCAAGCTCTTTGTGAATGGTCTCGGTCTATCCTTCACGACCATCATCCTCGTAGTCACCGTAGTCATAAAGTTCGCCGAGGGTGGATGGGTTACGCTTCTAGTGACGTCGGGCTTTATTCTTCTCTGTTATGCCGTTCGAACACATTACGATCAGGTCCGGAGCGCATTGAAAAGCCTCGATGAAACCCTAATCAACATTCCCTTCCAGCCGGATTTTAAGACTCCGGTGCCGGACAAAAACCCGCAGGGTCCGACGGCCGCCCTCATTGTCAGGGACTTTGACGGGCTGGCGATTCATTCCCTGCTCAGCATTAGCCGGCTCTTTCCCAACCACTTCAAAAACGTTGTCTTTGTCTCAATCGGGTTAATCGACTCTGGTCGGTTTAAGGGACTCGGTGAAATCGAAAATTTACGCCAATCAAAAGCGGAGGATCTCAAGAGTTTGGTGGAGTTTGCCAACTGCCTGGGCTGGTACGCGGAGTATCGTTACGCCCTAGGGATTGATCTTATCGAGGAGTTGGAAGCCCTGTGTAAGTCCGTTTCTAAAGATTTTCCCAGGCCGGTCTTTTTCGCCGGCAAACTGGTTTTTGAGCAGGAAAATTTTCTCAGCCGATTGCTTCACAACCAAACCCCATTTACGCTGGAGCGCCGGCTACAGTTTGAGGGTCTGGAAATGATGATCCTGCCGATCCGGGTTTTCGCTTCGCAGGAAAGCCAGCAACATGCCAGTTAGCCTTTTCCTCCGGGAGTTGCGTTCCCGTCCGTTAACTGGATAACATTCAGACAGCTCGGGAGCGGGTTTGCCCGTCTCACGCGTCGATTACCAATGAACGGTTCTATCTCAAAATCTATTCGGGCCGCATACTCAAGACACGAGCTGCTCTTGGCGGCAACTGCCACAGCGGTGGTCACGATACTCTCGCTGATGCTGGTTCCACTTACCGGCTATGTAGCCATCGCCCTTCTCTATTTGTTGCTGGTTGTCCTGGCAGGTCTCAAGTTTAGCCGCTGGACCGTTCTTTTGACCGCCGGCGCCAGCGCCGTATTATGGAATTTTCTATTTATACCGCCGCGCTATACCATCTACATCGAAAAGATCGAAGACCTAATGCTGTTCGCGATGTTTTTCGTCGTGGCGATCGCCATGGGACACATCACAAACCGGTTGCGAGAAAGCCAGGTCGCGCAACAACAGCGGGAACGGCGCACGAGCGCGTTATATGAACTCGTGCGTCAAGCCGGCCTTGCGCCGGATCCCGACACCGGCTTATGCGCGGCCATAAGTTTAATCGAGACGATCTTCGGCGTGAGAGCCGCGCTTTTGCTCCGTCTCAAAGACCACACCCTCTCCCGAACGCCGCACTCCGCCAGTTCCTTAAAAATGGACCCGGCAGCCTTAGACGGGGCGCAAACGGCTTTTGACCGGCAGACTTCCGTCCGGCAGCTCACCGGCGCTCCGCATCAATCCGAGGGAAGGTACCTGCCGCTAAAGGCGCACACGACAGTCATGGGTGTTCTCGCCGTCGTCCCGGCGCGCAAAAAGAGTTTCGATGCTGCTGAAATAGAATTGCTCGAGACGTTCGCGGTATTAATCGGTACGATATTAGAGCGAGATCACTTGCTAGACGCTTTCAAACATGCGGAAATTCTCGAAGCCTCGGAGCGGCTGCATCGCGCGCTCCTGCAGAGCGTCTCGCACGAACTCAAAACCCCCTTGGCGGCAGTCCGAACCGGCATTGACGCTTTGGCCAGCGGCGCGATGATCGAGAACAAAAAGCGCGTTACCATTCAAGAAATCCAATCGGCGTCACGGCGCTTGCAACGGGTCATCGACAATCTTTTAAACATGAGCCGCATCGAATCCGGCGCAGTGCAGCCGAAGCTCGATTGGTGTGAGGTCGGAGAACTGATTGAAGCGGCTGTCGATCTGGCAGGGGACAGTTTGAGCGAACATCGTCTGGTCATGACGAACGGGAGCAATCTCCCCATGGTGAAGATCGACCAAGCCCTTTTGGAGCAGTGTCTTTGCAACCTGCTTTTAAACTCCGCTTCGTGGAGCCCGCCGGGCAGCCAAATTACCGTGACGGCACGCCTGCAAGATAGCCTCCTGGTATTGTCAGTCGAAGACGAGGGCAAAGGCATCCGTGAGTCGGAATTCGGTCGTATTTTTGACGTCTTCTATCGAGGAGCGGACGCGCGACCGGGCGGAACGGGACTCGGGTTAGCCATCGTTGACGGTTTCGTGCGGGCGCATAACGGCAACGTGCACGCGGCGAACCGGCAACCTCGGGGCGCTGAGTTTGTCATCACGATTCCGGTGGAAACCCTGAGCGCTGACCTGGCGGAGGAGTTTGCTTGAACGAGCGGCCCCTTGCTCTCGTCATCGACGATGAGCAGCAGATCCGCAAACTGCTGCGGATCCTTTTGGAAGAAGAGTACCGGGTTTTCGAATCGGAAAGCGGCCGTCAGGGACTCTCAGATATTGCCGCCCGTAGACCGGATGTGGTTTTACTCGATCTGGGCCTTCCGGACATGGACGGAATGGTGGTGCTAAAGCGTCTTCGAGAATGGAGTCGGGTGCCCGTACTGATTCTATCCGTACGCGAGGGGCCCGATGATAAAGTTGCCGCCTTGGACGGTGGCGCCGATGACTACGTCACGAAGCCCTTCGAATCGGTTGAATTGCTCGCGCGACTGCGCGCCATTCAACGACGCGGCGCTGTCGGTCCAGACGAACCTTATTTTCAGGCAGGCCATCTAGCGATCGATTTCAACAGCCGCACGGTCAGCGTGAGCGGCGACGAAGTCAAACTCACCGCCACCGAGTACGCGCTCCTAAAGGTGCTGGCGCAGCACGCCGGCAAAGTGGTGACCCACAAACAGTTGCTGCGTGAGGTTTGGGGACCCAATGCCGAAGAGCAGTCTCAATACTTGCGGGTTTATATGACCCATCTGCGTAAAAAGATCGAAATCTCAGAGGCCCGAGAAAAACTTCTCCGGACGGAAAGTGGCATTGGCTACCGGCTAGTGATCCCGACGCGTAGTCATTAAAAGCGAAGATGCTGAAGCCGAAATTATTAACTAACTAGAGATTTGCCCTGATCAAAACATAGAACCGCCGCCCATGGAACCCGATCTCACTCGGCCGGCACAAAACAAGCTTCGGATCTTGGTCATTGACGACGAGAAGAATATCCGCGCGACGCTCTCGGTTTGTCTCGAACAAATCGGTTGTCAGGTCACCGGAGCAGCATCGGCGGAGAGCGCTTTGGCTGCACTCGCACAGCAGCCCTACGACCTGGCATTTCTGGATCTGCGTCTAGGGGAGATAAGCGGTCTCGATCTCATCCCACAGCTGTTGGCTGAAGATCCTAATCTGTCAATCATCGTGATCACCGCCCACGCCACCATAGACACCGCGGTCGAGGCCGTCAGGCGGGGCGCGAAGGACTATATTCCCAAGCCGTTCACTCCTGCCCAGATCCAACATGTCGTCAAGCAAACCACCAGTCACCGCCAACTCGCGTATCGGATCGCCAACCTGGAAGAACAGCTACGCGGCGCATCGCCCGAAATAGAGCTAGAGACCCATTCCGCTAAAATGCGACTCGCCTTAGAAACGGCGCTGCGAGGCGCGGCGTCCGGCGCGACGATTTTGCTGCGGGGAGAGAGCGGTACTGGCAAAGGAGTTTTGGCGCGGGCGATTCATTTCCACAGCCCCCGCGCTTCCCAGCCGTTTGTCGTCGTCAATTGTCCGACGTTGTCCGAAGAGCTGTTGGCCAGCGAGCTGTTTGGCCACGCCAAGGGCTCTTTTACCGGCGCGGTGCGGGACCAGGCCGGACGCGTGGAAGCCGCCCAAGGCGGCACGCTCTTTCTCGATG
Organism: Deltaproteobacteria bacterium; assembly: GCA_005879605.1. Classification (GTDB taxonomy): domain Bacteria; phylum Desulfobacterota; class Binatia; order UBA9968; family UBA9968; genus DP-1. The sequence continues at coordinate 21,684 of VBKE01000254.1, forward strand.
AGATTGGCGAGGTTTCACCGGCGCTGCAGGCAAAACTTCTCCGCTTCCTTCAAGACAAACAGTTCGAGCGTCTCGGCGAGACGCGCACCCGGTATGCCGATGTTCGAGTGATCGCCGCCACCAACAGAAACCTTGAAGAGGATGTCAAGGCCGGCCGATTTCGCGAGGATCTGCTCTACCGTCTCAATGTTCTGGAGATTTGCGTGCCGCCGCTGCGCGAGCGCCCCGAAGATATCTTGCCACTCGTGCGGCGTTTCCTCGCTTTCTTCGCCCGGGCCACTCGTCGCTCGCCCCCGGAGCTCTCGCAAGCGGCCGAACAGGCGCTTTTGAAGTACGCCTGGCCGGGCAACGTTCGCGAACTCGCCAATGCCATCGAGCGAGCGATTATTCTCTGGCCAGCGCAGGTCATCGAGCCCGCGGGGCTTCCCGAGAGAATCGCCGCCCGTGGTGATGCCGGTCCGGCGCTCGGCGGCAATTTCACGCTGGAAGAGATCGAGCGCGCGCATGTCAAGCGAGTGCTGGCCCGAGCGCAAAATCTTGAAGAGGCAGCGTCAATTCTCGGCATCGATGCCTCAACCTTGTGGCGGAAGCGGAAGAAATTCGAGCCATAAGGCTCATGACTTTTGTTCCGGCAACTGGTGGCCGAGACGCGTGAGCGCTTCCCGTGCCGGTTCGGATTCATGGCTTGCGTCCACTGCCATGTAATAGTACTGGAGAGCGGTTCGTTTATCGCCATCGCCTTCCGCCATAAAACCTAACCAGTAATAGGACTCCGGGCGGGTGACGTCACGCGACATCGCCGCCTTCAGATAAGCCCGGGCCTCGACTCGAGCGTTGCGTTCGCGGGCAAGCTCGGCCAGGTGGAGATAATCATCAAACGATCCGATGGAGGTCAAATGTTGGCGGAAGAGAATTTCCTGAGCGAGCACTTCGATGATTTTTGGATCAAAAGGCTTTTGGATGAAATCGACGGCCCCGAGCTTCATCGCCTCGACGGCATTGGAGGCCGTCCCGTAGGCAGTGATAATCACTACCGCTGTCTTGGGGCTGATGGCTCGGATATGACTGAGAACCTCCACCCCTTGCATTTTGGGCATACGCAGATCCACAAAGGCGATATCCGGGTGCCTTTCTCGACACAGACTAAGAGCCTCGTCGCCATCAGCGGCCACATCGACAATGTGACCTGCGGCCTCCAATACAAGTGATAGAGTTTTACGGATGTTACGCTCGTCATCTGCGACCAGGATACGCGACTGGGTTTCAGTCATGCTCGTGATCCTCCTCTCGATTCCTCTCTATGAGCGCTAGGTATGGTAAACCAAAACGTGCTGCCCTTTCCCCGTTCACTTTTGACCCCGATCTGTCCCCCATGCGCTTCCACCATTTCCTTGGCGATGGAGAGGCCCAACCCTGCGCCCTTCGAGTTCGAGCCGGGCACGCGAAAATATCGTTCAAAGAGGTATCGTTGGTGTTCCGGGAGGATTCCTTCTCCCGTATCCGAAACTTCAAAACGTACGACCCCGTCGGTCGGCAGCGCCCGCACGTCGATGCTTCCACCGCTCGGGGTGTGGCAAATCGCATTGTTGATGAGGTTTGAGAACACCAAGGTAACGCGCTCCGGATCGACCATGACCTCGCCGTCGGACGTTTGATTGGAAGCGCCTAGCCGGACATTTTTTAGCTCCGCTGCGGCTCGGTGCGCTTCGATGGCTCCGTGAACTAGAGAGGCGACTGAGATCGGACGGCGATGCATTTCGATCTGACCCTCCTTGATGCGGGAAAGGTCCAAAATGTCGTCCACCATCGACTGCAACCGCTCGCAGTCTTCCCGCGCGGCATGGAGCAAATCCGATTGCTTTTCAGTCAACGGCCCAACCATTTGCTCTAGGCACAGATGAATGGCCATGCGTAGGGACGTGAGCGGCGTGCGAAATTCATGAGCGACGGTGGCGACCAAATCGTCTTTCAGCTCGCTAAATCGCCTGAGCCGAGTTACGTCTTGAAGGATGACGGTGGCGCCGACGATCCCCGCTCTCGACTCGTACACCGGAATGGCACGCGGCAGAAAATATCGCTCGCCTTCGGTGGTGCGTGCCCGAAAGGCTTCGGCGAATCCTTTCGGGGTGTAAGCTCCTTTGCCGCTCAGCACGTGAGCGCGCATGCGATCCAACACTTCCCGAACCGAAGGATCCACGTTGCTTTGCGAGTCCTTGGCACCAAGTTCCGAGCCGAAGCCGAGTAGGCTTTCCGCCGGGCGGTTCACGTTGCTGACATCGCCTCCGACACCGAAGATGACGACGGGATCAGGCAAGCTGTCGATCGCCGCCTGCATAGCTAGTTGAGCCTGGAGCAACTCGCCGAGGGAACTGTTACGGTACTGCAAGAGGCGATCGGCCATGGAGTTGAAATCCCGCGCTAACTGCGCCAGTTCGTCGTTACCCTGTAAATTCGCCCGGGCATTAAAATTTCCTTCACCGAGGCTCTTGGTGGCATGACTCAGCTGGGAGAGAGGACGCAACAACCGCTGCGTGAGCATCGCCGAAAGAACAAGACCAAGGACCAGAGCCACCATGACGGCCCCAATCGTGATGTTATTCATTCGCTCCGCGGTGCGGCGCACGTCATTGCTCTTGCGCACCATCGCGTCCTGGTTCATCGCTAGAATCTCATCCGCAGCGTTCTTTACCTTTTCGAATGCCGGCTCCAGCTCGCCGAAATAAAACTGCCTTGCCGCCTCGGCATCGCTCATCTTTTGACAACGGTCAAACTTTTGTTGATAGTCATTCCAGAATTCGCGCAACCGTTGAGTGACCTCGCGCTCCCCAGGTTCAGTGATGTTGTTCTCCTGAACCTGGAGCTCGGATTCGAACAAAGGTCGGTACTGAGCAGCTTGCGACAGCCCCTTGTCGCGCCTGCCGGCGATCAGGAAGAGCGCCGCACTATCCATGCGCTCTATGGCTTCCTTCATCCGCTGGGCTGCCAGAACGCTGCGATAGTTGTCTTTCAAAATCGTTTGAGAGTGCGAACCCAAGAAAGAAACCATCCATACGGAGAAGGCTGAAATGATCACCAGGATCAAAGCCATCGGAGCCTGAGCTAAGAGGAGTTTGGTTCGCAAGCTCATGCGGACTCCTCCTCTCCCTCGAAGGAGACGATATGCAGGTCGAAACCCGCCGCTTCTCTTACCAACCTAGCCATCACCGACTGTCCCAAGAGTTGGCGCCACCAGGACTTTCTGGTCCGGTCGATGACGATGTGGCCGACGCCGTGTGTACGCGCGAATTCGAGCAGCGCGGGAACCGGATCCTTGGCGCTGAGGCGAACCACTTCGGCGCCGAGCTCCCGCGCCTTTTGCTCGGTATCGATCAGGTGACGCTGTGCTTCGGCATCGATTCTGAGAGGGTTTTCTTTGGGAGTCTCGACGTAGACGACGTACCAATCGGTGTTGAGTCGTCCAGCCAGTCGCGACGCGCGCCGGAGCAGCATGGCGGAATGAGGCGTTCGCGAGGCAATGCAAACCATGACCCGCTCGCTCGCCACTGCCCGATGTGAATTTTCGTCCGAACGAGCTTGGGCGGACACCGTTCGATCGATGCTTTCGGCGACTTCGCGCAGCGCAATCTCTCGTAGCATCGAAAGTTTTTCAGGCTTGAAGAAGTGCTCCAACGCCCAATTAACCTTTTCCTGGCTGTAGATCTTGCCGGCCCGCAGCCGCTCGATCAGATCCTCCACTGCCAAATCAAGATTTACCACTTGGTCGGCCTGCTTCAGAAAAGAGTCGGGGATGGTTTCGCGGACAACCACGTCGGTCGCCTGCTTGACCAGATCGTTCAAGCTTTCCAAGTGCTGCACGTTGAATGCGCAGATGACATTTATTCCTGCCTCTAAAAGTTCGAGAACATCTTGATAACGTTTTCGATTCCGACTGCCGGGAATGTTTGTGTGCGCCAGCTCATCGACCACCGCCAACTGCGGATGACGCTTCAGCACGGCGTCGAGATCCATCTCCTCCACCGTCACACCCCGATAGTCCATTCGTCGCCGTGGAATAACCTCTAGCCCCTCCACAAGAGCCTCCGTCTCGGCGCGGCCGTGAGTCTCGATGAATGCCAGGACCACGTCCACACCCCGCTTCTTTAGCGCATGAGCCTCCTCCAACATTTGATAGGTCTTACCCACGCCCGCAGCGGGGCCGATATAGACTTTGAGCCGGCCGCGCTTGGCGCGCTCGACCAGCTCGAGGAAATCTTCGGGACGTTTGCGGTCCAGTGCCATCAGGAGGTATCGCTCATAGCCAGTGGCTTAATGCGGCCATTGGCGATCAATATAGGATGCGGTTTTCAAGTTTGCCAGTAAGCTTCAAAGCAACTTCTCAGTATCAACCGGTATAACACCTTTCTTGGCAGTAAGTTGACGCTTGAGCCTACGGCGCGAGAAATACTCCTGCGCTCGCAGCGCTGTCTTTTGCTGTATCCTTTTTCTCTGAAACCGGCAGGGGAGCGGGGCGGCCAAACTGACGATCGAGCGCAAGGTTGACCAAGAGCACATTGACTCCGGGTTCGCCTAGAATGCCGAAGGTTCTTTCCTCGACATTGGCCTCTACAACGGCTTGCACTCTCTCCGGTGAAATTCCGCGTGCCTTGGCAACTCGCGGCACCTGCCAGAGCGCTCCTTGCGGTGAAAGATGCGGATCGAGCCCGCTCCCTGAAGCGGTCACGAGGTCGGCAGGAACAGGACTCGACGCGTCAGGATTTTCTTCCTTGAGCCGCTTAAGGTCTTCCTTTATACGGTCCTGCAACTTCTTCGATGTCGGGCCTAGATTAGAACCGGAAGAGGAAGTCGCGTCATAGCCCTTCTCCCCTGCCGCCGAAGGCCGTGGCTGAAGATACGCCGGATTAGCAAATCCTTGGGCGATCAGCTCCGAGCCGATCACTTGTCCCTTTTCGTCCGTAACCAGGCTGCCGTTTGCGCGCCAGGGAAACAGCACTTGAGCGAGACCGGTCATCACGAACGGATAGAGTAGTCCGGTCAAGACAAGAGTGACGATCGTAGTCCGCAAAGCGATGATCATAGTTTTCATATATGACTCCTAGACAAGTCCGACGGCTTCCAAAACCAAATCGACGAGCTTGATACCGATAAACGGCGCGATGACCCCGCCGACGCCATAGATCAACAGAGAACGTGCCAGCAACGGGCCGGCGCCGATGGGGCGATACTGAACGCCGCGCAAAGCCAACGGGATGAGCAAAATAATAATGATCGCGTTGAATATTACCGCCGAAAGAATCGCGCTCTGCGGCGACGATGTTCAACGGTGCGATCTCCGGATAGACGCCCATGAACATCGCCGGAATGATCGCGAAATACTTGGCCACGTCGTTGGCGATGGAAAAGGTCGTGAGCACGCCGCGGGTCATCAGCATCTGCTTGCCGATCTCCACGACCTCCAAAAGTTTAGTTGGGTTGGAATCGAGATCGACCATGTTGCCGGCTTCCTTAGCCGCCTGTGTTCCTGTGTTCATGGCAACACCAACG
>VBKE01000255.1 GCA_005879605.1 Deltaproteobacteria bacterium
TAGGGTTTTACGACAAACTGATAGCGGACTCGACTTTGTAGTTGCCGACGCCTGGTTTGTGCGCAGGATCATAAAACGCTCCCCGCATAAGTCGTCTGATCAGTTTCTACTCCAGGACCGGCTTTTTTGGCAGCTCTCTCATGCGCGCGCCAAGAAATAGAAAACCGAAAACGGCCAATATGACCGCGCCGGTTCCTACGGCGAACGGCGCGCTTCTCCACTCGGCGAGAAAACCCGCCTGCATGCCGCCCAATTCCCGCAGGCCACCCGCCGTGAGGCCATAAAAGCCCATAACGCGCCCACGATACGCTTCGCCAACCGTCAATTGGATGGAGGTCTGAAGCAAAGTTTCAAAAACAGTGCTGAGGGCGCCGACCATCACGAGGCAGGCAAAACTGAACTCCAGGTGACGACTCGCCCCGAAGGAAAAAAGCACCGTCGAGAAAGCCATTAGTAGGGCGATCATGCGACCCCGTTTGGCCTCGACACTTCCCAGCGAAGCCAAGGTCAACGAACCGATGATGGTACCCAGCCCTGGAGCGGCGGAAATGAACCCGAAGCCCGACGCGCCCACGTTCAATATCTCCTTCGCGAACACCGGTAGCAAAGTGACATACGAGCGGCCAAGGATATTGTAAACCGCTGAAACGAGAAGAAAGGTGGCGATAATTTTCTGTCGTCGGATATAGCCGAAACCGTCTAGAAGACTCCGTATGACGGTCGCCCGAGCGTTCTCGGCGCCGTGCGGCGGCACGTGAATGCGAAGCAAGGCCGCAATCACCGCGACATAACTGATGACGTTGACGTAGAAGCAACCGTCGATGCCAATCCACCCCACTGACAAGCCCACGATGCTGGGGCCCAGGAGTCCGGCGCCATTCCAGGTAACCGCGTTCAAAGCTAAAGCATTAACAAGATCTTCGCGCTTCACCAGTTGAAGGATCAACGCTTGCCGCACGGGCTGCTCGAAGGCCCAGCTGGTTGACGTGATGGCCCCAAGCAAAAAGATGTGCCACACCTGAATGAGCTTGAACGAGACGAGCAGGGCCATGGCGAGAGCGGTTAAAGCCGAAATAACCTGATCCAGAGCATCACCGCCCTCCGATCCAGGCGGTCGGACATGAGCCCTCCCAAAATAAAAAAGGACACCAGGAGCACCATCCGTAGCGAACTGAAAAGACCGAGATAAAAGGGCGAAGCGGTCAAGTCGAAAAGCAACCATCCCTGGGCGATACTTTGCATCCACGAGCCGACGTTCGAAACGAAGTAACTCCACCAGAACCAGAAATAGTCGGGATAGCTGAGGGCCCGGAAAGCCCCGGTTTTCTGAAAAGTTTTCAACGGCAGACGAATGCCCAGCTCATGTTGCGCTAGAAATTCGGAGGCGTTCCTTGCGAACGCAGCCCGCGGACCATAAGGCAATTAGGCGAGCACAATCCAGCTAATAAGAATGAGTCGAGGCACACTTAGCAAAAGCTCCGCGCACCCCTTCAATCTCACGGCTAGGAATTACGACCCACGCCTTTAATTCTGTTGAGGGAGCGTCTTTTCTGAAAGCAAATGCTTCTGGGCGAGAAATTCCCGGACCACGTCCTTCGCTTGGCGCTTTTCCCCGTCCACCTGATAATTGAGCTTTCTCATCTCGTCGACCGACAATATACCGCCCAGCCGGTCCAATACGTCCCGTAGCTCCGGGTGCTCCTTCAGAATTGACTGCCGCGCCACCGGCACCGCATCGTAGGGAGGAAAATAATGCCGGTCGTCCACGAGCTGCACCAGCCCGTAACGGCTGATCAAGCCGTCTGTCGAGTTGCCGGCGATCAAATCCACCTGCTTCTCCGCCAGCGCGCGATAGGTCAGCGCTAGATCCATTTCACGTATTTCTTCAAAATGGAATCCATAAGTTCTTGCAAAACCGGGATAGCCGTCCGCCCGCGACATGAAATCCTGCCCGAACCCTGCGCGCCAGCGCGGCGAAATCTTCGCCGCATCGGTGATCGTCTTCAAACGCAGCTTTTGCGCGTCCTCACCGCGCACCAAAATGGCGAACGTATTGTTGAATCCCAGCGGTTTCATCCATTCTAGATTGAACCGGTTGGCGTACTCAGTCTTGACCCGCCGGTAGACTTCCTGTGGATCTTTGGAAGGCTGGCCTTTTAAGATCGCCAACAACGCCGTGCCGGTGTATTCGACGTACATGTCAATCTCACCGGCGACGAGCGCCTCATGGGCAAGACTTCCGCCCAAATCAAAGCGTCTTTCTACGGCCAAAGCAGTATTGCTCTCGATGGCCTGTGCTAACAGTTCGCCTAAAATGACCTGCTCAGTAAAATCTTTCGAACCAACGGCGACGCGGCCTGATGTTTTTCCGTGGAAGAGATTCATGACGGTGAAAATCCCGACCACTGCGAACACCAACCCTGCGGTCCACAATATTTTCCGCGATTCTCTTCTGATTGCGTCACCGGCCTGCAAAAGGCGCTCGACGTAGCCGAGTAGTAGATCCGCAGCCAATGCGATCAAAGCGGCCGGCACCGCACCGGCGAGAATCAAAACGTTGTCGTTCATCCGGAGTCCGCGAAAGATATACCGTCCCAGGCCGCCCGCATCGATGGCCGCTGCGATGGTCGCCGTGCCGACGCAAATGACGGTGGCAACGCGTATACCCGCGATGATGACCCCGAGAGCCAGTGGAAGCTCGACTTGGAAGAGCAGCTGTCGGTCCGTCATTCCCATACCGCGGCCGGCTTCACGGATCGCTGGATCCACGCCGCTGATTCCGATAAAGGTGTTGCGAATAATCGGCAGCAAAGCGTACAACACCAGGGCGACGATCGCCGTCCGGGCTCCGATCCCACCGAGAATTCTCACGTGGAAGAGATAGATGTTGAGGGGAATCAGAAAGCCGAACAACGCCAAGCTCGGCACCGTTTGCATGATATTGGCGAAGCCCAACACCGGTTTGCTAAGGTTCGGCCTTCGGGTCAACAAGATTCCCAGCGGGACACCGATAAGAATGGCGATCCCCATGGAGATGATCACGAGAAAGAGATGCTCCATGATCAAGTCAGAGAGCTCCCGATGGTTACCGAGCAGGAATTGGAGAAGATTCACGAAAGATTCCCGGCGGGCTGAGGATCATGAAAACACTCAGCGAAGGCTCGTGCTTCAGGATCGTCCGACTGCAAAAGATCATCGGGCGGCCCCAATAGGATCATTCGACCCTCTCGTATCAAGCCGATGCGAGAAGCAAGCATGAAGGCTTCCCGCACGTCGTGGGTTACGAAGACCATGGTCTTTCTTAGGCGCTCCTGGAGCGAGCGGAATTCCTTCTGTATCTCTCGCCGTGTGATCGGATCTAACGCCCCGAAGGGCTCATCCAGGAGAATGACGGGCGGGTCCGCCGCTATGGCCCGCGCCACACCGACTCTCTGCCGCTGCCCGCCTGACAATTCTCGCGGGAAACGGCTGGCGAAGCGATCGGGATCCAGCCCCACGAGCATCAGTAATTCCCGGGCCCGAGCCGTGATTTGATCCCGAGCCCATCCCTCCAACCGCGGGACTACCCCGACATTTTCTTCCACGGTGAGATGCGGAAATAGACCAATTTCTTGAATCACGTACCCGATCCGTCGGCGCAACTGAATCGGATCCCACGCCAAAGTTGATTTTCCTTCGACCCTGACTTCCCCTTCCGTAGGGTCGATCAAGCGATTGATCAACTTCATCGTGGTCGTCTTCCCGGAGCCGCTTCGGCCGAGAAGGACGAGCGTCTCGCCCCGATTCACCTGCAAGGTCAGATCGGAAAGAAGCGTCCTGCCGTCGGGTAAGCGAAAACTGACGTCGTCAAACTCGATACTCTTCTGGGTTTCCATAGTTTAGTCGATGTTTAACACGGCCGCGGCTAGACATTCCAGCAATTTTTCCTCTATAGTTTCCTGTGGAACATGCAACACGAAAAATCACCCTCGCCCTTCTCCGCAGACAGCCAACCGCTTTGGCGTTTGACCGAGCCGTCGATCTGGTCTCTCGCGCACAGCGATTCTAAGGAAGACCCGGCGCGATCGATCCTGCGAACCCTGTGGGATCAGCCGCGCTGGTTGGAAGCCTACCACTTGTACGACGACCGCGGATCGGAACTGTTCGAACGGATTTGCGAACTTCCGGAATACTACCTGACCCGCACGGAAAACTCGATTCTCGAAAAGAACGGGCCGCGGATGATAGCTCACGCCCCTGTGACGTGTATCGTGGAGCTAGGCGCGGGCTCGGCCAAGAAGACGACGCACCTGCTGCGCGCCCAAATCGAGCGGCGCGGCACGGGAATCTTTGCGCCCATCGACGTGAGCTTGCCCGGACTCCGGGCATGCAGAGATTTTGTCCGGCAGAATCTCCCTAAGATTGAGTTTCACGGTTTGCACGCGCGCTACGAGGACGGCCTTTCCAGCATCGATAAAAATCTGCCGACCTTGTTTGTCTTTCTCGGCAGCACCATCGGAAATTTCAATCCGTCCGACTTCGTGCGCTTCTTTAGTTTGTTGTCGGCGGCCATGGGACCGCATGATTATTTTCTTCTTGGAGCAGACCGGATAAAAGCCGTCAAGGTCTTGGAGCCGGCTTACGCCGATTCTCAGGGACTCACGGCGCAGTTCATCCTCAATCTGTTTCACAACATCAACCGTCGCACTGGCGGCAATTTCGATCTCGGCAACATGCGCTATCATTCTTGGTACAACCCGGAATGGGCGCGCATCGAGATGTACGCAGTCTCCCGCGCTGCTCAGGAGATTCGCTTTCCTTCTTTCGGCGCGTCGTTTCGTTGGGACAAAGACGCCAGGATCCTCGTTGAGATCAGCCGTAAATTCGATCCTGTGCGCCTGCAAGAACAGTTGGGCTTTTTCGACTTGATTCCCGTGGAACACTTCACCGATCCCGACGATTGGTTTTCACTACTGCTGTTCAAGAAAATGGCTTGAGCGGCTTGTCGGCTCCCTCATTTATCCCCGTCATCGGGGAAGGCTGACGGGGAGCGCCAGAGAGCAAGGGCTTTCCATTTCTGCGAGATTTAATATTTCGGAGTTACCCGGCCCGGGGCAGCTCTTGCAGCGCCACCGGCCCAGACAATTGCTGGGCGGCGGCGGCGAAGTAGTTACCTTGAAAACTCTGCGCTTGTTGACGGAAAATCAGTGGCAAACGATTCCAGGGGATGGCGGGATTTCGGTGATGAATGCCGTGGAAATTGAAATTCAGCAGAACGCGGGCCATAAGCTTGGGGAGCCTTAAATTGCTCGCATAAAGAATATCATTGACCGGTGTTCGGTAGTGGTACACGTTGTCGAGAAACGAAATCAACAATCCGCGCGCTACCAGTACCGAAAGCAGCAACCACCAATAAGTTCCATAGCACACTAGCGAGAGCCCAAACCCCGTGAAAATGAACAGGCCATCGATGCGAATCTCCCGCACAGCTGCGTCCTGGGTCCAGTTCTGCATCAAAATTCCACTGACGCCGTCCGCCTTCACAAACCGGTCTTTGAATCGTCGAAGCGAACTGCGGGGAAGAAAAAAGAGCAGCGGGCTCAGGAATTCCACCAGGTAAAGCCCGCCCAAGATTTGAAAGTAATAGCCGAACGCAGCGACGAGGACCGAGGTCTTTTCTTTATCATACAACTCAGTAGCTTCAATGGGGGTGCGGTTTAGCTTATGATGCAAAAGGTGACTCAGGCGCAGAATCCGAAAGGGCGAACCGAACATGATGGAGAGCGCTCTTCCGAGCACCAGGTTGGTATTGCGCTTTGGGTGCAAAAGATCGTGAATCGCCTCGTGGATGAGACTCCAAAAGGGATTGTTCAGAACTGCTAAAGCTAGCAGAATCCATGCCCATCGCCCATCTAGCGGCAGCAACCACATGGGCAAAACAAAAAACTGATATAGATGAATAGCCGTGTAACAGACCGCCAGCGAAATATTTACGGCGATGGGAATCCCACTCGCATGGGTGATAATTTTCGCCGGACGATGCGCTGCCATCAGAATTGAATTCCCAATGTCGACTTTAGGGGAGAAAGGCTTAAAAGAACGATAAATCCAAAAACCGCGATCACCGCTCCCGATATCCTATGGATGCACCCCAGAAGCTGCGTGTTGAACCTGTCACGATACGCTGTCAAGCCCAGAAACATCACCACCCACCAGAGGGTGGAGCCGATGAAGACCCCGAGGGTTAACACCGCTGCAGCGAGATAATGCCCGCTCAGACTCTCGACGCCCCAACCGGCGTAGATTGCCATAAACGAAAGAATCGTCACCGGGTTTGAAAAAGTCAGGAGGAACGTGGTCGCGTATGCGCTCAATAGGCCATTAATATTGCTCGCCGGCGACGACTCCTCGCTCGGGTTGGTTCTGTAGATCTTGAACCCCAGATAACAGAGGATTAGACCTCCGACCAAGCGGAGTACCATCTGGTGACCCAACAAAAAAGTCGAGATCAGTGAAATTCCGAGAGCCGCGATTCCCGCCGCCAGCGCGTCCGCGGTAGCGACACCTAATCCCGAGAAAAAGCCGCTTGCCGGACCCAAGGACAATGCCCGGTTTATACACAGCAAGCCAAGTGGCCCAACCGGCACCGCGACAACGAATCCGATGACGATACCCTCAATTAAGAGATGAACTGGCATTCGTGATTTTACCGGGACCGTTGAACATTCCTGAAAGAGCAAAAGTCGGTGAGAGATTACCGACGGATCGACGTTTAAGACCGATCATAGCGGAAAAAGCCGTTCCGAAAACCCTACGCAAAGAAAATAGCTTTGGCAAGGGAAACTTGCCACGTTGATCACCGTGTGCCAGATTGTGGATTCGATGAATAGAGCGCGGACCTTCCAACGTCGAGGCATCGTTGAAGGCTTCTTTGGCCCGCTCTGGAGCATGTCGCATCGTAAGGCATTGTTTGAATTTGGCACGGCTCGAGGAATGAACACCTATCTTTACGCTCCTAAGGACGATCCGTATCATCGCGCTCGCTGGAGGCAACCCTATCCGCCCAAGCAGTGGCAGGATCTTTTGCAGTTGATTCGACATGCTCAGAAGCGGCGAATCGATTTCGTCTATGGATTTCACCCCGGCAAGGGGCTTTGCTTTTCCGATGACAAACCCGTCGAGATTCTCCTGGCGAAGGCTCGGCGTTTCTATGATGCCGGCGTACGTACATTCGCCGTGTTGTTCGATGACATACCCTCCCGTTTAGAGCACGAAATTGACCATAAGAATTATGCAGAGAGCCTGGCGCGAGCTCAGGGGAGCTGGTTACAAAAGATTCATGAACGGCAGCCAGGCACATGGCAAACCGTCGAATGGTGGATCTGCCCCTCTTACTATACACCTGATCCCTTGCTCGCACGAGTCTACGGCGACTTTGAGCCTCATTTCCTTGACACCCTCGCCGAATATCTTCCAGCGAACGTTGCCTGTTTCTGGACCGGCCCATTGGTTGTTTCCAGGAAAATTACGCTCGCTCATGCGCGAAAGGTCGCCAAGCAGCTCAAGCACAGGTTGATCCTTTGGGATAATTATCCGGTCAATGACCTCTCCATGAGTGACGAGCTCCATATCGGCCCGCTCTTAGGTCGAGACTCCCGCCTTCCGCAAGCTCTTTACGGTTATCTCAATAATCCTTTGCTGCAAGAAGAGTTGAGCTTCATTCCTCTGGCTACGTGCTTCGATTACGCCGCCAACCCCGGAAACTACCGGCCGGAAGCAAGTTGGTCGAAAATCGTCGTGAAGCGCTTTGGAATCAAAACCCTTCCCCATTGGCAGCGAATTCGGAGCTTCTGTGAGGCGAGCCAACGAGCGAAAAAAAACCAGAGATCGACGCGATTATCACCCGCTGACCGCGTTCGTTTGAAGGCCGCTCACGACTATATCCGAGAGCATCAAAGACAAAAATGGTCGCGCGAGATTGAACCCTGGCGAGATCTGATGGAGAAAATGTTAAGCTAACACTTTGGTGAATTGTCATATGTAACTTTTTGCGATAGATGACGATGCATAGAATAAAGCAGGAGCGATCCCATGGGATACCAAGACAAATTCGTTCAGATCGATGGGTTGAAAACTCGTTATATCGAAGATGGCGCGGGACCTGCCGTCATTCTGTTACACGGCGCATCTCTCGGTTCATCGGCTGATGTTTTTGAGCGCAACCTTAAGCCGCTGGCCGCCGCTGGCGTACGCGCCATTGCTTACGATCAGCCCGGCTTTGGTTTGACCGACAACCCGAGCGATTACTCGGTTGCCTATCGCACTCGCTTCATCATGATGTTCATGGACGGTCTCGGTATCCAAAGCGCGGCGCTCGTAGGCCACTCCCAAGCGGGTAATATGGCCGTGGGACTGGCTTTTGAATATCCGCAGCGAATCTCCAAGGTCATGATCGTCGGAACCGGCAGTCTCTTGCCCCCCTTGCCGGAAGGTCAGAAACAGAAGGGACCGGCCGAGGGAGAAGAAGGCACAGCCGCGGAACCCACGGTTGAACAAACACGCGCGCTTCTCGAGCACAATCTTTTCAATCATAGCCTAATAACTCCGGCAGTGCTCGAGCAACGCCAACGCATGAGCGTAGGGAAAAATTTTGAGGCGTTTTTGAAGCGCGGTCAGGCGCGTCAAGGCGGTGGGGGAAAAGATTCGAAACCGATGTGGCAAAGATTAGTCGAGTTCCCCTGCCCTTTGTTGTTGATGTTCGGCAAGAACGACCGCGCCGGTGCTTTTGAACGAGCTACGTTGCTCAAGGAAAAATATCCTCAGCTTGATCTCCACATTGTCGACCACTGCAAACATTTGGTTCAGTGGGACGCCATGGATCAGTTTCACAAGCTCGCGGGAGAGTTTCTGCCGAATCGGTGAGGGATCTCGGCAAACTCCAACGCAGTCTCTCATGGCGACTTCACCCATCAGCTTGACACCCGGGCAACCTGTTCAAAGCGCAATGACCCGCGGCGATCTGATCGATATCATGCGCGAATTTCGCTCGCGCACTTTGGATCTGGTCGTCGATCTCAGCGACGAGCAAATGATCGGTCCGCGCCTGCCGATCGTCAATCCTCCGCTGTGGGAAATCGGCCACGTCGCCTGGACCCAGGAATTCTGGGTGCTGCGTCATATGCGCAACCATCAGCCGATGATGGAGGGCAGCGATCACATCTATAATTCTACCGACGTCGCTCACGACAGTCGCTGGGAGCTCCTTCTCCCGTCGCGGCAGGATACTTTGCGCTACATGGAAGCAGTGCTCTCGCGAGCCATCGGCGAGCTCGATGGCGTCCGTGATCTTTCCTCGGACGAGTTCTATTTTTATCTTTTAGCCACCTTTCACGAGGGAATGCATGCCGAGGCGCTGACTTATACTCGACAAACCCTCGGTTACGCCGCCCCACGTTTCACCAATGCCCAACCCAAAATCATTGATCATCACCCGCTGGTTGCGTTTCGTCCGGACGATGTTGAGATTCCTGGCGGAACTTTTGTAATCGGCGGCACCCCGGACTTCCCTTTCGTCTTCGATAACGAAAAATGGGCACACCCGCTGGAGCTTAAATCGTTCCGCATCGCGCGCGCTCCCGTGACCAATGGTGAATTTCTTGCCTTCGTCGAGGATGGCGGTTACCGCAAGCCGCAATTTTGGAGCGCTGACGGATGGCGCTGGTTGGAACTTGGCGGCACGCCTCGACTGGAGAGTTCCTTCGCCAAATTTTTTAACCAGGACGTGAAGCAATCTCCGCAACCCTCTGGATCTAAAGACAAACTGGATCACCCGCTCTATTGGCAACGGGAAGCCAGTGGCCGCTGGCGACAGCGCATCTTCGATCATTATGTTCCGCTCAATGAGAAGCTTCCCGTCATCCACGTGAGTTGGTATGAAGCCGAGGCATACTGCAAGTGGGCCGGACGCCGGTTGCCCTCGGAAGCGGAATGGGAAATCGCGGCATCTGCGGAGCCATCGCCGGATGGTCGTGGAATCAACCAGCATCGACGGCGCTTCCCGTGGGGTGACGATCCTCCCACCCGCGAGCGGGCCAACTTGGATTGGCGGAACTTGGGTCTTGTGGAAGTCGGCGCTTACCCAGAGGGTGATAGCGCCTTCGGCTGTCGCCAGATGATCGGCAATGTTTGGGAATGGACGGCGGACAATTTTGCGCCCTATCCAGGTTTTATTGCCGACCCTTACAAGGAATACTCAGAGCCTTGGTTCGGCACCCATAAAGTGCTGCGCGGCGGCTGCTGGACGACACGTTCCCTCCTCATTCGCAACACCTGGAGGAATTTCTACACCCCTGACCGCAATGACGTCTGGGCGGGGTTTCGCACCTGCGCGAGATAATCGGAAAACGTGAAAATCCAAGTGATCACTCCAGCGCCGTTGGGCGTGAAGAACGGCAACAGCATAACCGCGACCCGTTGGGCCGGCATCCTGCGCGAGCTCGGACACCGTGTCGCGCTGGATCACACGTATCGAGGCAAGCCTTGCGATCTCCTGATCGCGCTGCACGCGCGGCGCAGCTTTGACTCCATCGAGCGATTCCACGAGACCTATCCGGATCGGCCGCTGATTGTGGTACTCACAGGGACCGATCTCTATCGCGACATTCATCGCAATCGTCGTGCGCAACGATCTCTCGAATTGGCGACTCGGCTGGTGGCCCTGCAACGGATGGCTTATAAAGAGCTTCCCAAACGGCTTCACTCAAAGACGCGAATCATCTATCAATCGGCGGCCTCCTACGCTGCAAAGGCGCCGATTGCTAAAAATGGGATCTTCAAAGTCTGTGTGATCGGCCACCTGCGAAAAGAAAAAGATCCGTGCCGCACCGCGATGGCCGTGCGCAAGCTTCCCGCTTCGTCGCGCATTCATGTGCTTCATATCGGCCGCCCATTGGACGAGGCTCTTAAAAAACGCGTGTTGGTCGAAGCGGCGCGCAACCGCCGTTACCGCTGGGTTGGCGAGTTGCCACACTCGAAGACGCGCCGTATTCTGGCCCGAAGTCACCTGATGGTCATTACATCGTTGATGGAAGGAAGCGCGAACGTGCTCTCTGAGGCCCTGGCCTCCTCCGTGCCGGTGATCGCCTCCGAAATAAGTGGCTTGATTGGCACCCTCGGTGAAAATTATCCGGGATATTTTCAAGTCGGACGGACTGAAGAGCTCACTAAAATTTTACACAAAGCTGAAAGCGACAGCCGCTTTTACAAAACCCTCAAGCAACGCTGCGCCTCGTTGCGGAATCTGGTCGCTCCCGAGCGTGAACTCCAGGATTGGAAAGCCTTGCTGCGCGAGCTGGGGTAGCGTCGATCAGATTCCGTGAAGTGCGCCCCGGACCGCGACGGGCTACTCCGAGGATGCTTTTGTTGATGAAGGACCCTGGTTATCGCCCTCTTGAATCCAATCTTTCACCCAGGGAAGAAACAGGTACGCTGGCAGCGCTAGCAAAAACGTAAGCGCGAAATAATTGCCGTAACCGTAGCGCTCGGCGCCCAAGCCGCTAATGCCGCCAATGAGACGCCCTGTAAGAGAGAAGATCGAGGACAAAAACGCATACTGAACGGTGGCATGTTCCTTCTGGCAAACATTCATTAGAAAAGCCAAGAAAGCCGCCGTACCGAGTCCGCCGCACAGCGATTCAAACATCGACGCGCCATACAACCCGAAACGTCCTAAATTTAACCAATCCACGAAGGAATAGCCGAGGTTTGATACAGCCTGCAGCAAGCCAAGGAACCAGACACCATGAAAGATTCCATACCGGGATACGAAAGCTCCTCCCGTCAACGCGCCGACAACACTGAGAACGATTCCGAAGGTCGTCGGGAATAGGCCGATCTGAAACATCAAGTCGTCACGAATCGGCCATATCGATTTGCCGTAGTCGACCCAGAACGGCTTCACCATCGGGCCAATGGCGAATTCGCCGAGCTTGTAAGTCAGAACAAACAAAACCAGCGGGATCACGCGCCAAGTTCCCGCCCAACCTAAAAAACCGCGAAGCCAGTGTTCACGCGCTTCCTCCGGTAAATTCAGCGGTGGAATGGCGGTCATCGACAGCCCCAAAATGGCAAATAGGGCGGCGGCCAGGATGAACAGCAAGCTCCATTCGAGCACCGCAGCGAGAAACACGGTGCCGCCGCCGAAGACGACGAGAGCTACTCGATAAGCTGATGCTCGGACGCCGTTGGCAGCGCCCTCTTCTTCACGTTTGATCAAGCCTACTGAGTAAGAATCGATAGCGACATCTTGCGTCGCTGATAAGGTCGTCAACCCAAGTATAAGCAGCAAAACAATCCAACCGACGCCGGCGACATCGAGAAAAGGCAACGCCAACAACACACCGGCAATTCCCAACATGCAGGCCGAGACCCAGATACGGCGATCACCGTAGCGGTGTAACAAAGGAGACCAAAAAAATTTGAGGGAGTAAGGCAGTTCTAGCAGCCGAAGCCCGCCGATCATCCGTAGCGACACTCCGTGCAAACGCAGATAAACCGGCAGCACCTCCCATAGAATCGCCGCCGGCGCCCCCTGAATGAAGTACAGCAAGGCCACGACGCCGAGCTTTTTTTGAGTTTCACGGGGGCGCCCATGAGCGCCCAAAAGAGTCCAGAAGCTAAATTTCATATCGAGATTTGACCAGAAAAATATAATTGCATCAGCCGTAGCAGATATTCCCGTCTAGATAAAGACATTCCCGCTCAAAACGCTTTCACAATAAGTTCACTTCACGGTTAACGTTCCTTAACGCCTGTCTGGCAAAACCCACCCGTCCGCAAAAAATTCATCAAGGAGGTCCGTTTATGAAAACACGTATCAAAAGCACGGAGGAGGCCACGGGTGCGAGTGACACAATAGAAGGGGCTATGTCTCGGCCATTCGCCCGACGTACTTTTCTAAAAGGGGCGCTCGCCACAGCTCCGCTGTTGCTCATGTATCCGGCGAGATTGTGGGCAAAGAAGGCCGAGCCGGACAACGAAAATAACATTGGGCCCAGCACAACGACCGAGCCGTATCTGATCCCCAGCATATTGAGGTGGCGCGTCACAACCCGAAGTTCTTCGACCCGACTGGCTCCGCTTTTATCACACCTGATGAAGAATCGTCGGGAGTCATCGACGCCGAAGATATTCTCGGTAAAGGTTGGTTCCTACTCGATGTCCAAGCCCATCGGGTGAATCCCGATCCGGAACTCGTCGAGGGGGGACAACTCTTGGCGATGTTTGTGGATCCAAGCATCGGTGGCGGTGAGGATGACGACGAGGGCGAAAACTAGCAATACGCGATCTTTCGACCGCAAACGATAGGGCCTCGGTAAGCGAGGCCCTGATCCCTTCCGTACAAGATCCGAATTTCATCACAGCTTAATAAGACCTTAACTCTCGCCTAACAACATGAGCGTCTACTACAGATAAAAGGAGGTGGATTATGGAACAAATAGAGTTAGGAAGCGTCATCGAGGAAGCCATCGCCAAGTTCAGTCGCAACCGTATCGGAGATAAGCCCCCCATGTTCTTGATGATTCCGTCCACTTTACGCGTCGTGCCCTGGCGCGATCGGACCCTCAAAGAGCTAGTGCGGGTTTTTCTCTACGAGACTCTTCTTACGAGCGATCCCGATGCCACCCTGGAAATCTCTCTCCGGCGGCGGGCCGAACTCAAGGATCTCGATCCGTTCGTCAGAGTGGCGCCGAGTTACTGGCTGCAATTGAGAATTTCCGGCCGGGGGTTGAAGATGTTTGAGAAACTGGCCCAGGAACTTTGCTATGACGTCGGTTATCGCTGCGAGGAGTGGATCACAATTGAAGATTCGACAGTGCGGTTTGCGACGTTTGCGGCATTTGACCGGCCCCACATAAAAATCGTCCTTTTGCTTGCATCGACCAGATCCACTCACAGATGCGATTTATTGTTTCCCGTCGCTGAAACTTCTCTTGCGTCTTGCATGGTCAGCGGATGACAAAGTGGGCTTCATTGAAAGATTACGCTGGATTTATGCTCACCTAACATTCAATCATTAAACTGCCTCCATGACTAACGAAACCAAGGAGGTTTTATGAAACGTTTGCTCACCGGCAACATCACCCAGGTAACCCGCATGAGCCCTTGTCCGGTGTTGGCCGTAACCCCGCCCTTACCTTCCCAGGCTTGGCGAGGAAGGATGATCCCAGACCTTTTCGGTTGGCCTAGACAAACAGTCGCGAACGTTTAGCAGCGCCTACGGCAAAAGACAATTAGAGTTTAGCCGCCTATACGCAAAAGGGCCGCCTTTGCATTGGAGGAAAAAATATGACGAACAAAATAGACGCAAAACATCGCCTTCTATTATCGAGGAAAAGCGAGAGAGACAAACTCACCAAACGCCGAAGAATTAGAGATCTCAATTCCCAGGCCCACGAGATTGCCAACCAGCTGAGCGTTATCAATCTCTGTTGTTTCGAGCTTCGCGATTCGCTTGCTGGAGAGCTCAACGGAGATCAGTTGACAAGGCTTGATACGATTGCAATCGCTGTCGCTGAGGCGGCCGATCTGTTAGACAAAGTCAGCGAAAACCTCGAAGCTATATCGTCTTTCACCGGCGGCGAAAGAGCAGACTCGACATTGCTCTTGCCGCTCAGTGCAAACACCGGCAACGTTTACCACATTTCACCCGAGCTCAAACCCCGACGATAAAACTTCTCGCGTCGGCGCACGTTTGGTGACGAGCCGACGCGGGCGCGGCCGCCCATCCCGCCTATTTTGGGACTTTCTTCGCGGGGTCATCCCATGAGATGATATCCTTTATT
>VBKE01000041.1 GCA_005879605.1 Deltaproteobacteria bacterium
AGGCCTGGAAGCATGGTGGGATTGGCAGATGTCCACTGGTAAAATTTCTCTATTTACTTCAACACCCCATTTCGCTCTACTCGCCTCTGGGATCTTTTTGCGCAACCTGCAAAACAGAATTTTTAGCAACCAAGTGCATTAACGAATAACAAAGGAGGTTCTTCCATGAACGCAAGAAGTTCTGCTGTTTGGCTTGCAACCCTGGTCAGCATTATTCTCTTCAGCGCGACCCGTTTGCAGGCGCAGACGGGGCTTAAAAAAGTCCGGGTATCGATTCCAGCCGCAAACGTTACGTACCTGCCTTTTTACGCAGCGAAAGAGAACGGCTATTACAAAGAGGAAGGCCTCGACGTCGAATTCATCCTTATGCCCGCCAATCTTGCCAGCACAGCGGTGTTAACAGGAGACGTCGACTACAACGGCGCCGTAACGGGCGTCGTCGGTGCGGCCGTCAAGGGACAACCCATCAAGGCGGTCATCTTCACGATGCGGTCGCCCGTGCAGAGCCTGATGGCGAAACCAGAGATCAAAGATCTCCAACAGCTCAAAGGTAAAAAAATCGGCGTCAGCTCGCCCGGCTCCACTACGGACATCACCACTCGATACATCCTCAAGCGGCAGGGTTTTGAGTTCGGCCGCGATTATTCGATTGTCTACATAGCGACGGAGCCTGGGCGTCTTGCCGGGCTGGATGCGGGAGTCATCGACGCCGCCATGCTTTCGGTTCCGGAAAACATCCTCGCCCGTCAGAAAGGCTTCAACGAGTTGGCGTTTTCCGCCGATTTCATCGAATTCCCGCAGAACGGCTTCGGCACCTCAAATAAAAAAATTAAAGAGAACCCGGAAGAGGTTCACCGCATAGTCCGTGCGACCCTGCGCGGGCTGGTATTTGTTTCCGACAAGAAAAACAAGGACGCGTCCCTGGACATCATAGTGAAAAACTGGGCCGTGAAGAGTCGCGCGATGGCGAGCGAGATGTATGATTACATGGTAAGAGCGATGCTGCGCGACGGGTCCATCAGTATGAATGGGCTCCAGGCTCTCGTCGACCAGCAGCGGGAAAGCGCAAAGGTAACCGAGCGGGTCAATGCGGCCCAGGTGATCGATTACAGTTTCGTCGAAAAGGCACGAAAGGAATTGGGCGCCGGCCGACAGTAATCTCCCAGAGTTCAGGGGCAATTCTGGGGACACAATGCAATTCCACGACATCCTTTTTGATTGGGCGCCCCAACTTTGCTCAACGCAGAGGAATGCACTAAATGTCGGCGCGATCTATGTCACCGTGATTGGGTGGCTGCTCCTTCCTGCACCTTCTTCAACAGGCTCATGTCTTCCAGGTCGTCCGGTGTAAATGTCTTCGCGATCTTGAGCGTCTCTCTGTAAATCTCTATTTCGCGCTCAACCGACTTTCGTGGTTTCGTGCCGTCTTTGCTGTATGACTGCATCTGTGTCGCAAAGGCTTTTTCCGCGAGGGGCGGATCGATTTTGTGAAAGCCGGCGATGTATTGAATCACTTCGGTCCGGTTGGCCGGATTGTGCATGTAAGTCAGTGTCCGATACAAACCGGCAATCAGAGCATAAGCCTTCTGCGGATTCTTTTTGAGGGTGTCGGTTGTAGCCACGAGGCCAATGAAGCTCAGGGGCGCATAAGTTCTCGCTTCGGCCAAGCGGCGATAGCCCCTGGCTTCAAGTTCCTCCGCGTACGGAGGAGCCATCAAAGTCGCCGCGACTTTTCCGGTGGTCAGTGCCTTATAAGCGTTATCTGAAACTTGCGTCGCCAAAAGGGTAACGCGAGAGGGATCGACGCCATTGGCTTTCAGAATCACCGTTGCCGACATTCCTACGGCGTCGGTGAGAGCCGTCACGGCGATGACCTTTCCGGCCAGGTCCTGAACCGTCTTGATGTCAGGCTGCGCAAGGAGAGCGTGGCTCGGATCCGCTTGAACATAAAATACTCTCTTGAGCGGAAGGCCGCGCAGAATGGCGGACGTGGCGGCGCCCAAAGTCGTGGCAAAATCCAGTTCGCCCGCCACGAGAGCCACGATGGCGGTCGGCGGAGACATCACCACGAGCTGCGGTTCGATCAACTCCGGCGAAAAAAAACCTTTGTCCTTGCCGAAGTAGTAAGGCATGATCGCAAGGCTCTTCGAAGGCACGTGAATCGTGACTTTGGTTGGGCCCGATGCCGCATGAGCACCTGGCGCGAAGACGGGAGCCATGTAAACGAGCAGAGATAATAATGCGCAAATCGCTAGTCGTGTCTTCATACCGCTCGAGGTAACATAACCGCTACTCATGAAATCGGCGGCTTGCCCTTTCCGCTACTTCCTTCACCGCCGGCAGAGGGCAAAATCCCTGCGACTCGACGGCGAAGACCGGATTGAACTTGCTGCGGAAGTTCTCCAGAGCAATGATGGCGGCGAGCTCCACCAATTCTTCTTCCGTAAAATGGCGCTTGAGACGGTTGAAGAAACGATCCGTATCTCTCTTGTTCGTGTACGTCATTCGTTCGCACAATTCTAGCGCTAGTTTTTCGCGAGGAGAAAAAATCGGGCTCTTGGGGTAATCTCCCAACGCGGCTTCGACCTTTTCTGCCGACGCGCCGTTTTGCATCCCACTGGATGCGTTGATGTCGATTCAATACGGACAGCCGTTGATGCTGGCCGCTTTCATGCAGAGAAGATGTCGCAGCTCACCGCTGATAAGCCCCGACGCCAGAATCCCTTGTTGAAGAGCCTGAACGCCTTTTTGAATCGTGGGCCTCAAACCGTAAACTTTCGCCGTATTCAAGATCGACCCGTACTGCTTTTCTTGCTCTTCGAAAATCTTGCGAACGTCCTCTGGCGCTTCGTCCTTCGTTACCCCTTTGATTCTGAGCATACTGACTGAACCTCCTGTTTATCCCGTCAACCAGGTCAAATTTCCTGCGTGATCTTGAGTAAACGCGCTGCCGTACCACCGAGCATATTGTCTTTACGTTTAACATCGAGCGGCAGATTTTTAATCTCGTCGATGTATTCGCGAATGCCGTGGGCATTTTTACCTATCGCCGGGTCGTCGTTGTTGAAGTTCTGCGGGTAGTCGGTCGCAAATACCATTCGCTCAGGACGAATACCTTGTATTGCACAGCGCAGCGCGATGGGGCTGCCTTCGAATCCGGCCATGTCGAAGTAAAGCCGATCGAAGTAATCGCCGAACGGTTTCGGCAATTTGAAGCGGTAAGACGACCGCGCGATTCGCTCTTTATAGCCGGTCAACCCGCCGCCGAAATGAGCGAAGACGAACTGAAGCTCCGGATAGCGCTCCAAGACCCCGCCGGCGATGAGCCGCGGGACGGCCACGCCGAGATCGAACTCGCGCGTGAGAATGACCGAGAGCTGGTAATCTTTCAGTAAATCGTAGCCTCTGGGTGCCAGAGCTGGATGGACGAAGATCGGCACTTGAAGTTTTTGTACGGTCTCGTAAAACCGCCGAAACTCCTCAGCGTCGAGAGATAGACCATTAATCTGAGACGAAATTGTCACTCCTTTCAACTCAAGCTCGTTCACGGCTCGTTGCAACTCGCTTAGCGCGGGCTCACCTTCCAGCGGTGCGATATGCGCCAGACCAACAAAGCGGTCTCTATATTCTTTTTGAATTTTCGCCGCGCAGTCGTTCAGCAACCGGCAGTTTTCCAGCGTCGTATCCCATTCCAGAATGCAGCTGTGAACCGCGACGTCGATCCCGGCCCGGTCCATGTCCTGGATCTGCGCGTCCAGGTTGAACAGCTGGGAATGAACGTTCGCCTTGGCCATGCCGCCCTCTTCAACGATGGTTTTAGTCTTCGTGTCGATCCCCATTCGTCGTGCCAGTTCGACGGGAATGTAGTGATGCTCAAAATCGATGACCATGATTTTCTCCTAAGAATATGAAAGTAAGTCTGATGAACAGATGTCAACTGTCTAACGTGATCCTCGCGGCACCGGTGATATAACACACTGGCATGCGCTGAGTATTTCGCGCGTAGCCGACTCTCCCTTGCCGATCAATCATGATAAGACCGGCGGTGCCGCCGGTTTTTTCCGCGAGCAGCATCACGGCTCGATTGACGGATTGCGCGGGATCGAATCCGCTGCGCAAAAAATCGAGAGCGCTCTTCGCCATCAGGACGCGAATGATCGCCTCACCGTGGCCGGTGCAAGAAACGCCGCCGTCCTCATCGGCATAAGTGCCGCAGCCCAATAGGGGCGAGTCGCCTATTCTGCCCGGGATTTTGCCAAAGATTCCGCCCGTGGAAGTCGCAACAGCAATCTTGCCGCCGGCATCTAAGGTGACGCACCCGACTGTGCCGTGCTTTTCCCGCCAGCGCTTTCGCTCCGCTTCGACGATGAGCGCTTCGGGAGAACATTCGGGAAATCCAATCTGGCGCGCGAACCGCAGTGCGCCCTCGCCGGCCAA
>VBKE01000042.1 GCA_005879605.1 Deltaproteobacteria bacterium
GATGAGTACGGATGCGGTGATCGTATTTATGAGCATCTGCGCCGCAATGTGATCGGAAATCTCGTCCGGAACCGGCAAGAGACAGTTGTGTCGAACGACCACATATTCTCCCCAAGTCCCCTTTGCTGGAAAGAACGCAACACGCTGGCCTTCGCTAAACCTCTTCGCGGCTTTTGCATTTGTTCCGAGCCGAACGATCGTCCCGACGCCCTCAAACCCAGGTACTCTTAGAGTTCCTTCCGGAATGGGCTCAACCGGTCCTCCTTGAGGAAGAGCGGAAAGAATCTGGATATCACCGGGATGGATCGGTCGAGCGATGACCTTTACGAGAACATCGTCAGCTCCAAGCTCTTCGCTGTTTAATTGGCGCTTCGCAATTTTTAAAATTTTCTCCGGGGCACCATACTCACTGTGAACAATTGCTCTGAATTCGGTTTGCATCAGCAACCTCATTGACTTGTACTGAATTCGAGATAGTCGATGTAGCCTTTCGTCGCTAATGCATGTCTAATACTCAAACCATTGATTAAGTGCTTGAACCTTTTCTCTGGTGTAAGGCGGAAACAAGTGATCGATGGGGTTTCTTTCGGCCGGCCAGAGATGAACGCGACTTCAAGCACGATGAAGTCGTCGGAGTATTTCATCCCGAGAAACGATGGCGTGTGCAAGAAGCGGTTGCGCGGAAGCTCGTAGATGATCTGGAAAAAGTCGTCCGAGGGAATCTTCAGAATGCTGATCAGCGCATCCTGGACCGCCTTGGACACGTTGCTGAGGCGACGCTCGTCGTATCGACCTTCGAGCACATGAATTTTTGCGAGTGGCATTTGGAAGTCTCCTTGTCTTGGACATTACTGAGGCAAGCATGCCCTCCATGGTGTGGGTGCGTAGGTGACCGCGAAGCCCATGGATTTCCCGACATTGACGCGGGGCGACCAGATCGAGATGTCGCCGGCGACACCGTC
Source organism: Deltaproteobacteria bacterium (assembly GCA_005879605.1). Lineage (GTDB taxonomy): Bacteria > Desulfobacterota > Binatia > UBA9968 > UBA9968 > DP-1. The sequence continues at coordinate 963 of VBKE01000042.1, forward strand.
ACCGCAGTCGATGATGGAGAGCCGCTCGATCTCCGGCTTGTCCTGGGCGTAGCTTGGTTGGCTGCAGAGCATGCTCAGCGACGCAGAACAGAGTGTGGCAACAATCTTGATCATAGCGCTAATCCGTTTCATCATATGGCCGGATCAGATCCTTCATCTCTGCTCGCCTTGATTCCGTTTGTTTGTCGTTGTCACTGTTCCCGCGAGATCCACTCCCGGATATAGGATGGGCAATGGAGCAGTTCAGTTCCGTCCTTCTCACACGTGCCCAGGAAGCGAATCACATGCACATCCGTAACCGTGACTTCTTCCAAATCCAGGGTGACGTTCGGACCGCAACTTCCCATCTGGTTCGTGATCTCGCCGAGATGCTCCGACTGCGCGCATCCGATCAGGCGGATGGTAGTTCGTTCTCCATCAGGATTCCGTTCGAGTTTTAACATCCAAAACCTCTCGTCCTACCGTGGAGCAAACAAAGGGCCATCGACCAACTCCTCGGATCTAAACTGTTTGTGATCCAGAGGGAATGACTGCGCCTTCAGAAAATTCTGATTTGTCAGAAAAGAATGCTGATTGTGATTAAGTCTTGAACCGGTATTTATCGATTCCGAGGGCGGCGATCTTCGAATCCAAAGTCTGCCTTGGAATTCCGAGCTTCGTTGCGGCTCCGAATGGGCCGGCGATGCGGCCTCGCGACTCCCTAAGCGCGGCTTCAATCATCTCTCGTTCCTGGTTGAACGGACTTGTGGGCAAGGACTGTGTGGTGCCTGGGGATCGGGGTGTATCATGCTTGAACCAACTCTCGTCGACAGAGAGCGTATCGCCCTCGCATAGGATGACGGCCCTCTCAACGACGTTCTGCAATTCACGGATATTACCCGGCCAAGTGTAGGCTTTGAACAGATCGAGGGTCGCCTTCTCGATGTGCCTGATCTTCTTGCCTGCCCTCTTCGCCGAGCGCGCCACCAGGTATTCCACGAGCAAGGTAATATCATCGGCTCGTTCGCGCAGGGACGGAACGTCGATCGGGAATACATTCAGTCTGTAGAATAGGTCCTCGCGGAAACTGCCGCTCGCCACCGCTGCTGCCAGGTCGCGATTGGTGGCGGCAATCACCCGCACGTTAACGCGAATCGTTTGAGTTCCACCGACGCGTTCGAACTCGCGCTCTTGGAGCACGCGCAATAACGCATTCTGGGTATCCGCGGGAAGGTCGCCGATTTCATCGAGAAAGATCGTGCCCCCGTCGGCGAGCTCGAAACGGCCCAGCCGCCGCTGGAGCGCGCCGGTGAAAGCTCCCTTCTCATGTCCGAACAGCTCGGAGGCGATGAGCGAAGACGGAATCGCTACGCAGTTCACGCGAATAAACGCCCCGGCCGAACGCTTCGACCGCTTGTGAATGGCGCGTGCGATGAGTTCCTTTCCCGTTCCGGTTTCACCTAGAATAAGAACTGTGGAATCCGTCGGTGCTACTTTAGCAACATGCTGTAGAACCACACGCAGCGTATTGGACGATCCCACGATTTCTTCGTACATCGAAGAACGATCGATCTCTTCCCGCAGCGCGAGGTTTTCGTTGCGCATCCTCTCCTCGGCCCGCTTGCGATCGTCGATGTCAGTAGCTGTCGCGAACCACCGCGTCACTCCCCCCTGTTCATTCAGCAGCGGCTTGTAGCGAAACAGAAACCAGCGATACCGGCCATCTTTGCCGAGCATGCGCTTTTCTATCTCAAAAGGAACTCGGCTTGAAAAACCGCGGCGTCGTTCGTCCCGCACTCTTTCGAGATCGTCTGGGTGAAGATCCCTCTTAACTCGCTCATCAGTTCCCGCGCCTTGCATCTCTTCAAGGGTGTGGCCGTTATAGTCGAGCATCACCTGGTTCGCCTGAAGTAGAAACCCCTCCTTGTCCAGGACCAGGACATGCTGAGGAAGGAAATCTATGAGTTGCCGAAACTCCCGCTCGTCCTGCCGGAGTTTCTCCTCCGCTCGCTTTCGCTCGATGGCGATTGCGGCAATGCGGCTTGCGTAATCGATTAACTGAATTTCATCCATCACCGGCTGCCGAACCTCGCGGTAGTACATGCAAAAGGTACCCAGCACTTTGCCATCGTGCGACAGGATGGGGGTTGACCACGCAGCGCGCAACCCACTCTGCAAGACAACGTCTCTAAAACCCTCCCAGTTCGGGTGAGAAAGCATGTCAGAGATAAAAACCGGCTGCCGAAGGTAAGCGGCTGCGCCGCACGATCCGACATTAGGACCAATACACACTCCATCCGTCGCTGCTTGGTACGCTTGGGGCAGGTTTGCGGCGACACCGTATCGCAGGTGAAGCCCGTCTTCGTCGAGCAGGAAAATCGAGCACAACATCCCCTCACTGTGGGCTTCGATCAGGCGGGTGATACTCGTCAGAACTTCGTTCAGGGATGCGCCGATGAGCATCATCTTCAGCGCATCTAGTACTGCCTCGCTGGGCAGGGTTTGCGGGGACGACGGCAATGTTGAAAAGGCTTGAATCGGGAGGTTCGGTGATCTTCTGGCGTTTGCCATAAACGGGCCGCTTATCAATCAATGTCAGGAGCATAGCACATGCGCGACTCAAATCTCGAACACGTTTCACCGAACGTTTTTTCAATTGAGATTGAGACATGCCGAACTGAAATCGTAGTTTGGATGCGACTGGTCATCTTGTGTATTTGTCGGCGCCGATGAAATGGAGCGATATGTAAGGCTGGTCGCCCACAACCCAACTATCGTGCGGCTCCGCCGGGATGTAGAACAGGGTGCCTGCCGTTAAGTGATGAACGACGCCTGTTTGCATCTCCGCCGTCGCGTGTCCCGAAACGACCAAGCCGAGGTGCTCAACGCAGCAATGCGTCTGCCCGGCCGACGGTCCGACGTGCTCAGACCATTTCCATCCTGGCTCGTAGGTGGCGCGGCCAATACTCATGCCGCCGATGCGGACGATTTCAAACCTACCCTTGTCAAAGGTGCGAACTTCGTCGGGTTCCTCAAACCGTTTGAGAATAACTGCCGTGTCGATCATTAGCTCTGGCTCCTCTGTGAGTCTTCCTTCTTGAATGTTCTCTTATGCAGCCGCGGCCATTCACCAATTCTCATTGGTTCATCCCCGTTACAATCTGCGCTCCGATGCCTTTCAGATCATTTCGGTACTCATCTCCCTTGAGCCGCTTCGCCACGAAGCGTCATGATGGTGCTCATAACTTGCGCGATTAACTTCCCATCCGCCCTGGTGACGTCGCAAACATAGCGCGTTATTGTTCTTCCTCTATGAATGGGTCTAGCGACCGCTCTAAGCCTCTCGTTCCAAACGG
>VBKE01000043.1 GCA_005879605.1 Deltaproteobacteria bacterium
AAATACGCCGCTGTTTGAAGTACTCCACCAATTTGCAATTCTGATCATTCATATCTCGTGCCCAAATGACCTTGGCGTCGTCAATGCTTGCCCCATTGTGAACCCACTCTTCATGAACCAAATGCCCCAGGCCATAACTCACAATAATCAGATGCTTCCCCTCGGCTTTCATTAATTGATCGCGAACGGCCGCGCGGCGTTTATACCATACCGATGCGTCATCGAAATTAGTGCGGACGTACAACAACCCTATGGCCACAACGGCTCCAAGGAGCAACACCAGCCACAACATGAGTTGCTTCACATTTCGGCTCGCATTATGCCAATTCCACAGCCGCATCGCTTGCAGCACGAATAAATAGTTGATGCCTGTGATCGGAGCCGCATAGTGGATCATCATAGGTATTTCGACCAGAAGGCCACACACGAGAACGCCGTATGTTAGTAGAGCAAAGCTTCCCCAGCGGTTGTGCCAAGCCCAGTGAAATGTGATGGAACACCTTGCGATTAAGGGAATCAGAAAGACGTTTAACGAATAGAACATCCACCATGACACGTACGCCACATTCTTTGTTACAAAACCTACGACTGATCGCTCTAGTTTGTATAAAGTGAGATCCACGCCGTGGCTAATGTCGTGCAATACCTGATGGTGATAGATTGGTTCGGGACGAAGGCTTTGCCAAATAAATTTTGGTGCTATATCATATGTCTCCGCATAAACCTGATAAGGCATACGGAATACGTTCCCGGTGATGCGTAGATTGTAAAACCCCATTGCTGTTCCTGTGAGGGCGAGCACAATGAAAAGAGGCACTGCGATTTGCGTTGCGAATATCCGCGGTCGCGGACCGCGTTTACTCAGCATCCAAACGAGGAGCATAGCTACTGCGGGTAGGCTAAGAAGAAGCCCTTCATAGGGACGGCTGTTCGCCAAAATCGCCACGCCCGCACCGAACAGCAAGCCGTAATACACGCATGGCCGTTGGATAATCCGCCGTACTGCGCCGAAAACGAGTGCCCCCCCTGTTGCTGTGACTGCGCCACCCTAGTAACTTTGCGCCCAGTACCCCGTAATTCCCAGCAACGGGTTTATGAGCGCCAAAAATCCTCCCAGGACGGCCCAGCGAGGTGGCACCCAGACATACAGCATCCAGCAAATAACGGCACACATGAGCCCCATGCTCATCCATACTCCCCAAATGGGGTGACCGCCCATTACCTGTCCAACCACCAATACGAGCCCTTGGACAGGAGGATATTTAGACATGTACATTAGCTGATGAATCGCGTGAGAGCCTTCAAAAAACACCCACATCGGATGGGTCGGATTCGTTAACCGTCCATGAGCAAAAGTATCCGCTGCCAGCAAGTAGCTAAATTCGTCATCGGCTACGGGTTCGGGGATGCCGGCGATAAACCCGACAGCGGCACTGCCTCCAAAGGCTAGGAGTCCGATCAGGGCTATAGATAACCACCGTCGATACGCGATCCTGGCGAACGTGGTCGATAAACTAGGACGCCACAGAGAATTAAGCTGGGACATACTGAAAAATATGAGGCATAACGATCGAGACTTCTTATGCGAAGTCTTTGTCACGAACGGCGGTCTAACTTCTTATAATTGTCCTTGGACGCGAGTATGAAAAGCAGATGCTCGTTTGGATTCTAAATATCGAATAGACTAAAAGGAATAACGGGACCATCCAAAAAAGCGCAAATCCTTCCGGAATCAAGACTCCGCTCATGACAAGTAGCGGCGCGAAGTCAATAACAAGGAAACCGACCAAGGCAGCCACGACAATCCTGGTCAGGCCTCCGCGAGTAGCCCACACTACCCCGGAGATGAGGACCGGAAGAAGAAGTATCTGGTCCCAGACCCACGCAAATACCGTCGTCGCTTGAGACACCAACAGCAACAGGGGCATCTGTTCCGTCCAATTCCAATCAATCCGCTGCTTTCTCCAATAGAATATAAACCAAATCAAGGTAAGCGCCGGTGGCACGTAGCGCACCCAAAGATTATCGAGCCCAAATATTAGGCCAAGAGCAGTGCTCAAGGTAGGCGTTTTCCAATCAAAGGGTTTCGGTACTGCATTCGTTGAGTAGAGCCCGAAATAGTGACCGAATATAGCAGGCACAAACATTAGAGGAATCATAATCGCGACTGCGCATCCGGCTGCCCCACCAAGAATGACTCGCCATTGGCGCTTCTCCACGATCCAAACAATCAAAGCGACCCAGAATACATAAACTAGATGTGGCTTGATGGCGATCAGAGCCAAAGCAAGGCCCGCAAGCCACCATTGCTTCCGTTCTTGAAAGTACAGAAAACCGACTATCCCAAGCAGCACCAGCGGATCGATCTGCTTCACGTACAGCGTCAAGTACGTCGGTACAACCGAAAAGCAAGCTAACCAAGCTATTCGGTATCGATCAGGCGGTCCGCCGTAGATTCGCCAGAGGCAAGCAGAGCAAAAGAGTAAACAAAGCAAGAGTAATATCGACCACAAGGCGTAAGCCGCCGGGAAGCCAAGTAATCCGAACGGTAATATGAAGAACAACGTCCAAGGGGGATTCCACATCATCAGCGGTCGCGTGGTATTCGGGACAACTGAACGCTGCAGGGCGAGTTGTTCCTGCGGGGAATACGGGTTCTTGCCATCCAATAACAGGCGCGCGGACACCCAGTATTCCAGGAAATCTCCGGGAAAAAAATCCCCAAAGCCCGTCGATCGTTCCGGCAGGCTTTGACCAGCCGTAAGTAAGCAAATCAATAGCGTCGTAACGACGGTCAGGCGCCGCGGTTTTTTGCGCTGTTCGTGACTCATCTGCGTAGCGGAATTTTCAGGCAGTGTGTTGCGCTGATGCTGAATAGCTAGCTAAAGTTTTCGAGTGGCCATTTTTATACCGTCAGCGACACGAATTTGTTCTTCCTCCGTTAGTTCGGGATACAGTGGCAAACTCAAGCAGTCTCGCGCAGCGCCTTCGGTCACTGGGAAGTTCCCGGTGTGGTGTCGAAGATGAGAATAAGCGGGCTGTAGGTGAACGGGGATTGGATAGTGGAGGCCCGATTCTATACCGGCTGCCGCTAAAGCCTGCCGCAGACGATCCCGCTGTGGATGTCTAACGACATATAGATGCCAAACGTGGTATCTGCCGTCCATTTCTTTTGGCAGCGTTAGCGTAGTGTCGGTTAACATACTGTGGTAGCGCGCAGCCACCTCCCTTCTCGCGGAATTCCACGCCTCGAGATATTTTAGCTTCACGCTCAAAACCGCTGCTTGTAGTCCATCCATCCGGTAATTAAAGCCAAGTTCTTCATGCCGGTATTTGGTCGACTGAGCATGGTCACGTAGCGCGCGGACTCTTGCGGCGACAACATCATCGTTGGTAGTAATGGCCCCGCCTTCGCCGATTGCGCCAAGATTCTTGGTGGGATAAAAGCTGAAACACCCCACACGCCCCACGCTTCCAGCTCGCTGGCCGAGGTATTCGGCGCCATGAGCCTGCGCCGCATCTTCAACAAGCGCCAGGTTATGCCGCTCACAGATTTGTTTCAACGGAGTCAGGTCCGCCATCTGGCCATATAAGTGAACGGGAAGAATCGCTCGCGTCCTGGCTGTTATCGCCCGTTCAACCTGGGATATATCCATCGTGTAAGTATCCGGCTCGATGTCGACGAACACCAGCTTTGCGCCGACGTAACTGATCGCCCATGCCGTTGCAATAAAGGTAAAAGGAACGGTGATGACCTCATCTCCCGGACCTACGCCGCAAGCAATCATGGCCAAGTGCAGCGCGCTAGTACCGGAGTTGACACAGACACAGTGCCGAACACCGCAATATTGGGCAAACTCTGCTTCGAACGCTTCTACAAACGGGCCGGAAGCAAAATGGCAACTGTCGAGGACGCGATGAAACGCATCGCGAATCTCCGCTTCGATAGGCAAGCACTGGCGTTTGAGATCCAAAAAAGGAACGGAGTTATTTTTCATTGCTGTCATTTGTTATTCACACGACGCAGTAACCGAGCAGGTTGCCGACTCCATCGCATATGAAAGAGTGACTCCAAATCTTACAGTTGAGTCCAACTTGAGCCCCTTTTTGGATTTCGACGAAAGTGCCGATTCTGGTGTTGTCGCCGATCTTGCAACCGTAGAGATTTGCAAAGTCGAAAATTTTTACATTGCCGCCGAGCTGGACGTCCGGCGCTATTCTTCGTAACCGCGAAGGTCTTTTGTGGCAACTTTCTTCAGCCGCATAGTCATTTTATCGCGCGCGGCTACGTCACAATCGAAGCAGCAAGAGTCATTTCACCACAAAGACGCAAGAGTACGCATGGTTCGACAAAGCTCACCACGAGCGGATTCTTCATAACCGCGCATCCTGAGCTTAGTCGAAGGATGCGTCCGCCGCGCCTCGGCGGTGTTGCTTCATGCCTCATAATCTCGCTATGCCCATTAACGTCGTAACAGGACGATGTCAATCCAACACCTAAAAAGATCTACCAGCGCCTCCATGACGAGAGAAAACTTCGCACCTGTGGCCTTGCCGGACGTCCGGGAAAAGTGGTCCACGTCAACAGACGCGACCCGGTAGCCTCGACGGCGGGCTCTTACGATTCTCTCGGCTTCTGCAAAAACTCCCGTGCTCGTGATGGGGATCTCGTAGATTTCGCGTCGCACTAACTTAACACTGCCGGCATCGTATGTCTTCGTACGAAACATCAGAAGGGGTAGAAGGTTGAAAAACCATGAAACGAGTTGGCGATTGAGCCTGTAATGCTTTTGTTTGCGGCGGGCGACGACCAGGTCGGCATCTTTCATCAAGGGAAGCATTTCGAGTAGAATTTGCATTTTCCACTGTCCATCCGCCGAATTAAGAAAAACGAGATCCATATTAGCCCAGCGATAGAGTTCTGTAAAAGTCTTCGCGATACCCTGATTTACTTGGTGACGGCGAATCTGTACCTTGGGAACAATGTCTTTGAGTCGCTGAAGGATCTCCCACGTGCCATCCGCTGAGCGATCATCGAGCACCAGAATTTCGCCTGCCAGTCCGGATCGCTGCAGCGTCGCAGCCGCGCTCCGGATGGCCTCTTCGATAGTGGCTTCCTCGTTGTACGCCGGAATGCATATGCTCACCCCGGCGGTATACCGATGGCGCGAAATCGTCTCGATCTGTTGCTCAGGTACCACGTCAATAAAATTCATCGCGCCAAGCCGCCAAGCGAGCGAAGAAAAATATCTCCACATTCTCCCACCTTGGCGTCCCCTTCGACCTTGCTCAGGGCATGCTTTGCGTCTTTGCGCGAGATCAGAATTTTATCCAATTCAGGTTTTTCTAGCCGCAAAGAAGGAACCTGGTCGGTCCCGTTTGGGAAGGCGTCTAAAAGGGAATTCGTTTGCCCTCCTGCCGAATGCTTTCCTCAGCGGCTGCCAATATGCGAACCACCCGAAGACCTGAGCGGCCATCCGTGATCGGAGTGGTTCCTTGCTTGATGCAGTGAACGAAGTGTCTGATCTCGCGCGCCAACGCTTCACTATTTTCAATCGCAGGCGCGTGCATATCGCCCTGGCGGTACTGCACCAAAGCATCGTAGAGACCCTCGATGCTGTTTAGCGTTACCCCCTTATCGTAAATCTTGACCTTCTCGGTGACCAGATTGTCGTCATAGACGACCATCCGGCGCGACCCGCCTAAGGTGATTAATCTTATTTTCATGAGCGCAAGCCAGTTGACGTGGCAATGACCCAAAATATTGTCGGCAAACTGTACCGTGATGTAAGCCATGCTCTCGAATTTTTGCCCCGCATGGCGAGCGCCGACGGCCTGGACCCACTGAACCGGGCGGCTGATCAGGTGCTCCATAATAGAAACGTCGTGCGGCGCCAAGTCCCAAGTCACGGACGCGTCTGCTTGGAACAGACCCAGATTGATTCGCACGGAGTCAAAGTAGTAAACGTCCCCAAGTTCGCCGCGCACAACGATGTCTTTCAACTTTTCCACAGCAGGATGATAGATGAACGTATGATCGACCTGCAGGACTAGGCCTTTTTGTTCGGCCAAACTTATAAGTTCTTCCGCATGCGCAATGTTATCCGTGAATGGTTTTGTGATCAGCACATGTTTGCCTGCAGCTAAGGCCTGCTTTACCAGCGGGTAATGAGTGCGCACCGGTGTAGCGATAGCCACTGCGTTGATCTCTTTGCTCTCGAATACCTCCTGAACGTTTTGAGTGAAACGGATGCTTGGATAAAGAGACGCGATTTTCTGACAGCGCTCAACCTGAAGGTCGCAGCCCATGACGAGCGTACTTTCCGACAAGGTACAGAAATTCCGCACAAGGTTGGGGCCCCAATAGCCCAGACCGATCACTCCCATCTTTATTGTCATAAAGAGCCTCCGTTAAGATGAGTGAATGGGAATAGCTTCAGTCATTTTTGCACCCTTAGTAGAATCGCTGTCCCGAACAAGCTTCGCATCTGGATATCTATTTATTAGGTCGCGATTTTCCGGTACGTTTCTGATAAAAATATTTGCCGTCTTATCGGCGTAAATAAGTCGCCATTTGTCGCTTTCATTTAACACCAAAGAAAGAGGTGAGTTGGCGTTGTAGATAACAAAATTGATGTCGTACTTTGCCAGGATCTCCTTCCATCCGGGCTGGACGAAGGCAACTTTCATATATTCTTTCATTCTGTTGCTCCCGTACATATCGGAGCGGCCATCTACGAACACTTTATATTCCGGCCAGGCAGCATAGATGACGTAGTCGCCGAATGGATCACTATTGAACATGTTTCCTTTCATGTTCTGGCTTTTCAGAAAATTTACTGCGCCTATCGGCGCGCGCGCTTTGTCAAAGCTAAATTGGATAAATGCTGCGTTTGCAAGGCTGCAAACTGCAATTGTGACAACGACTGGCCATACGTAACCTTTTAGCTGAGCGTCTAACGAAGCAAGATTCTTAGACCTGGATTTAAACAGATTTATTAGCTTGCTATTGGATTTTTGCAACATTAATTCTATGTGCCTTACCAAAATCGGAGCAACTACGATTGCGAACAGCGGAATGTGTCTTGCTGAATAAAGAGCCATGTAGGTGAAAAAAAGAACGAGAGAAAGCTCTATGATATTTACTTTGGCCCGGGAGATGGCCAGAATTCCTAGCATTAAAAGCAACAAATATTTGAACGGCAGAGGATCATGAAAATTCGGCGATAGATATTCCAAAACGGTGTCTATCAGGAACTGATCTGACACTGTCTTGAAAGGGAAGAGCAAAACTTGA
>VBKE01000125.1:0-4329 GCA_005879605.1 Deltaproteobacteria bacterium
CGGTTCGACCCTTGAGACAGAGATCCCGGGGCTTGGTGCCTTAGAGAGGGGCGCATTTCAAGTAAGTGTGACGGCCGTATGCCGTGCCACGCATAGCAGCAAGTCTCTCTTTGGTCGGGGATGGTTTAGGAGAAAGAAAAAACATAAGAGCATTTGTGCGTTAGCGACTTGACATCCACATAGCAGCCCGTCGAAGGGTGAACGGAGATTTTTCAACAGTCTGTTTTATAAGAATGGTAACGGAGAGGACGCGATGCAGCATCGCTCGGAAGTAAGAGACGGCATGCGAATCGACTGGAGCGTGCCGATCACGATGGACGACGGCCTCGTCCTTCGCGCCGATGTCTACCACCCTGTCGTGGACGGTAAGTATCCGGTCATCCTCAGCTACGGCCCCTACGCGAAAGGGCTTGCCTTTCAGGACGGTTATCCGAACCAGTGGCAGCGCATGACCGCGCAGCATCCGGACGTTGTAGCAGGCTCGACCAATAAGTATCAGAACTGGGAAGTCGTCGATCCGGAGAAGTGGGTGCCGGATGGTTACGTTTGCGTACGCGTAGATTCGCGAGGCTGCGGCTGCTCGCCGGGTTACATCGATCATTTCTCGCCGCGCGAGACTAAAGATTTTTACAACTGCATCGAGTGGGCCGGAATCCAGCCATGGAGCAACGGCAAGGTCGGCCTCAACGGCATCTCCTACTATGCGATCAACCAGTGGCAGGTGGCGTCGCTCCAACCTCCGCACTTGGCCGCGATGTGCATTTGGGAAGGCGCGGCTGACTGGTATCGTGACATGACGCATCACGGAGGCATTCTCTGCAGCTTCTGGAGAAACTGGTACGACATGCAGGTTAAGACGGTGCAGCACGGACTCGGCGAGCGCGGCCCGCGCAGCCGCGTTACCGGCGAGCTTGTTTGTGGATCCGAGATGCTCTCCGAAGAAGAGCTGGCAAGAAACCGATGTGATCTTGGCAGCGAGATCTCTAGCCATCCGCTCGATGATGATTATCACAAAGCTCGCTCGCCCCTCTGGTCGAAAGTTACAGTGCCGTTTCTTTCCGCCGGTAATTGGGGAGGCCAGGGGCTGCATTTGCGAGGGAACGTCGAGGGGTTCGTCCGCGCCGCGTCGAAGCACAAGTGGCTTGAGCTGCACGGGCTGGAACACTGGACCCACTTCTACACGGATTATGGGCGGCTCCTGCAGAAGCGCTTCTTCGATTACTTTCTAAAAGGCATCGACAACGGCTGGCACAACGAGCCTCGGGTTCGGTTGCAGGTTCGCCGCATCGACGGCTTCATCGAACGCATGGAAAACGAATGGCCCATCGCTCGCACCCGCCGGACGAAGCTCTATCTCAATCCTGTGGATAGGAGCTTGAGCGCGGGTCCCGTTGCAGACATGCAAAGCATCGAGTTTGATGCTCTGGGTGACGGAGTGACTTTTCTGTCACCGCCTCTTGAGCAAGAGACGGAGATCACCGGACCGTCGGCGGTCAAACTGTTAGTCTCGTCCTCGACGTCGGATGCCGACATTTTCGTCGTGCTTCGCGTCTTCTCACCGGAGGACGAGGAGGTTGTATTCCAGGGCGCGATCGATGCCCATACTCCTATCGCTCAGGGTTGGCTCCGGGCCTCGCATCGCAAGCTCGATCCTCAGCTAAGCACTCCCTATAGGCCGTATCACACCCATGATGAGGAGCAGCCGCTGCGACCCGGAGAGGTCGTCGAGCTTGACGTCGAGATTTGGCCGACGTCCATCGTGGTCCCTGCCGGCTATCGGATCGGCCTCACCGTGGGCGGGAAGGATTACGAGTATCCAGGAGCGAGTGGTGGCCGGCTTTCGAATTTCAAGAATGAACTCAGAGGCTGCGGGCCATTTCTCCACGATGACCCGCGCGACCGGTCGCCGGAGCTGTTCGGCGGCAACTCGACGCTGCACAGTGGCCCCAACCGTGCTGCATATCTCCTTCTCCCGATCATCCCGCTCCAACCAATAGGTTTTTAGAACTGACCGGGGGACTGTGCTGGGGGATAAAGGGGCAGGATAGACTTCATGATAGTTTGATCATCTCACCTAAAAAAATCTGGCGCTGCGACGTCGCTGCCGATTCCCCAGCTGCATATCGCCGGTTCGATTCCGGTCGCCCGCACCAAAACTCCGAAATTCTAATTCCTCCCTTGTCACTGATCAAGGTTGGCCTTTTAGCCGCAAGACGTTGAACGCCGCGACGGGGCGGTGAAAGCCCTTGAGTGACAGCTCGCCTACGGGCTCAACTTCGACCAGCTCTTCGACGGCGCCCACGAACCGTTGTGGAACCAAGATCTGGGCGGCTTTCGCCTCACCGCAGAGGCGGGATGAGAGATTGCAAACGGTTCCGATCGAACCGTAATCCCAACGTCCCTCGAAGCCGATGGTGCCTATGGTGGCATAGCCCTGGGCAATGCCGACGCCGAAATCGAGGTCATAGCCAAGCTTACGCCATTTGACAGTCAGCTCCGCTATCCGCTCCCGCATCGCCAGGGCCATTCGAATCGCGCGCTCCTCCGGGTTTGGCAGCGGCACGGGGTCGTTAAATAGAACCATCATGCCGTCTCCGGTGAAACACTCGAGCGTTCCCTCATGCTCCAGAACCAGTTTACCCATCTCCGCATGATACTCGCGAAGAACCCTCATTACTTCTTCGGGCTCGGACGTCTCGGCGAAAGCAGTAAAGCCCCGAAGATCCAAAAAGACCACCGCGACTTCCTGCCGGTGACTTCTAAGCGGATCATCAGCGCCTCCAGCTACGATCAGCTCGGCAAGCTGCGGGGAAAAGAAGCGCTTCAGCCGACTCATACGCTCAAGCTGTGTCACCTGCTCCTCGACGCGTTGCTCCAGAGTTTTGTTCCATTCAGCGAGTTGGGCGGCTTGGGCCTGAACGATGTCGTAGAGTTCCTTGATTCTAAGAAGCGACTTCACTCGCACAAATAGCTCAGCCTGATTGATTGGCTTGGTGAGGAAATCATCGGCGCCCGCCTCGAGCCCTTTGATTCGCTCCTCTGCTGGATCCAGCGCTGTTACCATCACCACCGGGAGAATTTCCGTGGCCGGGCTCTCGCGTATTTTTCGGCACACCTCGTAACCGCTCATCTCCGGCATCACGACGTCTAGCAGCACAAGATCCGGTCGTTCAGCCTCGACTTGAGCCAAGGCTTCACGTCCTGACGCTGCGGTAACCACGCCGTATCCCTTGACGGTCAGGAGGTCGGCCAGAAGCTTTACGTTCTTAGGGGTGTCGTCGACGACTAGAATTTTGGCCGGCGTTTTCACGTTTCTAATACGGTTAGGCGTAAGGGGTAAAGCGTTAGGTGGGCGCCTCACGCCTCACCTTTCACCCCTTACGATCTTTCAAATTGAGCACGCGTTGCACTTCCGCGAGAAATTCCTTCACGCTGATCGGCTTGGTCTGGTAGCCATCAAATCCTTCAGCCAACATCGTCTGTCGGTTATGGGTCATGGCCGACGCCGTGATCGCGATGGCAGCGATGCCGTTTGTTTTTGGGTCGGCCCGCAGCTGCTTCAGAGCCGTGATTCCGTCCATCCCCGGCAGCTGAATGTCCATGAGGATGAGAGCGGGAGATTGCTGCAACGCCAGCTTGAGTCCTTCTTCAGCCGTCTCGGTCTCTATGGTCTTGTAGCCTTTGACCTGAAGCACGTCCCGGACGAGCTTCCGGTTCTTCTCGTTGTCTTCGATGATCAGTATCAGTTCACCTGCCACCTTTTTCTCCTGACTCACCACGAAAAGCACGAAGGACACGAAGGTTTAAAGCACAAATCTGCGGATTCCTTTCTTTAAGACGTCAACGTTAAAGTTAATCAGCAACCCGACTCTCACATCGGCGAGTTTCATGTAGGTCAGAACCTGTGCCTCATGAATCCTGAGCAGCTGATCGACGCTCTTCAGTTCAACAATCAATCGTTCATCTGCCAGCAGGTCAATGCGGTATCCACAGTCAAGCTTTATGTGTTTGTACTCAATGGGAAGTTCAACTTGAAGCTTAAACGGGATCCTGGGCCGGTTCAGTTCATAAGCCAAGCATTGCTCGTAAGTCGATTCAAGCAATCCAGGCCCAAGCTCTCGATGCACCTCAATCGCACAACCGAGGACCTTGTTTGATAATTCATCAAATTTCACTCTCGTCTTTGTCTTCCCTTCGTGCTCTTCGTGTCCTTCGTGCTGAGTCATCCCTTCTTGCTTTATCGGCAGAGTGAAGGTGAAAGTGGCACCTTTGCCCAATTCGCTTTCGACCCAGATCTTGCCGCCGTGCATTTCGACGAACTTCCTGGTC
>VBKE01000125.1:4338-7503 GCA_005879605.1 Deltaproteobacteria bacterium
CCCTCGCGCTTCTGCGCATAATTGCTTCCGACTTGACGAAATTCTTCGAAGATGGCCTCTTGGTCTTCCTTTGCGATGCCAATGCCTGTGTCGGCGATTGAGATGATCACGGAACCGTTGTTCAAGCTGGCATTAACGTGGATCTTTCCCCCTTCCGGAGTAAATTTTACCGAATTCGATAGCAGGTTGACTAAGATCTGCTTGACCTTCCGCTCGTCGCCGGTGAAGTCGCCGAGCCGCTCATCGATCGCGCGTTCGAGTTTGATCCCGTGCCGGGTTGCACGCTCCCGCACGAGTATCAGCGCATTCTCTACTGCAGACGGAAGGTCAAACTTCATCAGCTCAAGTTCCATGCGGCCAGCCTCGATCTTGGAAAGGTCGAGGATGTCATTGATGAGAGAGAGGAGATGGCGGCCGGAGGAAAGGATGTCCTCCGTATACTCAGCCTGTTTTTCGTTTAGCTCGCCGAACATTCTCTCCCCCAAAACTTCAGAGAAACCGATGATGGCATTTAAAGGCGTGCGAAGCTCGTGGGAAACATTGGCGAGGAACTCCGATTTGTGGCGGTTGGCCGCCTCGATCTGTCGACTCTTTTCTTCGATCTCGCGAAAGAGTCGAGCATTCTGTATCGCCAAGACTGATTGCGTGGCAAAAGTCTGTAGTAGATTTACAACCTCTGGCGCAAAGCTCCCGGTTTCACGCCGGTAAATCGTCAAGGCCCCCATGATTTTCTGCTCGAGAAGGAGCGGCACCGCGAGGAGCGATTGATATCCAAGCCGAGACAAAATGGGGCGCATCCCTCTAGTTGCGAGCTCCCGCTCTTGACGGAGGTCGGCAATTTGGTACGGTACTCTGGTTTCCGCTGATCGACCGGTAGCCCCTTGTCCGAGACGCAGTGGAGTTGCCCGATAGGCGTCAACCAATTCCTGTTCCATCTGATAGCTGGCTCGAAGATGAAACTCTTGCGTGGGCTCATCATATTCGTAGATGATGCCGCAATCGGTTCCGGAGAGCTGAACGGCACGAGCCACGATCGTGTTGAGTACCGTCGAGAGATCAAGCGTCGAACTCACTGCTTGGCCAACCTCGCCAAGGGCTTTCAGTTCTTCCACTGACTGCACCAAGTCGCGAGTTCGCGTTTGCAACTCTTGGAAGAGCCGAACGTTTTCGATCGCGATTACCGCTTGGTCAGAAAAGGTCTTAAGCAGCGCGAGCTGCTTGTCCGAAAAGGGCTTGACCTCCGTGCGGCGGATCGCAATGGTCCCAATCGGAACACCTTCACGCAGCAACGGCATGTGAAGCACGGTGCGAGTGCGAGCACCTAGGCGTTTCTGGTACGCCTTGGCGAGCGGAAACTCGGCTTCAGATTCCGCCTCGAGGTCATGGACGTGGATCGCCTGCCGGTCGACTACGGCCCGCCCGCCTAGCCAGCCACGATCGACGGCTCTTTCCTCGCCAACTTTCCCCGCCGGCATTTCCCCGTAAACCGCCACCCGCCGCAGGACATCCCCATAGAGGCGGTAGATTTGAGCATCGTTTGCCTCACATAGCCGTGCCGCATTTTCGGCCACAACATCCAGCACAGGCTGGATGTTGGTCGGCGAACTGGCAATCACGCGGAGAATCTCGCTCGTAGCCGTTTGCTGCTCCAGGGCCTCGGTGAGCTGGCGGTTACGGTCTTGCAATTCCTTGAACAACCGAACGTTCTCGATAGCGATCACCGCCTGATCGACAAAGGTCTTAAGCAGAGCAATGTGTTTGTCTGAAAAAGGACGGACCTCTTGCCGTCGTATGTTAATTACTCCAATTGCAACTCCCTCTCTGAGCATCGGCATACTCAGTAAAGTGCGGGCGCCACTACGCTCTTGATTGAACTTACTGTCGGGAAACTCGTTTACTTCCGCCAGAAGATCACGGACATGAATCGCTTGCCTCTCGATTATAGCTCGGCCCACAACATCGCTTCGGCTGACAGTTGGAGCATCCATACCACCCGGCGGAATCTGCCCATAATGGGCTACAAGCCGAATCACGTTACCATCAAGCCGGCGGATAACAGCGTCGTCTGCCTCACACAGCCGTGCAGCACTCTCTGCAACTACATCCAGAACTGGTTGCACGTCCGTCGGCGAACTGGCGATGACTCCCAGAATCTGGCTCGTAGCCGTTTGCTGCTCCAACGCCTCATTGAGTTCTTGAAACAGCCGCACGTTTTCGATCGCGATCACTGCCTGATCGGCGAAAGTCTCGAGCAGCTTGATCTGCGCCGGCGTGAAGGGACGCACCTCGAGTCGACGTGCGGTCAGCGTTCCAGCAAATTCCCCCTGCTGTAGAAGGGGCGCGATCAAAAACGTGCGTCCGTAGAAACCCAGCCGGAATTCGTTCTGCGCTTGAGCGTCAGGAATATGAAGCGTGCCATGCTCGCGCACCGAGCGAATCCATGGCTCATCAATATCTAGCTCGGTGACATGAACGGGTACGGGGACGGAACCAAAATGAGCTCGCAAACGCGTAGAGTTCCCTTCGCGGAGTCGCAGCACCACGTCATCAATTCCACAAACCCGCGCCGCGCTCTCGACAATGGCGTCGAGCACCGGCTGCACGTCCGTGGGCGAGCGGCTGATGATGCCGAGCACCTCTGCCGTTGCCGTCTGATGCTCCAGCGCCTCGCGCAATTCCGAGTTGCGCTCGCCAAGTTCCTTAAACAGCCGCACGTTCTCGATCGCAATCACGGCCTGGGAGGCAAAAGTCTCCAGCAATGCCACTTGCTTGTCAGTAAAGGGCTTGACCTCCTTGCGGCGAATGCTGATCAACCCGATTGGCGTCCCTTCCCGGAGCAGCGGCGTCACAAGAAAAGTTCGAATATCGCGCCCTACTACCTCCAGAAGATCACGGACATGAATCGCTTGCCTCTCGATTATAGCTCGGCCCACAACACCGCCTCGGCTGAGAGTTGGAGCATCCATACCACCCGGAGGAATCTGCCCATAATGGGCTACAAGCCGAATCACGTTACCATCAAGGCGGCGGATAACAGCGTCGTCTGCCTCACACAGCCGTGCAGCGGTCTCTGCGACCACATCCAAAACAGGTTGAATATCCGTGGGCGAACTAGCGATGACTCCCAAGATTTCACTCGTGGCAGTTTGTTGTTCCAACGCCTCC
>VBKE01000008.1:0-42054 GCA_005879605.1 Deltaproteobacteria bacterium
CGATTGCGGCTCGCCAGCTCGAACCGTTCCACATTGAAAACCGGGTGATAGGGCATCGGCAAGCCGTTGAGCGCCAGCACGCCAAAGAAAGCCGACAGGGCCGCTATGAGAATCGTCAGCTCAAAAGTCACGGGGATAAAGGAAGGCCAACTGTTCAGCGGCCTGCCGCCGACGTTAATCGGATAGTCGATAACGGCCAGCCAATATTGCAAAAAAAATCCACCGAGACATCCGAGGATCCCGCCGCTCAGTACGATGAGCGGGACGCGTGTCCGATGAAAGCCCAGCGCTTCCGCCAGTCCTTCGACCGGAAACGGCGAATAGGCGTCCATCTTGCGAAATCCTTCCGCAAAGGCCCGGTGCGCTGCGGCAACCAGGGCCTCGGGATTATCGAACTCCGCGATTAGGCCATACATAGAATTCTTTCCATAAAAGCGATTAACCTTGCGGCGCGTTCGTTAAACGTTCTTGACCTCCTCCTCGTGGACCAGACCGCGCATTTCGAAGATCGAGATCATCGGCAGCACGCGGATGAAAAGAAATAACAGGCAGACAAAAAGCCCGATGGAACCGGCAAGGACGGCATAGTCGACGATCGTGCCCGAATACATTCCCCAGGCGGACGGCATGAAGTCGCGCGACAGGCTCACCACTACAATCACGTACCTTTCCAGCCACATGCCGATATTCACTGAAATCGAGATGAGAAATAACACGACGGGGTGGGTGCGCACCTTGGCGATCCAAAGCGCCTGGGGTATCAAGATGTTAAACAGGATCAGCAGCCAATACATCCAGCCATAGGGGCCAAACATGCGGTTGAGCATCATGTATTTTTCGAAAATATCGCCGCTATACCAGGCAAAGAAGGTTTCCATCAGGTAGCCGTACGCAACCACCATCCCGGTCGCGAGCATGACGATGCCCATATTTCTCAAGTGCCGCAGCGTGATAAAATCTTCGAGCCCGTAGAGCTTGCGCAGCGGAATCGCAATGGTCAAAACCATGGCAAATCCGGAATAGATCGCCCCGGCGACGAAATAGGGAGGAAATATAGTCGAATGCCAGCCGGGAACGAGAGCCACGGCAAAGTCAAAGCTGACCACGGTGTGAACCGAAACGACCAGCGGCGTCGCCAAACCGGCCAAGAGCAAATACGCCATCTCGTAGCGATACCAGTGAATCGCCGAACCGCGCCAGCCCATCGCCAGCATACCGTAGATGAATCGCGGCACCCGCCCGCGCGCCCGGTCGCGCAAGGTTGCAAGATCCGGGATCAGTCCAAGAAACCAGAAGAGCAGTGACACGGTAAAATAAGTCGAGACGGCAAACACGTCCCACACTAGGGGGCTCCGAAACTGAGGCTGGATTCCCATGGTGCTGGGGTACGGAAACAACCAGTAAGCAAACCATGGGCGCCCCAGGTGAATCAGCGGAAATAGTCCGGCACAGGCAACGGCGAACAGCGTCATCGCCTCGGCGAAGCGGTTGATCGACTGCCGCCACTTCTGGCGCAGTAGCAATAAAATGGCCGAAATCAAGGTGCCGGCATGGCCGATTCCAATCCACCAGACGAAATTGACGATGGCGAATCCCCAGGCAACCGGAATCATGATACCAAATAGGCCGACGCCAACCGCGACCAGGGCAGCGATGCAATACAGAAGGACCAGTACCAAAATGAAAGACAACCCGAAGCCGATATACCAGAACCGGGGTGTCCGACTCGTCAGGACAATGGCGCTGATCTTGTCGGTAATTGAGGCGAAAGTATGGCCCGGTTCGATGAGCGGCAAAGAATCTTGGGCCTCTGCGGATTCTTCTGGTGGTGGTTCTAATGCCATGAGTTAAGTCTTTTCGATTTCCGGATTGGGGTTGCGCAGCTTCGCCTGATACGTGGTTCGCGGTTTTGTGTTCAATTCAGCGAGAAGTCCGTAATTCAATGGCCCGGCTTTTAACTTTGCAACGCGACTGTTTGGGTCATTGATGTCGCCAAACACAATCGCCTGCGTAGGACAAGCCTGTTGGCACGCCGTCAGGATTTCACCATCGCGGACCCGGCGATCTTCTTTTTCGGCGTCGATCTTTTTGGCGTTGATTCGCTGCACACAATAGGTGCACTTTTCCATCACACCGCGGGAGCGCACCGTAACATTGGGATTATGTAACGGTTTTAGACTCGGCGTTTTGAAGTCTGCGTACTCGAAGAAATTGAAACGCCGTACCTTGTAGGGGCAGTTGTTCGAGCAATAGCGGGTTCCGACGCAGCGGTTGTAAGTCATGTCGTTGAGGCCCTCGTGACTATGGGTTGTGGCGTGGACCGGACAGACCAGCTCGCATGGTGCGTTCTCGCATTGCATGCACGGCACCGGTTGATGGTACGTCTCCGGCTTATCTAGATCGCCCTTGTAATAGCGGTCGATGCGGATCCAATGCATCTCCCGCCCGCGCAGGACCTCGCTTTTTCCCACAATGGGGCCGTTGTTTTCCGCTTCGCATGCAACCACGCAGGCGTTACAGCCGATGCAGGAGTTGATGTCGATCGCCATGCCCCAAGCGTATCCTTCATATTTGAAGCCCGGATAGAGACTCTGGGACGACGCTTCTTCCTCGGCCATTTCGCGGACGAAATTCGGATTCTTGTGGTATGCGTCAAGAGTGCCGACTCGAACCAGCTGACGCCCTTCCATGAGTTGGTGGAACTGTGTGCAGGCGAGCGGGTATTGATCGCCCGTTTTGCGGATCTCGACGCCCGAACCGTGCCAGGGAGCATCCGAGGTGCGCAATGCATAAGCGTTAAATCCGGTGCCGTTTCCAACCCGTCCCGCTCGCGTGCGGCCGTATCCAAGGTGTACTGTAACGCAGTCGTTGGGTTGCCCCGGTAGAATCCACGCAACGCCCCGGAGCTTGCGTCCTTTATATTGGAGCTCCACCGTGTCGCTATGGATGGTGCCATGCTCGCCACCGGTCGTTCCAACCCGATAGTTGAGACCGAATCGCTCCGCCGTCAGCGGGCTAAAAAAAATGGCGTTGTCCCAGGTAAGCTTGGTAAGAGGCTTCGGTAGTTCCTGCAGCCAGCCGTTGTTAGCGAAACGACCGTCGAAAATCGTCGGGTCGGGCCGAAACACAATTTCCACACCCCGTCGATTTCCGTCGGCAAAACCGGGTGGCTTTTTTTCTTGTTCTTTGCCAGAGGCGAATCCCGAATGGAGATCTCGTTTCAACGAGACGTGCCTGACCGGCGCTGCGGTTCCGGCAACCACGCCGTTGTGGAGCGCAGTTCGCCAAAACAGCTCGAAATTCTTCGCTCCACCCTGCTGCTTCCAGTAATCCCTCACGATCTCGTAGCTCGATCGCCCCGGCTGGCCCGCCAGCGCCGCAACAACTTCATGCGCGGTGCGACCGCCGTACAGTGGCGCAATCAACGGTTGAATGATCGTTACCGTGCCGTCGTAAGCGCGTACGTCGCTCCAGGACTCCAGATAGTGCGCCTCCGGGACGTGCCAATGACACAAAGCCGAGGTCTCGTCTTCGTACAACGATAAGTGAATGCTAAAATTCGCCTTAACGAGGTTGCCGGCAAAATTGAGATCCGCCGGCGCCGTGTAGACCGGGTTACCGCCGATCATGATCAGCACCTGAACCAAATTGGCTTCCATGTCGCGTACGAGATCGCGAATCGATTCCGTCTGGCTGATCGGTTGCGCTTCGACGGGATCGGTATAAATCACGGTCGTTCCGACGTTGCC
This sequence comes from Deltaproteobacteria bacterium, assembly GCA_005879605.1. Classification (GTDB taxonomy): domain Bacteria; phylum Desulfobacterota; class Binatia; order UBA9968; family UBA9968; genus DP-1. The sequence continues at coordinate 3,750 of VBKE01000008.1, forward strand.
AAGCGCTTGATTCATCGCGTGCGCCAACGCATGCACCACGGAAGACTGTTGGTCTCCGGCTACAACGATGCTGTTGCCACGATGGCGCTGCAGATCGCGAACCAGCGCTTGCGCCCACTTATCGTAGCGAGTGGAAGGAGCCGATTCCTCCGGTGGGAGCTGAACGCCCAGACCTCTTGCAACGGCTTTAGTGAAGCTCTCGACTTCACTCGGCCGAAGAGCGAGCCGGTGATCGGCCATCGACCCGCTAATCGTTGGCGTGCTTTCGACGACGTAGAGCCGGTTCATCTCGTTCTTCCCATTGACGCGCCGCTTGTCGGCAAAGTCGCGCGCATAGCGCACATTGGCGGGGCCAGCAAAGAGAAAATCGGCGTCTATCGATAGGACGACCTCGGCCTTGTCGAAGCGATAAAGCGACTCGACGACCTCGCCGAAGGCAAGCCGGGAACCTTCTCGCACGAAATCCCGTCCGGCGGGTTCGTATTGATGCCACTTTGCTTTGGGAAATTTTTTCAACAACTCTTTCAGCTGATAAGCCAAAGTCGGAGAAGTTACCGTCTCGGTCAAAATACGCAGTCCGGCGCCTTGATTCAGGCGCTGGGGTTCAAGTTCGGCGTTCACGGCGGAAAAGAACGCGTTCCAGGTACTGATCATCCCCGCATTGTTGAGGACGCGAGAACGATCCGGATCATAAAGGCCTAACACCGAAGCCTGTACAAACGCATCGCTCGCGCCGAGGCTTCCCGGATGATCAGGATTTCCTTCCGCCTTCGTCGGCCGCCCCATATGACTTTCGGCCAAAACACCGCGGCCAAAACCGCCGATCGGCATCGCCGTGGCAAAAAAGAGCGGCTTGCCCGGTATCATTTCCTCCGGCTGCCTCACGTAAGGCACAATCTTTTCGTCCGGCGGTGCCGGAGACGAACTCAAGCAACCGCTCAAGCCGGCCAGAGCTAGAGAAGCGCCCATGACCTTCAAAAATTCCCGACGATCGAGCGAGCCCAGCCAGACGGAAGCGTGCCGCGGAAACTCTCGCTGCAGGAGTTCTTTGAAATCTTCGGTGTCGGCCAGTTCTTCCAGACAGCGCCAGTACTCCACGCCTCGAACCGTCGAAAGTCGTCGTCGGATGAAATTCAAATCCATCGACCGTTCGCTCATTGGCGCTCTCCTGTTATCGATGACATGTAGAACAACTCGTCAACTTCTGAATTTTGTATTCCCGGACCAGTTTTCTGCCGAGCGCGAGTTGATCCGCGGGCGGCAGATAATCCATGCTGAACACGTACTCTCGGGGGCGGACGAAGCGTTCCGGTTCACGGTGACACTCGAGGCACCAGTCCATGTAAAGAGTGTTTTCGCGCCACATGAGCGGCATCTGATCGACCCGGCCATGACAAGTGGAACAGCCGACACCCTTGTGGACATGAATGCTATGGTCGAAATAGACAAAGCCCGGGAGATTGTGGACTCGGGTCCACTGAATCGACTTTCCCGTACGAAAACTTTCCCTGACGGGTTCCAAGATCGGACTGTCAGCCCAAATCTGGGTGTGGCAATTCATGCAGGTTTTTGTCGGCGGGATGCCGGCGAAAGAACTTTCCTCGACCGACGTATGGCAATAGCGACAATCGATGCCATCGTCACCGACATGATGCTTATGACTGAAGGGTATCGGTTGGCTGCGAGCGACGCCGACTTCCGTGACGTACGATGATTCGTTGATCGCTGCCATAGCGGCCACCAGCGCGACGAGCAGAGCCGCGCCGCCGAAAATACTCACTCTGGAAATGGTGTTGGTGCTCGGGTGAAAAATCTGCGACATCGATGTTTGCCAATTCCTCGATGAGTAACGGAACTTCCAGCGTTGCTCGTAGATGCCGACGGGAGGACGCTACCGCGCTTCGCATCATGCTAGGGTTGTCGGCTGGGTAAATCGTCCGCCTTGGCACAGTCGCCGAGAGCCGGTCAGTCCTCGGCGTGAATGTCCAAACTTTCCAGTTTTCGATAGAGGGAGGAGCGGCTGACGCCTAAAAGCCGCGCCGCTCGTGTTTTATCTCCGGCAGTCTCCTTGAGAACGTTTTCAATATGGCTTTTCTCGTAAGATTGAACGGCGATCCGCAGATTGTTTCCCGCCGATAGATTAGGCTCGTCTTTCGGCGCCTCCCATTGGGGTAGTTCCGCTGGCGTGATCCATTCACCGTTGCCCAGAATCATCGCCCGCTCGATCACATTATCGAGTTCACGCACGTTGCCCTTCCAAGGAAGCGACATCAGAATCTTCAACGCCGCATTGCCGGCCCCCTTGTAGGTTCTCTTCATTTCAGCGTTGTGCCGTCGGATAAGGTGATCCACCAACAACGGTATGTCTTCACGCCGTTCTCTCAGTCCGGGAACACGAATATTAATGACATTGAGTCGGTAATAGAGGTCTTCACGAAATCGATCCTCCGCAACTTCCATTTGCAGGTCGCGGTTTGTCGAGGCGATAATGCGGACGTTTAGCCGCGTCGGATGCGTCGATCCAATAGGCAGTACTTCTTTGTCTTCGATGACGCGGAGAATTTTGGGCTGCAGGCTGAGTGGCAGTTCACCGATCTCGTCAAGAAAAATCGTCCCACCTTGAGCGCGCTGGAAGAGTCCCTCTTGAGAGCTCGCGGCACCGGTAAACGATCCTTTCACGTGCCCAAACAGTTGGCTTTCAAGAAGCGTTTCCGGTATCGCGCTGCAGTTGACCGGTAGAAACACCATATCCGCCCGAGGACTCTGCAAGTGAATCGTGCGGGCGACCACTTCCTTGCCGACCCCGCTCTCGCCGGTGATCAATACGTTGGAGCTCGTCGGCGCGACTTTTGAAATCATCGCTAATATGTCTTGAATGATGCGGCTTTCGCCGATGAGGCCGGCGGCTTCGGAATTGGCGTTGATCTGGCGGCGCAGTATCTGGACTTCCCACGCTAAGCTCTTGTACTGCAAAAGGCGATTGACTTTCTGCAGGACATCTTCGATAACCACCGGTTTCAATATATAATCCTGCGCCCCCATGCGAAATGCCTCGATGGCTGAATCCACCGATGCATATCCCGTCATGAGCAAGAACATCGTTTGGGGTGAGACATTGCGGAGATGACGGAGCACGCCCAAGCCGTCGGTACCGGGCATCTTTAGATCGCTCAACACCAGATCGAAATCGATCTTATTGATGGCGTCGATCGCACCATCGCCGTTTTCCGCCTCATAGATGTGATAATCTTCGCTCTCCAACACTCGCGCCAGATTTTTGCGCGGCAAGGAGTCGTCGTCCGCTATCAGGATAGTCGCACTCATTTCGTGTTTTGTTTTGATGGGAGCGATTCTTGTGAATTAAAATATGGGCAAAGGCTGTGCCAATTGAGAAATCCTAAAAAAGACACAGAACTTAAAACACTGCCCTTCGATTCGATGTCACAATTTTAGGACAAAAGCGTGACCGTTGTCCTATTTTCACTACACCGGCTTAACGCATTGCATCTTCAAAACTGAAGCAGCCTTCTGCCGTTTCATGCCCGCGTCCGAGACAGGCGTGCGATCTCTTCCAGCCGACTAGCTAATTTTTTTGCGATCGCGTTTAGGAGCTACGAACTGTTCGGATTCCTATTTAAAAAATTAATAGTTGCACCGCAGACCGCGCCCACAAGACAAACATTAGGACCATCCCAACGGCCGGCACTAGGAGAAAGAGTCCCCCGGCGATATCAAGAGGAGCAGACTTTGGGCAAGAAATTCCCACTGGACGTCGCGTGCGAATATTTTCATTGGGCGTGAGTTCATCCGAGGATGAATTCGGTTTTTCTCTGATCAAGGCGGAGGCAAACAGTCTCAGTTCTTGACGCTGTTCGGCCGGGCGCCGGAAGATTGTCCCACAATGGGGAACGGACCCGACCTCAGAAATAAAAACACAGTAAACAATGTAAACGAAATCCGCTCCGGCATGATATTTGTTCACCTCCTAGATACTGCGATTTCAATGGACATTGACGGAACGAAGTTTGGAGGATAATTTATGAATATAAAGTTCGCCTGATTTTCGTTAAGGTAGATCCGAGTCAAGCAGCAAAATTTGATCGCCCACGACAGAAGTACATTTCGAAATGACTGAGCTGACAAACATCGCAAACTTGGCCTATGTCGAGGCACTCTACCGTGAATACCTCACAGATCCGTCTGCCGTTGCGCCTGAGTGGCAAAAATATTTCGCCCAATCGAACCACGAAAATGGTCACCCGGCGTCTTCCGCCGGGGGGGCCGAATTCCAACCTCCCCCCCGCCTCGTTGCCGCTCCGGTGAATGGACGCGCGCAAGAGCCCTCGTATCAAACGGCTCTGACGCTGCAAAATCAACTCAACGAAATGATCCGCGCGTATCGCGCCCTCGGACACCTGAAAGCGCGCGTGGACCCTTTGAATCTACGCAACCTAACCGAAGCGAGATTAGAGCCGGAATTCTTCGGTTTCACAGACTCCCACATGGACAAGCTCTTCGCGTCCGAGTCGATGCCCCTGAGCGGACCCTTCACTTTGCGCGAGATTCTTCACCAGCTTCACAACACCTACTGCGGGCCGATCGGCGTGGAGTTTATGCACATCGATGACCCCGGGATTAGGGATTGGTTGCAGCGACGCATCGAGCCGACGCAGAATCGTTCGGAATTCAACCGAGACGAGCAAGTTCGAATTCTCACCCGGCTGATCGAAGCCCACACCTTCGAACAATTCATTCGAAGGAAGTTCCTCGGCGCGAAAACCTTCTCCTTGGAAGGCGCGGAAAGCCTGATTGCTCTAATCGACGTCGCCATCGAGAAAGCCGCCGAAGACGGCGTGAAAGAAATCGTGCTGGGAATGGCTCACCGCGGTCGTCTGAACGTGCTCGCTAACATTTTGCACAAGAAACCACGCGACATCTTTCGCGAGTTTATCGATCCGTCGGTTGCGCACGCCGACGGCAGTGGCGATGTCAAGTACCACTTAGGTCATAGTGATGATTACCAGACTCGGGCGGGCCACAAAGTCCATTTGTCGTTGTGCTTTAACCCGAGCCACCTTGAGTTCGTAAATCCAGTGGCCTTGGGGCGCATCCGGGCCAAACAGGACCGAACCGGTGACACCGAGCGGGTCCGCGGCATGGTGCTTTTGATTCACGGCGATGCAAGTTTTGCCGGTGAAGGCATTGTTCAGGAGAGTCTGAATCTCAGCCGGCTCAACGGCTATGAGGTCGGCGGCACGCTTCACGTCGTTATCAACAACCAGATCGGATTCACGACGGCTCCGAGGGAAGCGAGGTCCTCTGCTTACGCGACCGACATCGTCAAGATGCTGCAAATTCCCGTTTTTCACGTGAACGGTGATGACCCCGAAGCCGTCGCCCACGTAGTGCGACTCGCCTTGGATTTCCGGCGAGAATTCAAGCAAGACGCCGTCATCGACCTGTACTGTTATCGGCGCCTCGGCCACAACGAAGGCGATGAGCCCACGTTCACACAACCACGGCTGTACCAAGCGATTAAGAAACAGAAACCCGTACACGAGCGCTATCTCGAGCGTTTGGTCGGGCTTAACTCCTTCACGCGCGAACAAGCAGAGGAGTTTGAGTCAAGACGGCTTGAATCGTTGGAGCAAGAATTGTCGCTGGTCCGAAACGATGGCCATCCGCCGGCAGCCGAAGGGTTTCAAGGTGTCTGGGCCGATTATCACGGCGGTCTCGAGAGCGAGGCGCGGGAAGTTGAGACTAGCATCGAGCCTGATCGTCTTTCCGCTTACCTGGATAGACAAACGCGATTGCCGGAAGATTTTCATCCCCATCCGAAGATCGAGCGCGCCATAGAGGCTCGACGAAAAATGGCGGAAGGGAAACAGCCGCTTGATTGGTCCGCGGCTGAATCACTGGCCTTCGCGAGCTTGGCCACAGAGGGGATACGGATAAGGCTTAGCGGGCAGGATAGCGCCCGCGGAACTTTCAGTCATCGGCACGCCGTTCTTCACGATTATCAGAACGGTCACGAATACTTTCCCTTGCAACATCTGGCTCCTGATCAGGCGCCGGTGGAAATTTACAACAGCCCTCTGTCCGAGGCCGGCGTGTTAGGTTTTGAGTATGGATATAGTCTCGACTTTCCGGACGGACTGATTCTGTGGGAGGCCCAATTTGGAGATTTTTCCAACGCCGCGCAAGTGTTCATCGACCAGTTCATTACAACGGCGGAGGAAAAGTGGCGAAGGCTGAGCGGGCTTGTGCTGCTATTGCCCCACGGATTCGAAGGAATGGGGCCTGAGCATTCGAGCGCCCGTCTCGAGCGGTTCCTCCAATTAGGCGCCAAAGACAATATCCAAGTCGTATATCCGACGACGCCCGCTCAATATTTTCACTGCCTTCGCCGACAGGCTCTGCGTAAATGGCGCAAGCCGCTGGTCATAATGACGCCCAAGAGTCTTTTACGGCACCCTCAGGCAACCTCGAGCCTCGACGATTTTTCACAGGCAAGATTTCAGCCGGTTATCACCGGTATTCTTGACGAATCTCACGCTGCGAAGCGAGTGGTACTTTGCAGTGGGAAAATCTATTACGACCTCGAGAAAAAGCGGCGAGAGTTAAACCGGATGGAAGTTCCGATCATAAGAATCGAGCAGCTCTATCCTTTTCCAGATGAGGCCATAAATTCTGCTCTCGATCCTTACCCCGACGATGTCCCACTTGTTTGGGCGCAGGAAGAACCCGAGAACATGGGGGCCTGGTGGTATTTGAATCTTAAATTTAGACGCACCCTGTTCAAGAATCGGGCTGTGTCGGTCGTATCGCGTAAGGCCTCGGCCAGTCCGGCGACCGGCTCGGCGACGCGACACAAAGAACAGCAAGAGCGTTTACTAGCCGCGGCCTTCGACATCCTGTGAAACTCTGACAGATAACCAGCGCTTGCGGGACTAACCTTCGGCTCAGGAGTTTGACCATGCCCATAGAACTGACGGTACCAGAAGTCGGCGAATCGATTTCAGAAGTGCAAATCGGTGAATGGTTCAAAAACGAGGGTGATTACGTCGAGCGGAATGAAGAACTCGTCGTCATTGAAACCGATAAAGCCACGGTAGAACTCCCCGCCCCGGGATCTGGCAAAATCACAAAAATTCTCAAGAAAACCGGGGATACGGCATCGGTCAATGAAGTCATCGGGTATCTTGACACCGACGCCAGCGATTCGGAAGAACTCTCAAAAAAGCGCTCCGCCAGGACTCCCGGTCAACCGAGCCGAGAAGACCTCGAACAAGAAGGCAGCAAGAAAACCTCGCAAGAACAGACAGCTGATGCAAAGGAGTCATACAAGAAACCGACAGAAACACGAGCGGGCGAAAAAAACCAAGCAGGCGGGGAAGCGGAATGGGAAAAAGCAGAAGAAAAGGAGTCACCCAAAACTCTGGAAAACAATCCTGCAGTAGAAAAACAATCAAAAGAAAAAGAAGAGCGAGACAGCAGACCGATATCCGTCGAATCCCGAGCGCCGGAACAGAGTCAAACGGAAGAGACTCAAAAACGTTTGCGGCTTCACCAAGTAGATCGGGCTATACAACGCGCCACATCAGACGTTACTCCCAATCGCGAAAGGACGGAGCCCAGTAGTCAGAGAGAATTTCGGGAGCCACCGGAAGACCGTGCCGAGAAAGCTGTACCCATGACCCGTCTGCGCCGCAGAATTGCGGAACGATTGGTTCAGGCGCAGCAAACCGCCGCCCTATTGACTACGTTCAACGAGATCGACATGTCGGCGGTCATTGAGTTGCGAGAGAAACACCGTGAAGCTTTCAGCAAAAAATACCAGATCAAGCTGGGTTTTATGTCCTTCTTCGTCAAAGCCGCCATCGAAGCTCTGAAGTTCATTCCCGAAGTCAATGCCGAAATTCGTGGCGAGAGTATTGTCTACCGCAGTTATTTTGACATTGGCATCGCCGTGGGTGGCGGTAAAGGCTTGGTTGTCCCAGTACTGCGCAATGCCGAACAACTGAGTTTTGCCGAGATCGAGCGAGCCATTCACGATTTCGCCCTGCGGGCTGAAGACGGCAAGCTCAAACCCGAAGAACTGCAGGGCGGAACATTTACTATCAGCAACGGCGGTATTTATGGCTCGCTCTTATCCACCCCGATCATTAACCCGCCCCAGAGTGGAATTCTTGGACTCCATGCAATTCAAGATCGTCCGGTCGTACGCCAGGGAACGGTTGTAATCCGTCCGATGATGTATGCTGCGCTCACTTACGATCATCGCGTTATCGATGGTCGCGAAGCTGTAACGTTTCTGAAACACATCAAAAACCTAGTCGAGGATCCGGCGCGGATTTTACTGGAAGTTTGATCGGCGGATCGTGGATGCGCGGTCAGCTCACAGGGATTTGCCGTTTGACAATCCCTTTGTAGACCTGTTAACAAAGCAAGGTACCAATAAAGCGCCGACAGTTCAGTCACAAGCAGTGACTCAATACTATCATGGAGGTGTCCAATGATAACTGCCAGTGAACTCAATGGCGTTCTCGGAATGATGCCCGCCTTTGCCACACCTGAGGCGGTCGATATTCGCGCGACCCAGACCATCGCGGTGGACAATCTCAAGGAAGGCGTCGATAAGATCATCAAGGATGGCGTCAACAACATCGCCACAACGGGTACCTATGGCGAATGCTACAACTTGCTTTTTGATGAATTTAAAACCCTCGCCGTAGCCACAGTGGAAGCGGTTAAAAAACGTGTGCCGCTGTTTATCGGTTGCACGAGCTCCAATCCACGCGAGGTCGTACAGAAGATGAACTTTGTCAAAGATCTCGGCGCTGACGGGGTGTTGTTGGGGGTGCCTTACTATGAGACGCTTCACGTTCAGGATGCCATCAAATTTTACCACGACATCGCCGATCTGTTTCCGAATCTAAACATCGTCATCTATCACAATCCCGACAATCACAAATTCACGATTCCGGTATCGGCCTTTAAGGAACTGGTGAAAAAATCCAATATCATCGGGATGAAGGACAGCCATCGGACGACTCAGGCATTCATGAACTTGCAGAAGATCGTTCGCGGAAAGCTTAGCGTCTTCGTAAACCAGACTCAGCTATACCCCTATTATAAGATGGGCGCGGCAGGTTGCTGGTCTACGGAAGTCTGGATGGGACCATGGCCGGTGCTATATCTGTTAGAAATGATGCGACGAGGCGAAGATCAAAAGGCGATTGAAGTGATCGATGATCTTATCGGAGATGGCAGCGGCGGCAAGCCTGTACCTGGCGCTGGGAATAAACGACCGGCGGAATTCGCCGATTATTGCAAGGTTGGTCCAACCCGCGTGCCTTTCGTAACCTTCCCCGAGGCCGAACTAGCTAAGGCTAAGCGGCGCGCGGAGCACTGGATGAAACTCAACGCCAAGTATCGTCCCCTGGTTGAAGCGCTAAGAGCTAAGTCGGCAGCATAGTCCGTTCGTCAGGAACGGAAGAGTGCAAAGAACCCCCGGCAAACCCGGGGGTTCTTTTTTTTAGCACAGGCGCGCCGTCGACGCCCATGCTATCTTTCTTGATAAACAACTGCGGTGGCTTTATCATATGGCGCGTTGTTGGAGGATTGATGAGTTTCTATGCGGATCCGTGGTTGCGCGAAGCTCGTAACAGTGTGAATTCTGGTCCCGGTCAGGCCTCGGCGACGAGCGGTTTAAGCTCACCAGAATTTGACAGGCTGGCGGAGGCGGTGGAAAAAGCGATCAAGGCGGCGCTGATCGAGAACCATGGCAGCATCCCGCAGCAGCATAATCATAAAAAGCTCGTCGCTCTCTGCGAGACCACGGGCGTCTGGGATATCCTTCCACCAGCGCTTAAAAATTTGGTTCAAGAAGTGGAAACTTACCGATTGACCTATGCACGCCAGCCCGACGGATCCGTCGCTACTTTCTCATCTCCAGAACAAGTGCAACGCTACTTCTCGGTTGCGCGCAGGTTGATTGACTATATGGAGTACCATGTCATCGGTAACGACTCGGTGCTGAAACGACTCAAAGTCGTGTAAATTACGGTCAAAGTCCCCTCGCTTGTTGGCAAGAGCAGCCGATCTCAAACCGTCAATAGCGTTCAGTCTGTGAAATTACCGAATCCATGCAAGCAAGTCCTGTTGCGACTCTTATCTACTGCCGAGGAAGACGAAAATCACCGCCATCCCGGCAATGGTCGCGCAAAGAAGACCGATGCCAGCGATGAAAAGCTCTCGTCGCGTGTCCTGCGTCCTTGGTGGCGGAACGTCAGGTATCAGTATCTTTCTGGATTTGAAAACGCGCGACATTGCGGAAGCAATAACGCATCTTCTATGCCAGATTTAAGCAATTCTCGCGGTAAAGAAGAATCGACCGTTTCTCGAAAGTTTTTCGCCCAAGGACGCAGAAAATTATTCAGCAGTGGCGTGGTGAGACGGCCTGATTCTGACAGGAAGCTGTCAATATGACACTTTTGTCTAAAACATCAACATCGGCAGCTCCAGCGAGGAGCTAAAGAGACAAGATCTCAGTCATTTTCGAGGGGCAATCAAGGAACGGCTGGGAACGAAACCAGAGCGCGCGCAAGCGGAGGCGCATGATTAATCCGCGTTTCTAGCTATTGCGTCTTATTAGCGTCTGGACGAACATCCGAGGACTTCACCCAGCCGATGAGACCCTTCTGGGTCTTAACCATGTACCACTCATTGCCACCGGCGGTTTGAACCATAGGGATGAGCGTCTCACCTTGGGAAAGCCGGTCTATTTTTTCTGATTCATCATCTTGACGCGGATAAAGGGAAGCTTCCTTCGAGGCAACGACCAATCGCAACGGGAGAGACCGCCCCCCCACGTTATCTATCCCCGAAGAACCGCCTTTGGCTTGTCCATTCTGCTGTCCGCCGAACGGGTTGGGGGCCGCACTGCCGTGCCTCTGGGTAACACCGCCGAGGCTTCTTCCGTACTCACCGAATGCCTGCGCCCTAGCCACTGTCGGTATCAAAAAGGCGAAAAACAATCCAAAGGATAATGGTTTCGTAAGCTTCATAGCGACGGTCCTTTCATAACAGCTCAGAATCCTCCAAAGGATACAATGTTAGAGCGCTCGTAACAACGAGCATGAACGAGCCGAGGGAAACTTTGATATTACTCTTGGCCTTAAGAGCGCGCTGTGAGCGTTGCGTCCCGCGCGACCCGACTCTCGCGTGCTTTCTCTCTAAAATCGGGAAGACTCGCTGAATTAAAACAAAAACCATGAATTTTGTGGTAATCTACGGTCGCGTTCTAAATAGAGCCAAACGGTGAATCCCGCCTTCAGGAACGACAGGCTTCAGATTTGAGATCAGCCGATTCGTGAAACAACTAAGAGTAATACCTGAAAATAGGGAAGCAATTGTAATGACGGATCCAGAAACTCGAAACCACAAGCTAATGATTCTAATGCCCGTATATAATGACTGGGGAGCGCTTTCGATCCTGCTCCCCAGTCTGGACCGGGAATTGAACGTAGAGGGATTGAAAGCGGAAGTCTTGATGGTGGACGATGGGTCCACGATAACTGCGCCTCCAAATCTCGGCCAAAACTCTTTTACAGCCATCAAAAGCGTCGATATTCTTACACTTCGCCGCAACCTCGGTCACCAGCGCGCTATCGCCGTGGGCTTGTCCTACATAGAAGCGAATCGCCCCTGTCATGCCGTTGTCGTCATGGACTGCGACGGCGAGGACGATCCGCGCGATGTACCTCGCCTGATCAGGGAATGCCTCGCCAACGAAGGCCAAAAAATCATCTTCGCGGCCCGCACTCGACGCGCGGAAACCTTGGCGTTCAGATTTTTCTACCGCCTCTATCGGCTGATACATTTTTTATTGACCGGCGTGAAAGTTAGGGTCGGCAACTTTAGCGTGATACCTTGGCCCGTCCTGAAGCGTTTAGTGGCGGTTTCCGAGTTATGGAACCATTATGCGGCGGCCGCTCACAAAGCGAGATTACCGATGGCGCTGGTTCCAACCCAGCGAGGGAAGCGCTTAAAGGGCCCGTCCCACATGAACCTTGTTGCTCTCGTCGTACACGGGCTAAGTGCCATGGCCGTTTTCGGCGACCGCATCGGCGTACGGCTTTTGATCGTCGTATCGCTCGGGATGGTTTTAGCGGGTGGAGCGCTCATTGGCGTTGTTGGCATTCGCCTGTTAACAACTCTCGCTATCCCCGGTTGGGCCACTTATGTTTCGGGAATACTCCTGGTGATGTTGGTCCAGATGCTGCTGGTAATTCTCGTGTTTGCCTTCGTGATTTTGGCGGCGCGCGATACTGCCAGTTTCATTCCCGGCCGCGACTACGTCTACCTCACCGACGGAGTACAACGCGTGTATGGCAACGGCCGATGAATCTCCCTACGTGGGTCGGGAACTTGAACTGTTCGCTTCAGCGATCAATTGGAAACGCTACGTAAAGGCGGAGATCGGAGAATATTTGATCGGCGATGTTCTCGAGATCGGCGCTGGCATCGGCAGCACAACGCTGGCACTCCATGACGGCACGGCCCGCCGATGGATATGCCTTGAACCGGATGCCAACCAGGCGAAGCGGCTGCGGGCGGCGGTAACCAAAAGCTGGGGGTTTTGCGCGCCTGGTGTGATCGTTGGATCATTGCGCGCGCTCGCGGACCGGCCGTCTTTCGATTGCGTGCTGTACCTGGACGTTCTCGAGCACATTCAAGACGACCGGCGTCAAATCGAAGAGGCGGCACGTCTGGTTCGGCCCGGCGGCCACATCGTGGTCTTGTCTCCGGCTCACCAGTGGCTCTTCAGTGAATTCGATAAGAGCATCGGGCATGTCCGCCGCTACGACAAAAGGAATTTACGGTCGCTCATGCCTTCGGGATGGACCGAGAAAAAACTGGCGTACCTCGATTCCGTCGGCGTTCTATTATCCCTTGCAAATGCCCTCGCGCTCCGGCAGGCTTTGCCGTCGCGATTGCAACTCTCCTTATGGGATCGACTCTGCGTGCCCCTTTCCCGAATCGTTGACCGCGTGTTGTTGGGAAATTGCGGCAAGTCCATATTAGCGGTGTGGGAAAAACGAGAATTGAAATGATTCACCGAGACCACGTTAAGTCGATGAGCGGCCCTCTTCCGGATCAAGCTATTTAACCATCTTTTTCTAAGTCATTAATCATGTTCGATAGTTCACGCGTCGAGTCTTCCACAGGGCGTTGGTCGATTCCCATCGGCCTATTTCTCGGCTCACTGCTTCTCGTAGCCGCGACGCTCAAAGACTACGGCATAACCTGGGATGAGCCGGCGTATTTCCACGCCTCGGATCTGCAAAATCAATGGCTAGTTGAATTCGGGGAGAACCTCCTCCGGTTCGATCTCGGAAAATCGCTGCAAGATGAAAATATCAAAAAAGCGTGGCACTGGGATCCCTACCACGTACCCCACCCACCCTTCTCGAGAATCGTATCGGGTATCACTAAAGCGACATTCGCCCCTTATGTTGATAAGTTTGTCGCGTACCGGCTTGGGCCTGCATTGTTCTTTGCCTTGTTGGTAACCTGCATCTACGTCTGGATGAGGGATCTCTTTGACGAAGCAACAGGTTTGTTTTCGGCTCTGGCCCTCCTCGTTATCCCCAATCTGTTCGGCTTCGCTCACATCGCGGTGACCGACATAGCTCTTGCTGCGATGTGGTTCTTCACCGTGTATTGTTTCTCAAGGGGATTGGACAACTGGAGATGGAGCATTGTGCTCGGGCTCGTATGGGGACTCGCGTTAGCTACAAAGTTCCCGGCGCTGATGCTTCCTGTCCCGCTGCTTCTGTGGGCTCATCTGTACTTACGAGCGGACTACAGAAACAACTTGTTCTCGATGATATTCTTAGGCCCTCTGGTCGCGGTCGCATCGCAGCCATACATGTGGCACCAGCCGGGCCTTAGGTTTCTCGAATTTCTTTACGAAGGTATCAGCCGCGGTTATCGCCCCGAAACCAATTTTTCCATTTTTTTCCTGAACAAGATCTATTACACCGCCACGCTCCCCTGGTATTACCCATTTTTCATAGTCGGCATCACTACGCCAGAAGTGATTCTCGCTCTCGCGCTCTTGGGCGCCCTGCTGATTCCGTGGCTCAAGGCGCAGCGGGGGACGATGTTGCTATTTTTAATCAACGCCCTTTTTCTTGTTTGCCTGGCACTGGCGCCGGGCGCCGTGCTTCACGACGGAGTTCGTCAGTTGCTCTCGGCGCTTCCATTCCTGGCCGGGTTAGCGGGCGGGGGTTTTTATCTTCTCTTCAATTGGCTTGTCAGCGCGTGTCAGCGCGCTAGCGCCCTTCGGGGCGTTCAACACATAAAAGCCAAAGTTGCCGCGGCAACCTTGATCTTCCTTTTGTTCCCTCCTCTGCTCGATGTCTGGCTTTGCCACCCGTTCGAGCTCAGCTACTACAACCACCTCGTTGGAGGAATCCGCGGCGCCTACGCGCGAGGACTCGAAGTCACCTATTTCATGGAAGCGCTCACACCGGGCTTTCTAAGGTCCTTGAATGCAAAGCTGCCACCCAACTCCGTGATCAACGCCTCAACTGCCAATTTCATGTTCGCCTACTACCAAAAAGAAGGCCGCCTTCGCCCGGATATCAAGATGACAGATACGGGACCCTTCAACTACTACATCTTGCTCAATCGTCGGAGTATTCTATCAGCGCGCCAACAGCTTCTATTAAACGGCACGACTCAACCCTATCTTTCTGTGGGTATCGCTGGCGTACCTTTAGTCGCTGTCTTCGAAATCAATAGGCCGGGACAACGACCGTCCTCTTACGCCCACGCAGATAGAAAATAACCGAGGTAATAATGAGCACAATGACAGTCCCAACGGAGATCGCGAGCCCGATCGCAAACGAGCGGGGTTCGTAGCGAAACTCCACCGTGTGTCTCCCGGCTGACAAAGAAACCGCGCGAAAAAATAAATTGGCCCGGAGAATCTTTTCTTCTTTCCCATCTACATACGCTTTCCAACCCGGATAGTAAGAGTCGGCAAGAACCAAAATGCCTGCATCGTTCAGAGATGCGTCGATCACTACGCGCTGGTTTTCATAGCGCACAAGCCTTGCTGTAGCCTCCAACGGGTGCTTCGGCGTAGTCGGAACTTCCTGATCCAATACAACCTCCTCTACTGGATTGAATCCCGGTTCCAAGAGCCGGCGGAAAACCCTCTCTGAGCCCTGTTCCACCGAAATTCTATTAACGACATAGGTTCGCGGCAGGGGCTTGTCGATTTTATAGAGCCAGGAGAAAAATTGGGGGAAACGCGCCACGAATGTAACTCCCTTAACCGACATCGACTGGAAGGTGACCAAATAGCCCACGTTGAAGGTCCGTAACAGCTGAATCTGTTGCGCCGGTTCAAGCTGGTTGGCAAAACCGAGAAATTCAGCATATGGCCTTCGAGCCAGTGCATCGATCTCCTGCATGTAGTCGAAACCATAGATGATACCCGAGTTCGGGAGAAGGTCCTGAAACGATAAAGCGGTCGCCTGCTTGAATGACGGTTGGCCCTGGGCCATCAAGGAGCTCGGGTGCAAATTTCGGCTTGACGGATAGTAAAATAGTCGTGCGGGATCAACATCAGGTGTGCGTATAATGCGCTGTCCGTTTGTGGCAATCTGAGCCGATACTGGGAAAAGAAAACCTTGGTGTGCCCACGCAAGATCAATAAAAACAGCCGAGATCATGAGAACGCCGAAGAGAGATAGTCGGATCGCCTTTGCGCGTCCCAGGACCATCAGTAGCAGGAACCCCAAAGACAACACAACTTGCCTTTCCAGATTTGACAATACGGCTGCAACTATTTCGGCATGTGCTGGAGACAACAGCGGCTTGCCCGTTTGCGCAGTGACAAATCGTGCGATGACATCCACATGGAATCTGAGTAAAAAATATAGTCCCACCCACACCGCACCGATCACAGCCAGAGCGATGAAAGGTTTTTTGACGGTTTTCTCTTCTTTTAGCAGACTGTCAAGTCCCTGGAGAGTCATATAAAGGACAACCGCGTAGACGGGGAAAAAAAATTTCTCCGGGAAACGGAACGCGGCAAGAAAGGGTATACGCTGCAACAAAAAAGGATAAACGGGCGTATAGACGCCCAAAGCGAACGTCAATGAAAGAGTGACCAAACTCAGCAGAATAATTTTTTCGCGAATAGAACTAAAGCAAACCCACAGACTCACGCCAAAAATGCAAATCGCCCCCAAGTAATAGCTTACGAAAAACGGCGCCTCACGAGCAAAAAACAGACGCATACTCGCGGGTTCTGTCAAATCGACTTCCTTATCAAGAAACACAAGGTTCAAGAGACTCATGGGTTTAAGCGACCAATGGAGGACTTCTTGAGGAGGAATCGGTTGTTGCCTGCGCGACTCCGAGAAGAGCTCGACCGTCGGCAGCAGTTGGATCATCACAAGCATCAAGACCAACAAGTTAGCGGCAAAAAAGATCGCGATCACTTTGCGGTAAGAGACGTTTGGATACGATAGTTTGACTCGTATCCCATCGATCATTACCAACGCCATCGTCAAGGCGAACAGTTCAGGAGAGCCAGCCAGAAATTGAATGGCTAAGATGAGCGTGAAGGCCAAAAAATGTTTCCAGGAGGCATTACGAAGAACCTTTTCCCATGAAAGAATAATCCATGGTAACCATACTGCGGTTTGAAAGTGATTGAGCAAGTTAGCGAGAGATACGATTGTACCGCCGAGAGCGAAGAGCAAGGCGCCAACGATCGACAAGTAAGGTGGGTACTTCCAACTGCGGCAAAGGTAGTAAGCGCCGACTCCGGCGACAAGAAAGTGGAAGATGAAGATCGCGCGTATGGCTGGAAAAAACGACAGAATCAAAAAAAAGAGGTGCGGGGGATAAAAGGCACCCGATTGGAAGTCTGCCAGCAGCGGAAACCCCATGGCCGTGTGGCGATCCCAAAGCGGCAGCTTTCCGGATCTGTAACCTTCAAACAAGCTATACCGCATTGGATAGAAGTAAGTACTCAAGTCGCGGAAAAAGGGCACAGACTCGCTGAAGATGAGGTTTTGGCAAAACCAAAGGATCAAAAAAACTGTCAGTACAAGGCAGACTCTGTCCACCGTGGCCCTAACTGGAGCTTCGTTACTACGCATGGACTGGGACCACGATGAAGCAGCTTGCGATAAGATATCAATTACGAAATCAGTTAGGGGAAGCGATCTGACTACACAGAAAAAAAGGGGTGAGCCGTAATGACCACCCCTTTTTGTCACACCAAGTGCTCGTTATTGCAACGTGCCTTATGGGCAACCACCGGATGCTCCGGCGATTGCACCGCCCACGCTGGCATAGGTCCAATTGACGCCGGCGCAGTTAGCATGCGTTGCTGTTAGTACGAAGGTGCCATTGGTATTGTCTATCGCTGCGTTCATGGTTACACCTACGGTCTGATTATACCCGGCCGGCACCCCGTTGCTGAAGGCACCGCTCTTGTATACGGACGGTTGAGTGGTGGCAAAGTACGCCTCTTCGGCAGTAGCGGCGTTCCTCAGGTCTGATTTAACCTGAGCTTCATAGCCCCGTTTACGATAAGCCGAAAATTGTGGAATCGCGATCGCCGCCAAAATGCCGATAATAGCCACGACGACCAAAAGTTCGATAAGCGTAAACCCTGACTCGCTCTGCAATCTTAATTTCTGCATTTATTCTATCTCCATTTCTATTTTTTAATTGGTTTTATCTGTTACTCTGTGTTCAATCATTCACTAGATTTTCCTTATTCTTGCGGCTCTACTTCCCGTTTGGACCTACCCCTCTTAAGATAGGACTCGGATGCTGCGGTTCTTACTTTGCTTACGGGCACCCGCCACTTGCTCCGGTGATTACACCGCCCACGCTGGCATAGGTCCAATTGACGCCGGCGCAGTTAGCATGCGTTGCGGTTAGTAGGAAGGTGCCATTGGTATTGTTTATGGCTGCATTCATGGTTACACCTACGGTCTGATTATACCCGGCCGGCACCCCGTTGCTGAAGGCACCGCTCTTATATACTGACGGTTGATTGGCGGCAAAGTACGCCTCTTCGGCAGTAGCGGCGTTCCTCAGGTCTGATTTAACCTGAGCTTCATAGCCCCGCTTCCGATAAGCTGAAAATTGTGGAATTGCAATGGCCGCCAAAATGCCGATGATAGCCACGACGACCAAAAGTTCGATAAGCGTAAACCCTGACTCGCTCTGCAATCTTAATTTCTGCATTATTCTATCTCCTTGTATTTTTCAATTGATTTTATCTGTTACTCTGTGTTCGCTACCTTTTTCCGTATTCTGGAAGGTCTCTCTTGCGATTATTAACAGTTTGAGGACAGGACACGCTTTACTTTCAATCCCTCTCTTCACTCCCTTCTGAGAGCCTTTCGCGTACGACGTATAACGGCAGGCCACGCAAAAGCCGGACCGGCGGTGATATGGGGACAGTTTCGTAGAGTGCGAGTAAAAATAACCACTACTATCAGCGAGAACGACCTCTTTGGAAAACACCGGCAGTTCGGATTACGTATTTAGTAACTAGCTGTTGTTACAAAATTTGTCACTAAGCGTCGCCCACTTCATCAGGAACATTTTGGTTCTTGGAATTTAGCAGATCGTATTTTTCCAACCTATGCCGCAGGGATCTATAGTTGATGCCCAAAAGCTCCGCGGCTCGCTTTTGTACTCCATTAGCTCGCTTCAACGCTCCCAACAGAATGCACTTTTCGTGGGTTTCCAGTTCGATGTCGAGAGACAAGCCTTTATTAAAGAAGACATCCGCCCCTCCGGGAGCCGTTTTCTCAAATAGCTCCGCCTCTTCTGTGATGGACACCCCGTCCTTGACGTGAGATGGCAAGTCATCTTCGGTTAAAACACTCTTGCGAGTGACCGCTACGGCATGCTCGATGATATTCTCCAACTCGCGCACATTCCCAGAGTACGAATAATTCAAAAGATACCTCAGGGCGCCGCTCGATATCTCTTCAACTTGCTTGCCATGCGAGCCGGCAAATTTTCCAATGAAATATTGGGCCAGTGCGGGAATATCCTCCTTCCGGTTGCGCAGAGGTGGCATGACCATGTGAACGACATTAAGGCGATAGAATAGGTCCTTTCGGAATCTTCCCTCTTCCATTTCCTTGCGCAGGTCTCGGTTAGTCGCGGAAATAACCCTGACGTCGACTTTGACTTGTTTGTTTCCTCCGACCGGCGCGAAAGTCTTTTCCTGGAGAACTCGCAAAAGCTTGACCTGCAGATGGAGCGGGAGCTCGCCCACTTCATCCAAGAATATGGTCCCCTGATCCGCCTGCTTAAAAAGCCCGGCGCGGTCCGACACGGCGCCGGTAAAAGCCCCGCGGACATGACCGAATAGCTCGCTCTCGATGAGAGTTTCGGGAATCGCGCCGCAATTGACCGCCACAAAGGGTCCCTCTCGCCTCGGGCCGTTGTAATGGACCGCGCGAGCCACCAATTCCTTGCCTGTTCCGCTTTCGCCGGTAATTAGAACATTGGCGTTGCCCGCAGCGACTTTTTGAATGAGGTGATAAATTTTCTCCATGCCGCCGCTTTTGCCTATGACTCCCTCGAATTGGAAATCCGTGTCAGCGACTCCGGCAGGAACATTCTGAAACTCGAACTCCCTGACTTTCCGCAACTCTTCTTCTAGTCGAACCTTTTCCTCGAATCCCTTCTGCCTGGTGATGTCTTCGAAGATCGAGATAAAGCCGATTAGTTGTTCGCCCGCGTTGCTCAGAGGCGCCACCGTCAGACGGATCTGCCTAGCCTGTCCCTGAGGATCCGTGAAAGTGATTTCCTCCGCGATCACTCGCCGCGCTTCTTGACGTCCGTCGAAGTTGTAAGTCAGCCCAGGGAAAATCTGATCCAGCTTTTTCCCCTTGACCGTTGC
This sequence comes from Deltaproteobacteria bacterium, assembly GCA_005879605.1. Lineage (GTDB taxonomy): Bacteria > Desulfobacterota > Binatia > UBA9968 > UBA9968 > DP-1. Next base: position 23,722 of record VBKE01000008.1, read on the forward strand.
CTCTTGAAGCGACGTCAGGTGTTGCGCTGGTCCATTGAAGTAGTTGATGCGCCCTTGCGTGTCGGTAATCGCCACGCCGCTCCCAACTCCCTGCAGCAGTGTTTCTTTCAGCGCGTCTAGCTCTTGGTAATCGATCCGTTTTTCTTTGAGCAGTCTTTCTGTTTCACTTAGTTTGCTAGCGAGAAATCCGCCGAGCCATGCGATTGTGAAGAAACTACCGATATTAAGCACGACCGGCATCAGCATCGCCCCCGATACAGGAGCCCCGCTTCCACGGTTCAAGCTTCCGGCAACAGTGAGAAGGGCCGCATAGCACAGACTCGAAAAACCAGCGGTGAAGAACGCCCCGCGGTAAAACAGCAAGATCGCCCCGTTCATCACCGCCAGGTTATAGAGGAACGGGAACGGACTAGCGATATCGCCGGTCATCCAGATGATACCGGTAATTAAAAGGACGTCGAAATCGACTTGCAGATGGGCAAAGAAGCTAAGGTTTGGAATTCGCGGAAGCAGCCAGACGGAGCCCATGGAAATGCCATAGGCAACAATCAAGGGAATCAACAACGTATAGAATTGAGGATCGCCTTCTACCTTGAAGAAGTGAAAAAGCGCTGCCGCTCCCAGGAAAAAAGACAAGATGACGACCCGAAGAAAAAGCAACCATCTTATCTTTTCTGTCAAATCTTTGCGTTCGTCACTCAAAGTAAGAACTCGATCGTTCCGGAGGCGCGAATGAAGCGCGATTGGGAAATCTTCTCAAGAGACCAGAGAACCCAACTGGAATATGGGCAGATACATTGAAATGACCAGGCCGCCGAGAATAACTCCTAGAACAACCATGATCATGGGCTCCATCAGTGCGGTCAGACTGGCTACGGCATCGTCCACTTCTTCTTCATAAAACTCGGCGATTTTTCGTAACATACCATCAAGTCCGCCCGTGGTTTCGCCTACCGCCACCATATGGCACACCATCGGCGGAAAGATTTTGCTCTCCGCTAGCGGTTCAGCAACGGTTTTCCCCTGGCTGATGCTCACTCGGCTATCCATAATCGCCTTTTCCACCACTTTGTTACCGGCGGTTCTAGCGGTGATCGCCAGTCCCTCCAAGATCGGAACACCGGAGCTCAGAAGAATCGCCATGTTCTGAGAAAAACGCGCGACCGCTACCTTGCGAAGCATATCGCCAACCACCGGCAGGCGCAGCAACAAGCCATCAATGTTTATTCTTCCCTGGTCACTTTGATAATAGAATCGTACCCCAGCCACGACGCCACCTAAGGCGAGCAACAAATAATACCAGCTGGCGACGAACCAGTTGCTGATATTGATCGTGATTTGGGTAGGAGCCGGTAAAGCTTTACCCATGCTGCCATAGAGTTCGGCAAATACCGGAATAACGAAAATCAAGAGGATAGAAACCACAATGACCGCCACGGCAATAATGGCGCAGGGGTAGATCATGGCCCCCTTGACTTTTTTCTTGAGCTTATTTGCTTTCTCGATGAACAGGGCGATACGATTAAGAACGGTATTGAGAACGCCCCCCGCCTCGCCGGCCTCAACCATATTGATATAGAGGGCATCGAAAATCTTTGGATGTTTCCTCAGAGCATCCGCCAGAGTAGCACCTCCCTCGACATCTTGCCGAATGGTACGAACCGTGTTGCGGAGCAGTTTGCTCTCTGATTGCTCGCCCAGAATGTCCAGGCACTGAACGATCGGCAGACCGGCATCGATCATGGTGGCAAACTGACGGGTGAATATTGACAAATCTTTCGTTTTAACTTTCTCGCCGAAACCGGGAATGGTAATTTCTTTTTCAAGTCCCTTGCCCTTTTCGCGAATCCGGTTCGGTATCGGCCGGATTCTCCGGTGGCGCAGAACAGTGACAACCGCTTCTAAATTGGGGGCCTCGAGCTCCCCCTTCATCGCTCTTCCCTGAGCGGTTTTTCCTTCCCAAACGAACGTCGGCATGGCTTTTTCTTCTAAATAGCTGGTCTAGCTACTGCGGAAGCAACCGAAAACCTCATGATTGACGGGCATCAAAATCCCAAAGAAAACACCGATCCAAAACCCTTGTCGCTGTCTGTGACACGAGCGGTTTCTTCAATAGTGGTCAGTCCGTCGCGGACCTTTTGCAAAGCGCTCATCCGCAGTGTGCTCATCCCCAGTTTTACGGCCTCTCGTTTTAGCTCGGCAGTCGACCCACCTCGCAAGATTAACTCTTTAGTTGTTTCGTGCAGCACCATGACTTCGTAGATCGCCAATCGACCTCGATAACCGCTCCCATTGCAGTTGGCGCAACCACGCCCGTGGAACGTGGGAAAACCCGCACCAACTTCTGCAGCATCGGCACCCAGATTGATCAGCGCATCTGAACCTGCTTCCACTGGCTCCTTGCACTTTTCACAAATGCTCCGGACCAATCTCTGAGCGGCGATCAGATTAATAGATGAGGTGAGCAGGAAAGGCTCCACACCCATATTGATCAGCCGATCCACCGTGGACGGGGCGTCATTGGTATGCAACGTGCTCAAAACCAAATGGCCGGTCAAAGCCGCCTTCACCGCGATTTGCGCAGTCTCCAGGTCACGGACCTCTCCAACCATGATGATATCTGGGTCTTGTCGTAGAAAGGAGCGCAGACAGGCGGCGAAACTCAGCCCGATTTGTTCCCGCACCTGCACCTGATTGATGCCCATTAAATTGTACTCGACGGGATCTTCGGCGGTGGAAATATTCACATCCGGCTTATTCAGCTCCGAGAGAGCCGAATAGAGCGTGGTTGATTTACCGCTTCCCGTGGGGCCAGTAATCAGTATCATGCCGTAAGGTTTATGAATCGCTTCCTGGAAATCCTTGAGAGTCTGGGGATCAAACCCGAGCTTCGCCATGTCGAGTTGAAGATTGGATTTATCTAACAGCCGCATCACGACTTTCTCGCCAAAGAGCGTGGGAAGGACGGAAACGCGGATATCCAGCTCTCCACCCACACCCATCTTCAACTTGATGCGGCCGTCTTGAGTCAGCCGGCGCTCGGCGATATCAAGACCGGCCATTACCTTGAGCCGGGACACTAGAGGATTTTTGAGCCGCAGGGGAGGGCACATGATTTCTTGAAGGACGCCATCGACACGAAACCGCACTCGGAAAACCTTTTCGTAAGGCTCGATATGAATATCGCTCGCCCTGCGTTTGGCGGCGTCGGCCAAGATGGCGTTAACCAAGGTAACCACCGGGGCTTCCATGGTGGCCTGCTGGAGTTCTTGAAGGCTCACGTCATCGGCTTCGGGAATGATCTCCATTTCGCCATCGCTGAATTTCTTGAGAACCTCGTCGTAGTGACCAACTCCGCCGAAGCGTTGCTCCAGAGCTTTCTTGATCGCCGATGGAGAAGCCAACACAACCCGCACCCCATAGCCTGTGATAAACTTGACCTCGTTGATGGCAACCAGATCCGTTGGATCAGCCATCGCAACTGTCAACGAAGAACCGAGAAGTTTCAGGGGGACAAGCTGGTGCTTTTGAATCAATTGCGGCGGTACCAAACTGAAGACCGCATCTTCGATCGCGCTCGGATTAAGCTCAATTTTTTCAATGCCAAACTGTTTGGCGAGAAACTCGGTTAAATTGTCTTCGGTGGCAAAACCGAGGCGCAGAAGCTCCCGAATGACGCTGGAGCCATTATCTCGCTCCTTCTCTTGCGCCTGCTTGAGCTGTTCCCGGGTGACAAGACCACCCCGGACCAAAAGTTCTGCGATGCGTGGTTCCATGCGAGTTTAGCAATCGGAAAGTAGGTCATTATCTTAAAAGAGCATTGGTATGTCAATAAAATCGTTAAAAGAAGGAGGCTCTACGAAGGGACGTTTAGGATATCAAGTAGCCGAAAAGCCTAAGCTTTTTTACGCAAGGCGCTTTGCGCGGCGGCCAGTTTTGCAACCGGAACCCGATACGGAGAGCAGCTCACATAATCAAGGCCGATCTCATGGCAAAACGCCACGGATTTTGGATCCCCCCCGTGCTCGCCACAAATCCCCATCTCCAAATCTTTCCGCGTCTTGCGCCCTTTGGCCACGGCAATCCGCATGAGAGCGCCTACACCCTCCTGATCGATAGTAACGAACGGATCCTGAGGTAGGAGGCCTTCCAGCACATAGGTCGGCAGAAATTTTCCAGCGTCGTCTCGTGACAAACCCAAACAGGTCTGAGTCAGGTCGTTGGTGCCAAAAGAGAAAAACTCCGCTTCGTGGGCAATTTCGTCGGCCACGAGACAGGCTCTTGGCAGCTCGATCATCGTACCGATGAGGTAGCGAACTTTGACGCCGTAGGACTTCATTGTTTCTTGCGCGGCTTGTTCAACGATCTCTCGCTGCGCACGTAATTCCTCTTGGGAACCGACCAACGGGATCATCACTTCCGGAAATGGATTCTTGCCCAATTTGCGCAGTTCGCAAGCCGCCTCAAAAATCGCGCGGGCCTGCATCTCAGTTATTTCTGGGTAAGAAATTCCTAACCGGCAACCCCGGTGTCCGAGCATGGGGTTGAATTCTTGGAGCACGGTCACCTTCTCCTGCAGCAGCTTGATCGGCACCCCCATGACTTGCGCTAGCTCTCTAACTTCCTCTTCGCTTTTGGGAAGGAACTCGTGAAGCGGCGGATCTAACGTACGAATGGTCACCGGAAGACTCCCCATGATTTCGAGGATACTCTTGAAGTCTTCTCTTTGCATGGGCAGGAGTTTGGCCAGCGCGCGTCGTCGCCCGGCTTCGTCATCGGCCAAGATCATCTCGCGAACCGCTTGGATCCTATCTCCCTGAAAGAACATGTGCTCGGTGCGACATAGGCCGATACCTTCTGCGCCAAAGGCCATGGCGACTCGAGCCTGATCGGGTTGATCGGTGTTGGTGCGAACACCAAGTTCACGGGCTGCATCCGCCCACCGCATGAGTTTTGCATATTGCTGATAGACACGGGATTCTTTCGGCGCCAGCGTGCCGCCTAACAGTACTTGAAGGACTTCCGACGGGAGTGTGCGAATCTCGCCTTTTACAACTTCTCCCGTACTCCCATCGACGGAGATCCACTCTCCTTCTTTTAATGTCGTTTCACCAACGTGCATCAACCGTTCGGAATAATCGATCTGTAAAGCCTCGCATCCGGCCACACACACTTTCCCCATTTGTCGCGCCACCAGAGCGGCATGGGATGTCATCCCGCCCCGGGCTGTGAGAATCCCCTGGGCAGCTTCCATGCCGCGAATGTCGTCGGGGCTCGTTTCAATCCGGCAGAGCACTACCCGTTCGCCATTTTTCCTCCACGCCACCGCGTCTTCAGCGTGAAATACGATCTGTCCCGTGGCGGCTCCGGGCCCGGCAGGCAATCCCTTCGCTAAGATCCGTCCCTCTCGAGAGGCCTGTTCCTTGTCTTTATTGTCGAACACCGGCCGTAACAGTTGATTCAGATGATCCGGTTCAATCCGCAAGAGCGCTTCTTCCTTGCTAATGATCCGCTCTTCGACCATATCGACAGCGATGCGCACCGCGGCGAAGCCGGTCCGCTTGCCGGTGCGGGTTTGCAGCATCCAAAGTTTGTCATTCTCAATGGTGAACTCAATGTCCTGCATATCCTGATAATGTTTCTCGAGAATTCTGCAGACCTTTTGTAACTCGGTGTAGGCGTTGGGCATAACCGTTTTGAGTTCCGCAATAGGCCTGGGAGTTCGGATACCGGCGACCACATCTTCTCCCTGAGCGTTGACGAGAAACTCACCGTAGAACTCTTTTTCGCCGGTGGAAGGGTTGCGCGTGAAAGCAACACCCGTGGCGCATCTTTCGCCAAGGTTTCCAAAAACCATGGCTTGCACATTGACGGCTGTCCCCCAGTGGTGTGGGATATGATAGAGCTCGCGATAAGCAATGGCGCGATCGTTATTCCACGAACCAAACACCGCGCCGATCGCTCCCCAGAGTTGATCGCGCGGATCATCGGGGAAGTTTTTTCCTGACCGATCCTTGACTTCTGCTTTGAACGCCGCCACGACTTCTTTTAGATCTTCAGCGTCCAATTCGCTGTCGAAATGAACACCGCGACGTTTTTTCTGGGAATCTATAATCGCTGCAAACGGATCATTTTCGTTGTTGTCTTTGGGTTTGAGTCCTAGAACCACATCCGCGTACATCTGCACAAAGCGGCGGTAGGAGTCATAGGCGAATCTAGGATTCCGAGTTCGCTGGATCAATCCCTGGACTGTTTGATCATTGAGCCCAAGATTGAGAACCGTATCCATCATCCCGGGCATTGATTCCCTTGCGCCGGAACGGACCGACACCAACAAAGGGTTCTCGGCATCACCAAAACGACGGCCGAGAATTTTTTCCACTCTTGCAAGGGCGGCATCGGCTTCCGATTCTAATCCTTTTGGATACTGCCGGTGATGTGCGTAATAGTAGGTGCAGACGTCGGTTGTGATCGTAAATCCCGGTGGCACCGGAACTCCGATGCGAGTCATTTCGTGCAGACCCGCTCCCTTGCCGCCAAGGAGGTCGCGCATAGTTGCTTTGCCTTCGGCTTTACCGTTGCCGAAGGAATAGATGATCTTTTTCTGTTTGCCCATAGATCCTCGTTGCGGCTCTGGTTGTGTTTCTTGCGTGGCTGCCTATGCTTGTGGAGTAGGCAGCGCGGCTCTAGATTGCTCTACATTATAGAGAAATCATTTAGAAAGGAGGACGATTTGATCTCCCGATCCATGTGGAACTGAATAAATCGTTGCATAACAAACCGAATTTCCTTTACTACCGAAGAGGACAGTAACATACAAGGAAAGGTCGTACTCCTTTCTACCTGAAGGTCCACCAACACTTCGAGCGCTTTTGCAGCAAGAGGCAAGATTTCCTTGGTCCACCGCGAACAGGTCTCGCAAAGGATCCCGCCATCCCTGGGACTAAAATGCCATCGATCTGTAAGCCTATCACGGCGATCTTTGCCGCAACGTTTACATCTGTCCAGTAAAGGCTGGTATCCCGCCAACTGAAGAAGTTTGAGCTCAAACGCCGTAAGAAACCTGAGAGACGCGCCGTGCTCATCCAAATATCCGAGGCCGTCTCTCAGATGTCGGAAAACCAGAGGATTCTCATCCCGTTCACCAATCAATCCGTCGGTGACCTCGACTATGTACGAAGCAAAAGAAATTTTTTCTAGGGTAGTCGCTAGCTGTTTGAAGCTTCGCAGGAGATCAGAAGCTATAATGAAGGCCAAGCTATTTTGCAGGCGATCTCGGAAGCACAGATTAACCAAAGAAAAAGGTTCCAGAGAGTTTACGAAACGTTTACGCGAACGCTTTGCTCCCTTCGCAATACCAGTAACTTTCCCGTGAGTCTCGGTGAGAAAAGACACGATCTTGTCAGACTCCCCTAAAGACCGGGCACGGAGAACAATGGCCGGGGTGACATGACTATGAAGCATGGACTATTTGCTCGAATCGATTAGAAGAAATTTATCATTTTTTATTAGTATGGACAAGTAATTAGAATATCAAGAGTTTTTGTAGACTGGAACTTGACAATGACAGGTGCCATGATTAGCTTCTCACCACTATTACGGTAGGAAACCCAGGGAATGTCGGAAGAAAAGAAAAGAATTAACGAGGCGACCGGAGACGAAAAAGCCGCAGATAATGAAGTGGTTGAGCCTTCTCTGGCTGAAGAACCTCAGGCCGAGGAGTCAGAGCTGGCAAAGCTGCGTGAGCAGTTGGAAGCAAAAGAAAAAGAAGCCCAAGATAACCATGATCGCTTCCTTCGCCAAGTCGCAGAGCTAGAAAACTTCAAAAAACGAACAACCCGGGAAAGAGATGACGCAATTCGTTTTGCCAACGAAGTTTTGATCCGAGAGATCCTCCCAATTCTGGATAATCTGGAACGGGCGATTGCTCATGCTAAGGGCGGTGGAAACGGCGAGCCTTTAGTGGAAGGAGTCGAAATGGTTCTCAAAGGACTGTTCGATATCCTGAGCAGGCATGGGGTAGTCCAAATCTCTGCCGTCGGACAGCCTTTCGATCCGGGAAAACACGAGGCCATGGCTCAAGTGGAAAGCGAGGACCACGAGCCGAATACGGTTGTGGAAGAACACCATAAGGGTTACCTGCTTCACGACAGACTGCTTCGCCCCGCCCTGGTAAGTGTATCTAAGCAGCCAAAAATAAAAGAGAAAAAAAACGGCAGGAGCGAGGTTGAAAACGGATCTGCCGATGATTAAATAACATTTGTTAATTTGTTTGTAATTTGAGCAAATCCTTGAGGAGTAATTAAGATGGCAAAAGTTATTGGAATTGACTTAGGGACAACCAACTCCTGTGTGGCAATCATGGAGACCGGAGACCCCAATGTTCTCGCGAATGCCGAAGGGAGTCGCACAACCCCTTCCGTTGTTGCCTTTACGGACAGCGGTGAAAGATTGGTAGGACAAATCGCAAGAAGGCAGGCCATCACCAACCCGGAAAATACTATTTTTGCTGTTAAGCGCTTAATCGGGAGGCGTAGCGACGACCCCATGGTTCAAAAAGCGGCTAAAGTCCTACCCTACAAGGTTGTGCGCAATGACAACGGCGACGCGTGGGTGGAAATTCGCGGCAAGCAGTATAGTCCAGCCGAAATATCGGCTTTTATCTTGCAAAAAATGAAGCAAACCGCGGAAGACTATCTCGGCGAAAAAGTTACCGAGGCAGTGATTACCGTACCGGCCTACTTCAACGACAGCCAAAGGCAAGCTACCAAAGACGCAGGTCGCATCGCCGGCTTGAATGTTCTGCGCATTATCAACGAACCTACCGCGGCATCTTTGGCGTATGGATTGGACAAGAAGAAAGATGAAAAAATCGCGGTCTTCGACCTGGGCGGTGGAACCTTCGACATTTCGATTTTGGAATTGGGCGACGGTGTCTTTGAAGTCAAAGCCACCAATGGAGATACCTTCTTGGGCGGCGAAGATTTCGATCAAAGAGTGATTGATTACTTGGCGGACGAGTTCAAAAAGGATCAGGGAATAGACCTACGCAGGGACCGCATGGCCCTGCAGCGCCTCAAAGAGGCCGCTGAGAAGGCCAAATGCGAGCTCTCCTCGTCCATGGAGACGGACATCAATCTGCCGTTCATTACCGCAGACCAGCAAGGACCGAAACATCTCAACATAAAGTTGACTCGATCTAAGCTGGAGGCACTCTGCGCCGATTTAATCGACCGCACCGAGGGTCCTTGCCGTCAAGCATTGAAGGACGCTGGCCTCTCTCCTAGTGATATCCATGAAGTCATCCTAGTCGGCGGCATGACCCGCATGCCCGCAGTGCAGGAGCGGGTGAAGAAGATCTTCGGTAAAGATCCTCACAAAGGGGTTAATCCAGATGAGGTCGTCGCGGTGGGAGCGGCGATCCAAGGCGCCGTTCTTAAGGGCGAAGTAAAGGACGTGTTGCTCTTGGACGTAACGCCGCTTTCCCTTGGTATCGAGACCTTAGGTGGCGTTTTTACCAAACTGATCGAACGCAACACAACGATCCCGACGAAGAAGAGCCAGATATTCTCCACCGCCCAAGACAACCAGACGGCGGTGTCGATCCGCGTTTTCCAAGGCGAGCGCGAGATGGCGGCTGACAACAAGTTGCTCGGGCAGTTTGACTTGATTGGTATTCCGACGGCTCCGCGTGGTGTGCCGCAAGTCGAGGTGACTTTCGATATCGATGCCAATGGTATTGTCCATGTCGGGGCCAAAGACCTGGGTACAGGCAAGGAACAATCTATTAAGATCACGGCGTCCAGTGGCCTAAGCGAAGATGAGATCAAGCAAATGGTCAAAGACGCTGAAGCCCACGCCGCCGAAGACAAAAAGCGTAAAGAAACGGTAGAAGCGCGCAATCACTTGGACTCCCTGGTGTATTCGACTGAAAAATCTCTCAAAGAGTATGACGGCGACCTGGATGTAAGCGTTAAAGAAACCATCGAGGACGCGCTGAAAAAAGCCAAACAGGCATTGGAAGGTCAAGATGCCCAAGCTATGCGCACTGCAGCCGAACAACTGAGTCAGTCGTCGCACAAGCTGGCGGAGGCGATGTACGCAAAGGCTTCGCAACAACAGTCGGCACAGCAGCAGGGATCTACGCAAGCAGATGGTCAAGCCGGCGGCGGCGAAAAGAAGAAAAGAGATGACGTGGTGGATGCGGATTTCGAGGAGGTCAAAGATTAGCAGGGGTAAGCCCAAAAGTAATAATCAATCACGGGAAGCCCCTACTCCCACTGATATTTGAGGAGAGGGGCTTTCTTGTTTATAGAATGAGCTAAAAAAGATGCAGCAGTAGGGGTTGTGGCTTGAACGGCAAAAAGGACTATTACGAACTGCTCGGCGTTAATCGTAACGCCAGTGAAGAAGAGATCAAAAAAGCCTACAGGAAGCTCGCTCTGCAATATCATCCGGATCGCAATCCCGGCGACAAACCGGCGGAGGAGAATTTCAAGCTGGTTTCCGAGGCCTATCAAGTTCTTTCAGATCCGCAGAAGCGGGCGCAGTATGATCAGTTCGGCCATGCAGCCTTCGGCGATACAGGACCTTTCGCGGGAGGTTTCGACTTCACGGCGGGCTTCGAAGATATCTTTGGTGATATCTTTGGCGAATTCTTCGGGGGCGGCACGGGCCGGCGCCGCAGCCGCGGCAGGGGTGAAGATCTCCGTTACAATTTGACGCTTTCCTTCGAAGAAGCCGTTTCCGGTACCGAGAAAAAGATCAAAATCCCTCGACATGGACCTTGTGAAACCTGTCACGGCAGCGGCGCCAAGCCAGGCACCGCACCCCAGACTTGCCCGACCTGCCGCGGCAGAGGCCAAATCAATTTTCAGCAAGGATTCTTCAGCGTCTCCCGGACATGCAACCAATGCCACGGCCAAGGGACCGTGATCAAAGAGGCCTGCGCCAGTTGCGGGGGCGCAGGCCGAGTGCGCAAATTGCACACGCTGAGCGTCAGAATTCCTGCCGGCGTGGATACCGGTTCTCGTCTGAAATTGAGAGGCGAAGGGGAAACCGGTCCAGCGGGCGGATCGCCCGGTGATCTGTACGTTGTTATTCAAGTGGAGCCCCACCCCATTTTTGTGCGCGACAACTTGGACATCGTCTGTGAAGTTCCCATCAGTTTTGTGCAAGCTGCCCTGGGCGCAGAAATCGATGTTCCCACTCTAGACGGCAAGGTCAAAATGAAAATCCCTGCCGGTACACAGACAGGCAAGGTCTTTCGGATGAAAGGCAAAGGTGTTAAGGATGTTCAAGGGTACCATCAGGGCGATCAGCACGTGCGAGTGACCGTGGAAACCCCCGCTCATCTTACAGGCCGCCAAAAGGAACTTCTAAAGGAGTTCGCCGCTCTGGGCGGAGAAGATGTGAACCCACTCACCAAGGGCTTTTTCGATAAAATGAAGGAGCTATTTGGTTAACTGTCGCTGCTCACAGCAATATCAAATACTCCACCTGAGTCTCCTCTCTTATTCCTCAACTTGTCCCGTAAAACCACGTGAGGCGGGAGATTTTTGTTGGCCGCTCTAACTACTGTGATTAAGTTGATCAAAGGAACGCAAATATTATGAGCGAACCCGAATGGAAAGTTGAAAGTTCGGAGAACAGGGGTTCTCAGGTGGAGATCCCTGACGTCCTTCCACTCTTACCGATTCGCGACATCGTTATCTATCCCTACATGATGCTGCCGCTTTTTGTCGGTCGCGACGTGTCGATTCGCGCCGTCGAAGAATCGCTTTCGCGAGACCGGCTGATTTTTCTCGTCGCGCAAAAAAACTCCGCCGAGGAGAATCCGAATGCAGCGGCTATTCATCGAGTCGGCACCATCGCTTCAATCATGCGAATGCTGAAACTGGCCGACGGCCGGGTGAAGATCCTCGTCCAAGGTCTCTCCAAGGGCGAGATCGACACCTGTCTCCGTGAGCGACCGTTTTTTGAAGTCAAAATTCGCAAGGTGATCGAACCGACATTGCCGGAAGTGCCCATCGAGGTGGAAGCGCTCATGCGCACTGCCAAGGAGAAGATCGAACAGATCTTAAACCTAAAGAATTTGCCGCCCGAAATCGTGATGGTCACAGACAATATTAGCGATCCGGGGGTTTTGGCGGACTTGGTGGCTTCGAACCTCCGGCTCAAGATTGAGGAAAGCCAGGCAATCCTGGAAATCTTCGATCCCATTGAGCGGTTGAAGAAAGTCAATGAGCTCCTCACTCGCGAGTTGGAACTTTCGACGATGCAGGCACGCATTCAGAACCAAGCGAAAGAGGAGATGAGCAAAACCCAGCGGGATTACTTCCTGCGTGAACAGCTAAAGCAGATTCAGCAAGAATTGGGCGAAGGAGACGAGCGGGCAGAAGAATTAAGTGAACTTAAAAAGCAGATCGAAAAAGCGAAGATGCCCACGGAAGCGAAGCGTGAGGCGGATAAGCAGCTTCGGCGGCTAGAGCAGATGCACCCGGAGTCATCCGAGGCGTCCCTGGTTCGGACTTACCTGGATTGGCTGGTGGACCTGCCCTGGAGCAAGAAAACCAAAGACAATCTGAATATCAAAAAAGCCAAGCAGGTTTTGGACGAAGATCATTACAATCTGGAGAAAATCAAAGAGCGAATTCTTGAGTATCTGGCCGTCAACAAGCTCCGTCGCAAAATCAAAGGACCGATTCTTTGCTTCGTCGGCCCGCCGGGAGTCGGCAAAACCTCTCTCGGACGATCCATTGCGCGCGCGTTGGGAAGAAACTGCGTGCGGGTCTCCCTAGGCGGCGTTCGCGACGAAGCGGAAATTCGCGGCCATCGACGAACCTATGTCGGCGCGCTGCCCGGCCGTATCATCCAAGGGGTTAAGCAAGCCGGCTCGAACAATCCCGTCTTCATGCTGGATGAAATCGATAAAGTTGGCGCCGACTTTCGTGGTGATCCGTCGGCGGCGCTACTCGAAGTTTTAGATCCGGAGCAGAACCATACTTTCAGCGATCACTATCTGAATTTGCCATTCGATCTCTCCAATGTTTTGTTTATTTGCACGGCGAATCTTCTGGATCCCGTGCCGGCGGCGCTTGCGGATCGAATGGAAGTCATTCAATTGTCCGGCTACACCAACGAAGAGAAACTGGAGATCGCCCGCAAATATCTGATTCCGAGACAGCTCGAAGACAACGGAATTTCCACAAAACACTTGGAGCTCTCCGATGACGCGGTGTTGCGCATTATCGCCGAGTACACCAAAGAAGCCGGCCTGCGCAACCTGGAACGCGAGATCGCGTCCATCTGCCGCAAAGTCGCGCGCAAGGTTGCGGAAGGGAAAAGAGAGCTGACCCGCATCACGCGGGCGAACATCCATTCATTTCTCGGCGCGCCGAAGTTCCTTCCGGAGGCGGAACAAGAACACCACGAGATCGGCGTCGCAACCGGACTCGCCTGGACCAGCACGGGCGGTGAGGTCCTTTACGTGGAAGCCTCGCTGTCGAAGGGGCGCGGGAACTTAACCCTGACCGGACAACTCGGCGATGTGATGAAGGAATCGGCGCAGGCGGCGGTGAGTTACGCCCGCGCCCACGCCGCGAAGCTGGGCATCGAAGAGGACTTTTACCAAAAGCTCGACATTCACATTCACGTTCCCGCCGGCGCGATTCCAAAAGATGGACCCTCCGCCGGCATTACGATGGCCACCGCGCTCATTTCAGCGCTGACCAAGCGGCCCGTGAGTCGGGACGTCGCGATGACCGGCGAGATTACCTTGCGCGGTCGTGTGCTACCTATCGGCGGCCTAAAGGAAAAGTGCTTGGCGGCCTTCCGCGCCGGGATCAAGACCGTCATTGTACCCGATAGAAATAAAAAGGACTTGGATGAAATCCCGAAGCCTTTGCGCCGGAAACTCCACTGGGTCATCGCCGAGAACATGTCGGACGTACTGCAGATTGCTCTGCTGGACAGACAAAACGGCGCTCGCAAAACCAAACATGTGTCCGCCCCGAAAACGAAGTCACGTAAGGGAAAGTCTTTGAAACGCGAGAGACTTCTTCGAAAGAATCACAGAGAGCGATCTATTCCGCTCCGGCCCTAGCCGATCCACAGACAGCTTTCCTCATGCTGTAAAGTACTGACCTCCTGACCAGCCAAGACTAGTAGCCACCGCTCAATGAAACTAAGTCGGCTAGGAGAATTCGGTCTGATCGAGAGGGTTCGTCGCGCCACGCCCAAAAGTCGCGGCGTCTTGCTTGGTATTGGCGATGATGCTGCGTGGGTTGCGAGCAAATTTGGCTCCTTGTTGATTACGTCGGACCTCTTAATCGAAGGCGTCCATTTCGATCTCAAATGGACGTCCCTATTTGCGCTCGGTTACAAGGCGGTGGCGGTCAATTTAAGTGACATAGCCGCCATGGGTGGGACACCGGCCTACCTGATCCTCTCCCTCGGTATTCCAGCGAGATTTCGCAGCGAAGATATCGACGAGTTCTATCGCGGCATTCGCTCCCTGGCGAAAAAAAACGGAGTCGCCTTGGTGGGAGGAGACACGAATCTCGCTGATTTGCTGCTGATTTCAGCTTGTCTCATCGGCCACGCGCCATATCGCCCCGTCACACGAGCGGGTGCGAAAATCGGCGATGACGTTTATGTCACTGGAACCATTGGGGACGCTGCTCTAGCCCTGAAGTTATTAAAGAGCAAATCACCTCAACCCGAGCGCGGACCCGCCGCCTATCTGTTAGCCCGTCACCATCGACCCACCCCCAAGGTTGCTGCTGGGACTCTCCTGGCGCGAGAAAGATTGGCAACCGCGATGATCGACGTCAGCGACGGGCTGCTTCAAGACCTCGGTCACATCTGCAAGGTCAGCAAAATCGGTGCGGTGCTCTGGGAAGAGAAGTTACCGCTGTCACCAGCCTATCGTGCTCTCTGCGGAAAAGAGGGCACACGTCCCGCGCTGACTGGCGGTGAAGACTATGAGCTGCTGTTTTGCGCGCCACCCCGTAACCGCTCGCGCATTGCGAAATTGCAGCATGGGACCGCCGATCTGGTCATGACTCGCATCGGGACGTGCGTTTCTGCTCGCGCGGGTATCACGGTGCTCGATAGCGCTGGCAAACCGCTCTCTATCCGGGCAGAGGGTCATGACCATTTCAAAAAGTATTAGCCCGATTATGATAAATTACACTTCGCCTGTGATTGGCAAATCAGAATAATCAGTGGACTCGGAGCGGCTAATAGAACTCCTGGAAAAAGTACGGCGGGGACACCTTAGTGTTTCCCAGGCCGTAACGCGATTGCGCCATCTTCCCTTCGAGGATCTCGGCTTTGCCAAGGTCGACCATCACCGCGCCCTGCGTCAAGGATTTCCCGAGGTGATTATGGGCCAAGGCAAGGAGCCCAAGGAAATCGCTGCCATCGTACGTGCCCTGCGCCGGCGCAAAGCCAATGTTTTGGTGACCCGTCTTTCAGCCGACAAGATGGCAAGCCTGAGAAACCTCGTCCCCGGCTTGAAATACCACCTTGCGGCGCGCGCCGTGACCTGGGTTGGCAGGCCGATCAAAATCTCCGGCAAGGGTACGGTGCTGGTGGTTTGCGCGGGGACTTCAGATATTCCAGTGGCGGAAGAAGCGGCACTCACGGCGACCATGATGGCTAATCGGGTGGAAAGACTGTTCGACGTCGGCGTTGCAGGCATTCATCGGTTGTTGGAGAACCGTCTGCGGTTAGACGCGGCCTCTGTGTTAATAGTGGTTGCGGGTATGGAAGGCGCGCTGCCGAGCGTCGTCGCTGGATTGATTGACAAGCCGGTAATCGCCGTACCTACGAGCGTCGGCTATGGGGCAAGTTTCAACGGACTCGCGGCGTTGTTAGGAATGCTCAACTCATGCGCGGCTGGGGTTACGGTGGTCAATATCGATAACGGCTTTGGTGCAGGATTTGCGGCGAGCCTCATAAACCGGGTATAAGTAGACGCCACACATGCAGTGCTTTCACTGCGGCAGACAGGTTCGGGAGACCACTCACAGACAGAAGAGTTATCACGTAGAGTACTATCGACTTCATACGGGCAACACAGAATGGGACTTCTTCATAAACCCTAGACAGGATGCATTGCCCCACCGCTATCTCAAGCTGACCCAGCCAATCGATATTTTTACTTGTGTTGGATGCTATGCCCGCCCGGATATCCGGCAACGACTGGACGATGATGTTAAAGGCCGCCGCTCGCTGCTCGATCTGAGCGCGGAAGGAGACAGGGAAGCCCACCGCGATTCCAAGGCTGATGGAAGATGGACAACCAAAAGAAATACCGATTGACAACCCGACAATCTGAATTGGCTGTGAGGATTGTCGGTAACTCCCAGGCGGATCTGTTTGCGAACTCGGCCTACGCCCTGTTTGATGTCATGACCGAGATCGAGAAGATCGAGATCAAAGACCGACTGCCGCTCGAGGTTGAGGGCATGGATCGTGATGATCTCTTGGTCAACTGGATGCGCGAACTACTCTATCTTTATCAGGGAAGCGGCTATTTACTGAAAGAATTCCAAATCCGCGAAGTTAAGGATACAATAGTCAAAGCGGAAGTCTGCGGTGAGAAGATTGACCCGGACCGTCACGAGATCAAGCAGGAAATCTCCGCGGTGGCCTATCATCAGAGCCGAATGGCAAAAACCGGGAACCAGTGGACCGCTCAGTTGATTTTCGAAGTGTAATAGAAGGCTATGGCGCAGCTCATCGATAGCGAATATGAGGGAACGGCGCTGATTGCCGATCCCATCCACCGCTATATGCAGTTTACCGTTCCCGAAAAAAAGGGGGAGGTAACGGAGAAAGCGCTGATCGACTCCGCGTGGGTGCAAAGGCTGCGCTATATTTACCAGCTGCAAAGCGCACGTTGGGTCTTTCCCTCCGCGGAGCATAGCCGCTTTCAGCATTCCTTAGGCGCCATGCACTTGGCCGGCGAGTTTGCCAAACATCTCTATCCATCGCTGCGCAAAGTCCTGGGCGACGAGTGTCCATCGGCACCGTTCATTGAGGAGTACATGCGTGTTACCGGACTGCTCCACGATGTCGGACATGGCCCCTTCGGCCATTTTTTCGACGACAACTTTCTCCACGGTTACAATCTCACCCACGAAGATCTCGGACAGACGATTATTCAAAAGCATCTCGGCGAAATCATTCGACAGCTGCGGCGTAGCCCCAGCGGGCCGTTCGCCCCTGGGGAAGAACTCCGTCCCGAGGACGTTGCCTTTCCCATCAAGAAGAATGGCGGGGAAGATCAGCGCAAACCTAACTGGGTGAGGCTCCTGCAACCGCTGACCGGCGGCATCTTCACTTTCGACAATCTCGATTACGTTTCGCGGGATTCTTACATGTGCGGGGTAGCCATCGGCCCCATCGATCGGGAACGCCTGATTCACTACACTTTCTTCTCCCCCAAGGGGTTGACCCTGCACAAGGCCGGCAACAGCGCGCTAACCATGTTTCTCAACGCCCGACTTTATCTTTACACGAACGTTTACTATCACCGCACGACACGGGCCATCGACCTTCACCTAAGAGAGATTTTTCCCGAAACCATGCGAGTGCTCTTTCCCGGCAATCCGCTAGAACATATGGATGAATATCTCTACCTGACGGACTGGTCGCTGCTCGAGGAGGTCTCCCGCTGGCGGCGCAACAAGGGTGAGCTCGAGGCGTTGGCCAAGGAATGGGAAACCGTTCTGCACCGTGAAGTGAAATGGAAGATGGCCTATGACCGGACCCTATCGCTGAACGAGCTTCATTACGGCGTGGCTCTGATCCAGGATACGGATTGGGAGAAGAGAATCCGCTCGTCCTTGCCTGCTGCAGCGCGGGATCTGATGTTCCGCGTTGACATGGCCACCCAGGATCCGCGCCCGGAAAATCCCTTCGCCATGGGTAAAAAACAGATTCATATCTTTGATCCATCAACCGGCGAGATTACGAAAGAATCGCTTGCCGAACTTTTTGAATTTATTCCGTCTAAAGTCGTCCAGTTCCGGGTGTTTGCCTTGGATCACGAGCAGGATCAACTGCTCGCGGAAGTCGCAGAAAGCACGCTCAAAGGTCAATCCCCCGCCGTCAAAACCAGTGTCTAGTCCGAGCCCCTACAAGATTCCCATCGTCGATCTGCGGGCTCAGTACGCAAGGATTCGTTCTGAGGTCGGCACCGTCGACCAGGTGGTGGAGACAGCAGGCGCAAATATATAACCATCTGTTTTACGGATACCGGTCTTGCGGGAGCAAGTTGTCTCCGTTCCAGCCGTGTCTGCGGACGGATCCCACGTTTTC